>JAXDHQ010000281.1:0-18252 GCA_034664395.1 Solirubrobacteraceae bacterium | reverse complement strand
TAGGTCCCGACGAGCATCACGAGCTTCACCGTCGGTGAGTAGTCGCGCGCCCGGGCGCGGCGCGCGCGCCCGTAGAAGTCGAGCAGGTCGGTCGTGTAGTGACCCTTCCAGTTCGTCCCCATGGAGTCTCCGGCCACCATGAGCTCCGTCGCTCCCTCGGTGGCGATCGCGTTCCAGATCGCCAGCCCGTCGCGATGCATCGGGATCGAGACCTCCTCGACCGTCGCGCCCGCCCCCTCCAGCGCCGCGGCCGCGCTGCGCACCGCCTCGTCGACGTCGGGCTCGGAGACGTCGGGCCACGCGAAGCCCTCGGCGACCACGCCCACGCGCAGGCCGTCGACGCCCCGCTCGAGCGCCTCCACGTAGGCCTGCACCTCGCCGCCCGACCAGCGCGGGTCGAGGCCGTCGTCGCCCGCGATGACCTCGAGCATCCGCGCGCAGTCGCGGGCGCTGCGGCACATCGGGCCGAGGTGGTCGAGCGTGAGCTCGATCGGGAACGCGCCGGTGTACGGGACGAGCCCCCACGTCGGCTTGAGGCCGACGATGCCGCTCCACGACGCCGGCATGCGGATCGACCCGCCCTGGTCGCCGCCGAGCGCCATGTCGGCCTGGCCGGTGGCGATCACGACGGCGCTGCCGCTCGACGACGCGCCCGGCAGCCGCGCCGGGTCGTAGGGGTTCAGCGGCTCGGGATGCGGATAGCCGGTGACGCTGCCGCCGTCGAAGCAGTACGCCGGCACCGCGGTCTTGCCGATGATCTCCGCCCCCGCGTCGAGCAGACGCATCACCACGGTCGCGTCCTCGCGCGGGACGAACCCCTCCATCATCTCCGAGCCGTTCAGGAGCGGGATGCCGGCCACGCAGATGTTGTCCTTGATGGCGACGCGCACGCCCGACAGCGGGCCCTCGGCCGCGCCCGGGATCGAGCACCGCCACGCCCAGCCGTTGCCGGGGTTCTCCTCGCCCACCGGCCGGTGCCCGAGGTCGGCGCGCGGGTAGCGCACCGGCCGCGGCGGCGCATCGAGCTCGTCGAGGCGGTCGTAGGCGCCGACCATGCCCGCCGCCAGCGTCGCGATCTGCTCGAGCTCGGCGGGGTCGAGCTCCATGCCGAAGGTGGCGGCGATGCGCTCGAGTTCGGCGGATGAGGGCGGCTGGACAGGCACGGGATCTCCTCGTCTGCTGGATGGGCTGCGGCGTGCCCTGGATCATCGCGCCATCAGAGCGGCTCGCGCCAGCCGCCGGCCTCGCCGCGATACAGGCCGTGGCCCGTGACGGCCATGCGCGCGCTGACGGCGAGGATGCGCAGGTCCAGGCGCAGGCTGGCGTGCTCGAGGTACCAGATGTCGAGCTCGATGCGCTCGGGCCACGGCAGCGACGCGCGGCCGTTGACCTGGGCCCAGCCGGTGAGCCCGGGGCGAGCCTCCAGGCGCAGGCGCTGGCGCTCGGTGTAGCGGTCGACCTGGACCTGCAGCGTCGGCCGCGGGCCGACGAGCGACATCTCCCCGCGCAGGACGTTGACGAGGTTGGGGAGCTCGTCGATCGAGACGCGGCGCAGCAGCGCGCCGATGCGCGTGATGCGCGCGTCGCCCTCGTCGACGGCCAGGCCGGCGCCGAGCTGCTCGGCGCCGGTGACCATCGTGCGCAGCTTGATGACCTCGAACTGGTGGCCGCGCAGGCCGACGCGGCGCTGGCGGTAGATCGGGTGGCCGCGGCTCTCGAGCCGGATGGCCACCGCGGCGAGGGCGATCACGGGCGCGGCGACGGCGAGCGTCGCGCCCGCGAGCGTCAGGTCGAGCAGGCGCTTGCGTCGGGAGTGCAGGTACGCGGCGCCGGTCACGGCGGCGGATCCTCCCAGCTCGCGCGCCGCGCGGCTCCCAGGAAGCTCCCAGGATCGCCCCAGGGCGCTCCCAACCTCGGCCGCGATCCTGCATCGATGCTCGCCACGGCGGTCGCACCGCATCTGTTCTGGATCACGAGCCGGGCCGCCGGCACCGCGGCGCTGCTGCTCTCGAGCGCCGCGGTCGCCCTCGGCCTGACGATGGGCCGCCGGCTCGTCAAGGGCCGCGGGCCCGACCTGCGCGCGGTGCACGAGGCGCTGTCGCTGGCCACGATCGCGACGATCGTCGTCCATGCCGTGGCGCTGCTCGGCGACAGCTTCCTGCACCCGAGCGTGACCGACATCGCCGTGCCGTTCGCCAGCGGCTACCGGCGGGGATGGACGACCGTCGGGATCGTCAGCGGCTGGATGACGCTGCTGCTCGGGCTGTCGTTCTACGTGCGCTCGCGGATCGGGCAGGCGCGCTGGCGCCGGCTGCACCGCTTCACCGCGCTGGCCTGGGTCCTCGGGCTCGTCCACGCGCTGGGCGAGGGCACCGACGCGGGCCAGATCTGGTTCCTGGCCGCGACGGCCATCGTCGCCCTGCCCGCCGCCGCGCTCCTCGTCACGCGATGGGTCGGGACGTCCTCCGCCCCCGCCCCCGCCCGATGACCGTTCCCCCCACGAAAGGCCCCGGACATGACTCCCGCACCTCCCTCTGAGCGCCTCCTCGCCCGCCGGCGGCGCACCCTGCGCATCCGCCAGGTCGTCGGCGGCATGGCCGTCGCGATCTTCCTGGCCCTCTTCGCGACGATCTACGTCCAGCTCGCCGCCGGGCGCGACCCGGCGCTGACGGCGTCGGCGGCGCCCAAGACCACGGCCGCGCCCGTGACCACGACGCAGTCGACGCCGAAGAAGAGCAGCACGAGCCAGGCGACGTCGCAGTCGCCCTCGGCCGTGACCACCCGTCAGTCGTGACGAACGGGGCCGAGGCGAGCGCCAGCTTCGACTGCTTCGGCTCGACGTGCGCGGCCATCGTCGCCGGCGACGGGACGTGGGGTCGCGCGTCAGACGCCGTCGCCATGGCGCGGCGGCGCCTGCTCGCGTGGCATCGCCGCTTCAGCCGCTTCGAGGCGTCCAGCGAGCTGTCGCGGCTCAACGACGACCCGCGCGCCGAGGTGCCGGTGAGCGGCGCGATGGCCACCTTCGTCGCCGTCGTCCTGCACGCCGCGCGGACGACCGGCGGCCTCGTCGACGCCACGCTGCTGCGCGAGCTCGAGGTCGCCGGCTACGTCGGCGACCTCCCCACCTCGGTCCCGCTGCCCGAGGCCCTGGCGCTCGCGCCGCCCCGCCGCCGCGCCGGCCCGAGCCCGGCGGGCGGCTGGCGGCGCCTGCGGCTCGACCCGGTCGCCCGGACCGTGACGCGCCCGCCCGGGCTCGCGCTCGACAGCGGCGGCCTGGCCAAGGGCCTCGTCGCCGACCTGCTCGCGAACGCGCTCGCCGCGCACGCGAGCTTCGCCGTCGACTGCGCGGGCGACCTGCGCGTCGGCGGCGCGGCCGGCGTGCGCCGCGAGGTGCTGGTCGCCAGCCCGTTCGACGGCGAGGTCGTGCACGCGTTCGAGCTGGCCGACGCCGGCGTGGCCACGAGCGGCATCGGCCGCCGGAGCTGGCTCGACGCCGACGGCGCGCCCGCGCACCACCTCCTCGACCCGGCGACCGGACGGCCGGCGTTCACCGGCGTCGTGCAGGCCACGGCGCTGGCGCCCAGCGCGACCGAGGCCGAGCTGCGCGCCAAGGCGGCGGTGCTGAGCGGCCCCGAGGGAGCGCGCGGCTGGCTGCCCCATGGCGGCGTCGTCGTCCTCGACGACGGCCGCCACGAGGTCCTCGACCCGCGCCTGGCGGGCGCCGCCGCTCAGTAGCCGTTGCTCTTGTTCGAGCTCTGGGTCGACGTGCCGCCGCCTCCGCCGCCTCCGCCGCCGGCCACGGCGATCTTGCCGTCCATGCCCTGCGCGCGGTGACCGTCGATCGGGCAGTACCACTCGTAGGTGCCCTTCTTGGCGAAGTCGACGGTCAGCGTGGCGCTCTGGCCCGGCGCGATGATCGGCGTCTTCTGCTCCGACAGGCCGGGGCCTTCGACGACCAGCGCGTGCGAGACGGAGCCCTTGTTGGACACCGTCAGCGTCATCTTGCCGGCCTTGGCGATCTTCGGGTTCGCCGGCGCGATCGAGTACTCCTGCTCCGTGACCGCGAGCTTCGAGCCCGAGGACGACGAGCTCGAGGACGACGATCCCGTCGAAGTCTGCGTCGTGGACGAGCTGCTGCCACCGCCGCTGCTCGAGCTCGAGCTCCCGCATCCGGCCGCGACGAGCGCCAGCACGCCGGCCAGCCCGATCGCCATTGCGCGATGTCCTCGCATGTCAGTTTCCTTCCTCTCTCCCGTTCACCGTCTCTTAGCGGTAGACGCCTCTTGCCTCCAGACCTTCCGACCTCGCCCGCGCCGGCTCGCCGGTGTCCCCCGGGCCGTGGCGAACGTTCTATCCTGCCGTCGCCGTGTCGGCCCATCGCCACCCGGGCCACGGCCACGGGCACTCCCACGGGCTCATCGACCCCAGCATCGCGCGCTCGCGTCAGGGCGTTCGCGCGGTCGCTCTCAGCCTGCTGGTGCTGCTCGTCACGGCGGTGGGCCAGACGGTCGTCTTCGTCGCGACCGGCAGCGTGGCGCTGCTGGCCGACCTGATCCACAACTTCGGCGACGCGCTGACCGCCCTGCCGCTCGGGGCGGCGTTCCTGCTGCGCTCCGAGCGCGCCGAGCGCTACGCCGGCTACTTCATCGTGGCGACCATCCTCGCCAGCGCGTGCGTGGCCGGCTACGAGGCGATCGACCGCCTGCTGCACCCGCGCGACATCCATCACCTCGTGCCGCTCGCGCTGGCCGGCCTCATCGGCTTCGCCGGCAACGAGGTCGCGGCGCGGATCCGCCTGCGCGCCGGGCGACGGCTGCGCAGCGCCGCGCTGGTGGCCGACGGCGAGCACGCCCGCATCGACGGCTACGTCAGCCTCGGCGTGATCGCCAGCGCCGCGGTCGTCGCGGTCGGGCTGCGCATCGGCGACCCCGTCATCGGCCTGGCCATCACGCTCGTGATCCTGCGCATCACCTGGCGGTCGCTGGCGACCATCCGCGCCGCCGGGCACGACGACGCGGCGCACTAGGCGAGCGCCGTCGCCGGTGCAGGATCGCGCCGCCTCGGCGTGCGCGATGTGCCCATTCCTGGAGCGAGGTCCGGCGCCTACGCTGTGGGCGATGCATCGACGCGCCTCCTGGCCGCGCACCGCCGCGCTCCTCGCCGCCGGGGCCCTCGCCGTCCACGAACTGCGCTACCTGCTGGCGTTCGGCGCCGGCGCCGACCACGCGCTGGCGGGCGACGGCCACGCCTACCTGAGCGTCGTGCACCCGGTCGTGGCGCTGCTCGCCGGGACCGCCCTCGCCCAGCTCGTGCGCCTCTGCGCGCGCGGCGGCGGGGACGAGCGCCGGCATCACGTCACCTTCACGCGCGCGTGGATCGTCGCGTCGGCGGGCATGGCGGCGATCTACGCCGCGCAGGAGCTCGCCGAGGGCCAGCTCGCGGCCGGCCACACGGGCGGGCTCGCCGCGCTGAGCGCCAACGGCGGCTGGCTCGCCGCGCCGGCGGCGCTCGCGATCGGGGCGCTCGTCGCGCTCTTCCTGCGCGAGGCGCCGCGCGCCGCCCGGCGCGCCCGCGCCGTCGCCGCGCCGCTGATCGCCGTGGCCTGCGCGCCCGCCCGCGCGCTCGCCGTCGCATCGCCGCAGCGCCTGCGCCCCGCCGTGCTCGCCCGCCACCTGGCCGGGCGCGCGCCCCCGCCGCTCTCCGTCTGATCTCAGGCCAGGGCCGTCCCTCCGGGGTCGGTGGCACCCTTTCGGACTGGAGACCCATGACCCGCACCCGGCGCCTGACGATGGTGGCTGTGGCGGTGGCGCTCGTGGTCGTCGGATACGTCGTCCTTCGCGACGGCGACTCCTCGGCCCGGCACGCCGGTGCAGGCTCGTTCGCCACCATCGACCTCGTTCACGGCAGGCCGCGGGGCGGCGTGCGAACCGTCACCGTCGCGAAGGGCGACCAGGTACGACTCAAGGTGAAGTCCGACGTAGCCGACGAGATCCACGTGCACGGATACGAGCTCCATCGGGACGTGAGGCCGGGCCGCGCCGTCCAGCTCACCTTCCAGGCCAGCATCGACGGCCAGTTCGTCGTCGAGCTCGAGAACGCAAAGCAGCAGATCGCAACCCTTCGAGTGAACCCATGACACGACGTCTCCCCTTCGCCCTCGGCGGGGCCCTCCTGGCCACCGCCGCCACCTCCGTCCTGCCCGACGACGCGCTCGCCCACGGCCTCGTCGGCAAGCAGGACATCCCGATCCCGCGCTGGCTCTTCGCCTGGGCCGCGGCGGTCGTGCTCGTCGCGTCGTTCGTCGGGCTCGGCATCCTGTGGACCAAGCCGCGGCTGGAGGCCGCGCAGGAGCGCCTGGCCCTGCGCGTGCCCGCCGCCCTGGAGGTCGTGCTCGGCCTGCTCGGCACGGCCGGGTTCGCCGTCGTCGTCTACGCCGGCTATGCCGGCACGCAGAGCGCCGCGGACAACCTGACGCCGACCGTCATCTACGTGCTCTTCTGGGTCGGCGTGCCGTTCGCGACGGTGCTGCTGGGGAACTTCTTCCCGGCCCTGAGCCCCTGGCGCGCGGTCGCGCGCGCCACCGGCTGGGTGCTGGCGCGCACCGGGATCCGGCGCCCGGCGCCGCGGCCCTACCCGCAGTGGCTGGGCCGCTGGCCAGCGGCGCTCGGCGTGCTGGCCTTCGCCTGGGTCGAGCTCGTGTACGTCGACCGCGACGACCCGAGCAAGCTGGCGACGATGGCCGTCGCCTACGCGGTGCTGCAGCTCGTCGGCTCGGGCGTCTACGGCACCGAGACCTGGCGGCGCAACGGCGACGCCTTCTCCGTCTACTTCGGCCTGTTCGCGATGCTGTCGCCGCTGCACTGGCGCGGGCGCGGGCTGTACCTGCGCCCGCCGCTGGCCGGCGCGCCGCGGCTGGCGGCGGTGCCCGGGACCGTCGCCCTGCTCTGCGCGATGATCGGCACGACGAGCTTCGACGGCTTCTCGCAGGGCGACCTGTGGAACAGCACCGGCGGGCTCGGGCCGATCCTGCAGCAGCGCTTCGTCAACCTCGGGCTGAACGCCGACGTCGCGCTCGAGGTCGCCTACACGCTGGGGCTGCTGTTCATGGTCGGGTTCGTCGCCGGCCTCTACCGCCTCGGCGTGGTCGGCATGCGCTCGATCGGCGGTCGCCACGACCCGTCCGTGCTCGGGCGGACGTTCGTGCACTCGCTGATACCGATCGCGCTCGCCTACGTCGTGGCCCACTACTTCTCGCTGTTCGCCTACCAGACCCAGGCGATGGCGTTCCTGGTCTCCGACCCGCTCGGGCACGGCTCGAACCTGTTCGGGACGGCCTCGGCGTCGATCGACTACAACGTGATCGGGGCGACCGGCGTCTGGTACGTGCAGGTCGCCGCGCTGCTGTGCGGGCACGTCGCCGGCCTGTGCCTGGCCCATGACCGCGCGCTGGTGCGATACAAGCGCCCGCGGGACGCGACGCGATCGCAGTACTGGATGCTGGCGGTCATGGTCGGCTTCACCAGCCTCGGGCTGTTCATCCTGTCGACGGCCGCGTAGCCCCGCGCCATGGCCAAGCGCAAGCCCACCTCACGTCCCAAGGAGCGCCCGCCGACGACGCCTGCGCGCAAGGCGGCGGCGCCCAAGCCGCCCAAGTCGCCGCGCCGGGCGCGTCCTCGCGCCGGCGGCGCGCTGTCCGGCGCCGGCGGCGCGCTGGTGGAGCTCGGGCGCACGCTGCGGCGCTCGTGGTTCGTGATCATCGCCATCGGCATCGTCGGCTTCGGCGTGTACTCCGGGGTGCGCTCGGTCCGCAACCAGCAGCAGAAGGACTTCGGCGGCCAGGTGAGCACGCCGAGCGAGCGCCCGACGCAGACCGCGACGACGGCGCAGCCGCCGGCGAAGCTCAAGCCGCTGCCGGTCGCCGACGTCTTCGCCCAGCAGTGCGGCGTGTGCCACACGCTGCGCGCGGCGAAGTCGCGGGCCGGCATCGGCCCCAACCTCGACACCGCCAAGGGCCTCACCGCCGGGCGCGTGCGCGCCCAGATCGCCAACGGCTCGCCCGACGGCGCGATGCCGCCCGGCATCATCACCGGCAACGACGCCGACCGTGTGTCGCGGTTCGTCGCCCGGGAGGCCGGCCGCACAGCCAAGGGCTGAGCCGCCGCCGGCGGACGCGCCCTAGCATGGATCCCATGCAGCCCGAGATCCATCTCCTCGGCATCTCGATCAAGACGTTCGGCCTGTTCTTCGCGCTGAACTTCGTCGCCTGGGGCGCCCTGGTGAGCCGACGCCTGCGCGAGCTCGGCCGTCCGCCCGACTGGGCCTACGAGATGGTCGGCGCGGCGCTCGTCGGCGGCCTCGTCGGCGCGCGCGGCTACTGGCTCGTCCAGAACCACGCGTCGCTGAGCTTCGGCAGCGTGCTCGGCGGCTCGGGCCTCATCTGGTACGGCGGCCTCGTGGGAGGCGTCATCTCGGTCCTGCTGTGGGCGCGCTGGCGCGGCTTCGTCTCGCTCGACCTCGTCGACATGGCGGGCCCGGCGCTGGCGCTCGGCTACGCGATCGGGCGCATCGGCTGCCAGATCTCCGGCGACGGCGACTACGGCAAGGCGTCGAGCCTGCCGTGGGCGATGGGCTATCCGAACGGGACGGTGCCGACGGCGCCCGGCGTGACCGTGCACCCGACGCCGATCTACGAGACGCTCGCGATGGGCCTCGTCGCCTGGGGGCTGTGGACGCTGCGCGACCGGGTCCGCGGCGGCGTCCTCGTCGCGCTGTACCTCGTGCTGTCGGGCACCGAGCGCCTGCTCGTCGAGTTCGTGCGCCGCAACGCCGACGTCGCGCTCGGCCTCACCGCCGCGCAACTCGAGAGCCTCGTGCTCGTCGTCGTCGGGTCCGCGTGGCTGGGCATCCTCGCCCACCGCGGCGGCCTGGTGCGCCGTGGGGGCGCGCCGGGACGTCCCGCCATGGCGACGACGTGAGCGGGCGTCAGCCCGCGTTGCGCTCGAGCGAGGCGAGCACGCGCTTGACGGTGTTCGACGGGACCGCGAAGCCGACGCCGCTGTTGGACCCCTGGCCGAAGCGGCCGCTCGTGCCGCTCTCGATCTGGGAGTTGATCCCGATCACCTGGCCCTGCGCGTCGAGCAGCGGACCGCCCGAGTTGCCCGGGTTCAGCGCGGCATCGGTCTGGATGACGCCGCCGATCGAGGAGCCGTTCGGAGCGTCGATGGTGCGGCCGGTGGCCGACACGATGCCGGTGGTCAGCGTCCCCTCCAGGCCGAAGGGATTGCCGATCGCGAACGTCGCGTCGCCGATCTGGGCCTGAGCGGAGTCGGCGAGCTTCAGCGGCGTCAGCGGCGTGCCGCCGGTGTCGACGCGCAGGAGCGCGAGGTCGGTCGAGCGGTCCTGGCCGACGACGGTGGCGGGCCGCGTCCGGCCGTCGCTGAGCTCGACCGTGACGTGGCCGGCGCCGTCGACGACGTGCTCGTTGGTGACGACGAGCCCGTTCGCGGAGACGGCGAACCCGGTGCCGGTGGCCGTCTGCCCTCCGGCACCGCCGCCGCCGAAGAAGGCGGTGTCCTGCGGCGCGCTGCTGGCGGTGATCGTGAAGACGCTGGGCGAGGCGCGGCGGTAGATCGTCCGCGCGCTGAGCGCCGGGGCGGCGGGCGCTGCGCCCGTGGCGGACGCGACCGCGGCGGGCGCGGTCACCGAGGCGTGACGCAGGCCGATGGCGATGCCCGTCCCCCCGGCGCCCCCGATCACCGACGCGACGGCGATGACGACGAAGGTCCGAGGAGAGCGCATGTCACCAGGATGGCCCGCTCGGCTGTGAGGGCCGTAAGAGGTGGCCGCGCGCCGCTGACGCGCCGCGCCGAGACCCCCGGGCTCGCGCCCGGGGGTCTCGCGGTCGTCCCTCCTCCGGGACTACTTCAGCGACGTGTAGGTGAAGTCGTGGGCGGCGTAGTAGCCGTTGGCCACGCCCACCACGTTCTTGGACTGCACCACCGCCGTCTTGTCCCATGTCAGCGGGATCGCCGGCGCCTGCTCGGCGATCATGTGGTTGACCTGCGCCCAGGCCTTGCTGCGCTCGGGCCCGACGGGCTTGAGCGCCGCCGCCGTCATGGCGTCGTTGATCGCCTTGACGTCGAGCTGCGGCCAGTTGACGTTGCCCTGCTGCAGGATGTTGTTGCCGTTGAACGTCGCGTCGAGCATCGACTGCGGGTCCGAGAAGTCCTTGAACCAGCCGACGTTCGGGCAGATCGCGACGTTCGCCTTCGGCACGCCGCAGAACTTCGTGTAGAGGGTGTCCTGGGGCACCTCGCGGAGGTTGAGCTGGAAGCCGAGCTTGCCCATCTGGTTCTGGAAGACCTCCGCGGTCTTGCGCCCCGGATCGGCGTTGGCGGCGATGGTCAGGACCTTCCCGCCGCCGGTCCACCTGCCGTTGGCGTCGATCGGCAGGCTGGGGTCCTGCTGCTTGGCCGCCAGCATGTACTTCTTCGCCACCGCCGGGTCGCCGGCCGGGCTCTTGAAGAAGTCCAGGTCGGTGTCCTGCTTGATGCCGCCGGCCTCGTCGAAGCCCGGGATCCCGGGCGGGATGAAGCCGGTGGCGATGTCGCCGATGATCGCGCCGCCGGCGGTCAGCCGCAGGGCGTTGCGATCGGACCCGGCGATGATCGCCTTGCGGATGTCGATGTTGTCGAACGGCTTGACCTTCGTGTTGAGCGCGATGTAGTGGGTCCCGCCCGCGGGGATGAACACCACCTGCTTGGGCTCGCGCTGCAGCGCCTGCTTGAGCACCTGCGCGGGCGGCTGGCTGGAGTCGCAGCAGATCGTCGCCGAGCCGCTGAGCGCCCGGCGCGCCGCGGACGCGAGGTCGTTGTTGCCCTCCTGGATGAAGATCTCGTCCAGGTAGGCCGGCCGATAGTCGGTCGACTTGTCCCAGTTGGGGTTGCGGACGATGTCGATCGACTTGCCCGGGACGCGGCCGACGACCTTCCCGGTCTTGGGGTCGTTCTTGACCATGTAGGGCCCGATGAAGGCGGCGTACTGGTCGTAGGTCGACGGCAGCTTCTTGTCGAACTTGGCCGCGTACTCCTGCGGCACCGGGGTCGTGATCGGCATCACCAGCGCCTGGGAGACGAGCGGCGCGCTCGGGGTCTTCAGGTGGAAGATGATCGTCTGGTCGTCGGGCGTCTCGATGCCCGAGATCGGCTTGATCGGCCCCGTGCCCGCGGTGGGCGAGCCGGCGATCGAGCTGAAGTACGTCCCCGCGTAGCCGCTGGGGACGTACTTCGAGAACGCACGCTCGAAGGCGTACTTGATGTCCTTGCTGGTCACCACGCGGTTGACCGGGGGCGCGTACTTGACGCCCGTCCGGATGTGGACGGTGATCGTCTTGTTGTCCGGGGAGATCTCGGGCGGGCCGGTCGCCAGGTCCGGGACCGGGTGCTCGGAGTCCTGGGGCTTGTACGAGTACAGCGTCCGGTTGACCGCGTACTGGACCTCGTAGCCGAACGTGTAGTAGTCCTGGCCCGGGTCGAGGTAGTCGATGTCGCCGGCGGCGAGCATGGTCAGCTTGCCGCCCGCCTTGCCGGGCTCGACCGCCCCGCTGGAGGCGGCTCCAGACGAGCCGGCCCCCGCCTTGCTCTTGCTGCTGTTGTTGCTGCTGCTGCCGCAGGCGGCGACCGCGCACGTCGCGGCCACCACCCCCATCAACGCAGCGATGCTCCGCCAGCGCATGTGCACTCCTCCTCTTGTTGCACGGACGACGCGCGTCGTCGGTCCAACCATTACCTCCTCGGGACCGTGCCCTGCAACCCCGAACCGCGATCGTCGCGCACGGCGCCGGACTACAGTCAGCCGTTGGATGGCGCGCGCCCACGACGCTGAGCCGGGCCCGTCGGTCGAGCAGGCCGTCGCGCTGTACGCGGCCGGCTACTTCCCGATGGACGATCCGCGCGAGGCGCACGCTCCGCTGCCGTTCTTCGCCGCCGAGCGGCGGGCCGTCCTCGAGCTCGATCCACGGGCCCGGGCCGCGCTGCATCGGCGCCTGCGCCGCAGCGTGCGCGCCGGCGAGGCCGCCGGCTGGCGCCTCGAGCGCAGCCGCTGCTTCGACGAGGTCGTCGACCACTGCGCGCGGCCGCGCGACCCCGGCGACGGCGTGTGGATCACGGCGCGCCTGCAGGACCTCTACCGGCGCCTGCACGCCGCCGGCATGGCCCACACGTTCGAGGTCCACGACGGCGCCACGCTCGCCGCCGGGCTCGTGGCCGTGCTCCTGGGGCGCGCCGCCATGCTCGAATCGATGTTCCACCGCGTTCCCCACGCGGGCAACGTCCTGCTCGTCAGCACGCTCGACGCGCTCGCGGCGCGCGGCTTCGAGCTGTGCGACATCCAGCTCCCGACCGAGCATACGACGCGGCTGGGCGCGCACCTCATCGCGCGCGAGGAGTACGAGACGCGCCTGCGGGAAGCGCTGCTCAGTTGAGCGACGGGTCCATCGGCATCGTCGCCATCAGGGCGTACTTGTCGCCCTTGCGCCGCAGGACGATCGACCACAGGTCGTCGGGGTCCGCGGTGAAGACGTCGTCGCGGCGGGCGACCTCGACGATCCAGGACTCCTCCTCCATCTCGGCCTCGAGCTGACCCGGACCCCAGCCGGCGTGGCCGGCGAAGACCCGCGCGCGACGCAGGGCGCCGGCCAGCTCGCCCGGATCCTCGACCTCCGCCGGCACGAAGCCGAGATCGTCGTCGACGAGCAGCGCCGACTGCGCGGGGTCCTTGAACTCGGCCAGGACGACGACCGACTGCGGCGCCACGGGACCGCCGACGTGGACGACCGCGGCCGCGTCGGCCAGCCACGCGAGGTCGGGCACGGCCTCGCCGACCGTCGTCTGGGCCGCGCGGTTGAGGATCAGGCCCATCGCCCCCTCGTCGCCGTGCTCGGTCATGTAGACCACCGTGCGCCGGAAGTTCGGGTCGTGGATCGACGGCGAGGCGATGATGAGCTGGCCCTTGAGCGAGGCGGCCATGGGCCCATTGTGCCCGGCTCAGGGCGCCGGCAGCCCGCCGGCGCTCCGGGCGAGGTCGGCCCACACGTCGTCGTCGCGCTCGAGCACGGTGCGCAGCGTCCAGCCTCGCGCGGTGAGGCGGCGGTCCTCGAGCTCCTCCCAGCGCAGCGGCGTGGCGACCGGCGCGCCGGGCCGCGGGCGCACGGCGTACGGCGGGACGGCGGTCGCCGCCCAGGCGTTGCGGTTGACGTCCACGAACAGCCGCCCGTCGCGCTTGACCTTGCGCAGCTCGGTCGTCAGCTCGCGCGGGCGCCGGGCGACGAGCTCGGTCGCGACGGCGAGCGCCGCGTCGCGCACCCGGTCGAACCCGTACGAGCGCCGCAGCGCCACCACGACGTGGATGCCCTTGGAGCCGGTGGTCATGGCGAACGGCTCGACGCCGCCCGCGCGCAGCAGGTCGCCCAGCTCGCGCGCGGTGCGCCGCACGAGCGCGAAGTCGTCCTCGGAGGCGGGATCGAGGTCGAAGATTATCCGGTCGGGGCGCTCGAGGCGGTCGGCCCGCGACGTCCACACGTGCGGCGTGATGCAGTTCTGGTTGGCGAGCCAGACGAGCGTCGCGGCGTCGTTGGCGAGCGCGTGGCAGACGGAGCCGCCGCGCTTGCCGACCCGCACGCGGCGAACCCACGGCGGCGCCGAGCGCGCGACGTCCTTGTGGAAGAAGCCCTCGGCCTCGATCCCGTCGTTGAAGCGCTGCATCGACACCGGGCGGTCGCGGATCAGCGGCACCATCCTCGGTGCGGCGTCGCGGTAGTAGGCGGCGAGATCGGCCTTCGTGATCCCGTCGGCCGGGAAGAGGAGCTTGTCCGGGTGGGTCAGCGGGACATCGCGGCGGCCGGCGAGCATGGAGGCGGTCCTACCCGCCTCGGCGTACCAAGTTCCCGCATCGTGCGGCAAAAACGCTGCCCGGCAGACCATCGCGACGCTATAAGAAGCAGCAGGCCCTGTCAGCGCACGAACGGGCGATACCGTCGCCGCGCGCGGCAGGGGTACCGCGGCCTGGACAGGACCATGACCGAGAACGCGCTCTCCGATCTCGTCTTCCGACCGGCCTCCGACGAGCCGCCGCACGGTCCGCCGGACGACGATCGCGCCGCCGCCGTCCGCGCGGAGCTCGCCAAGCTGCGCGAGCGGTCGCGCGACGAGCCGCGCGTCGTGCCCGTCGGCAGGCCCGCCCAGCCCTAACGGAACAGCGCCTGCAGCAGCCCGGTCGCCGTGCGCGGATCGACGCCGTGCTCGCGCTCGAAGCGCTTGGCGTCGTTCGGGTCCGCGAGGGCGAGGACGAGCTCCTCGCGCGAGGAGTGCAGCCGGCACGCCGTGCGATCGAGCAGCGCCAGCGCCTGCGCCTGCAGGAAGCCGGCGATGCCGCCGGTCAGCGGCACGTGGCGCTGCGCCGTGCACGGGTCGAGGATGGCGGGCGGCTTGGGCGCCGCGACCCGGTAGAGCGCGGCGTAGGCGACCGGCGCGCCGATCGCCAGCGCCCCGGCGGCGGCCATCGTGGCCAGGCGCACGCCGGCGAGCAGGAGCAGCGCGGCGAGGAAGCCGACCAGGCCCGCCAGCACGAACGACGATCGGAAGGCGTCGCCGACCGCCCCGACGAGCGTCTCGTCGGCGCGCTTCCCGAGCCGGTCGTACTGCACCAGGTCGGCGCCCTTGAACCGCGCGCGCTCGCGCGCCACCGCACGTCGCAGCCCGGCGCGCGGCTGGTCGGACCGGACGCCGCGCAGCAGCGACGGCGCGAGCTCCAGCTTGGCCTGCGGCGGCAGCGCCGCATCGAGGACGAGGGCCACCCCGCGCTCGCGCGCGAGCTGGGTCGAGGCGTCGAGCTGGTGGGCGGCGATCGGGGCGGCGATCGCGAGGATGACCGCGATGCCGGCGTGGCGGATCGCCAGCAACCGCGCCGCGTCGCGCGGCGTGCGCTCGGGCAGCAGGCCGCCGCCGAACGCGGTCAGCGCGAGCCCCATCCCCACCCCGGCGAGCGCCTGGGGCACGACCGTCCACCACAGGCTCGCGGTCGGCAGCCACGCCAGCGCGAGCACGCCGCCGCCGACCAGCGCGCACCCGGCCGCCGCCCGGCGGCGCTGGTCGCCCCCGATCCGCGCGCCGGCCACGGCGGCGATCGGGACGATCGTCACCGCGATCGCGGCGCTCAGCGGGCTCACGTTCCAGCCGGCGACGAGGAGCAGCACGAGCAGGAAGAGCACCGCGCTGAGGGCCGCCGACACCAGCGCGAGGGCGAGCGCCGGTCGCACGGCGAAGCGCTCGGGGCCCTCCTCCGGGCGCTCGGGCGCCGGCTCGGGCACGGGCGCGCGCGCCGGGCTCACGAGCACGGCGAGCGCGCCCGCCGCCGCCACCGGCACCTGGAAGACGAAGATCGCCCGCCAGTCGAAGGCCTGGGTCAGGGCGCCGCCGAGCGCGGGCCCGAGAGCCGTGGCGAAGACTGCGGCGCCGAGCCACAGGCGCCGCCCGCGTCCGGCGCCGCCCAGCAGCTCGAAGACCGTCGCCAGCCCGGCGGACGCGCCCAGCGCCTGGGCGCAGCGCGCGACGAGCAGGCCCGTGAGGTCCCCGGCGCTCGCGCACGCCGCGCTGGCGAGCGCGAACAGGACGAAGCCGCTCACGCCGACGGCGCGCACCGAGAAGCGCGACGCGGCGCGCTCGAAGGGCACGAGCGTCAGCGCCAGGACGACCGTGTAGATGCCGATGACCGCGGCGACGCCCTCGACCGTGGTGTGCAGCTCGCGCAGGACGTCGGGCAGCGCCAGCGTCACGATCGACGCGTCGGCGAGGCCGAGCCCGGCGGCGATGGCGAGGACGATCGGGCGGACGCTCACGCTTGGCAGTCTGCCCGACGGGTAGGGCGGACGCGATGCCCGGACGGATCGTGATCGGCACCTCGAGCTGGGCCGACCCCGGATTCGTCGAGGAGTGGTACCCCCCGGGCCTCCCGGCGCGCGAGCGCCTCCCGTACTACGCCGAGCGCCTGCCGGCGGTCGAGGTCAACTCGACCTTCTACGCGATCCCCTCCCCGCGCACGGTGGCGACCTGGGCCAAGGTCACGCCCGACGACTTCACCTTCGACGTCAAGCTCCACCGCCTGCTGAGCCGCCACGCGGCGGGCCCGTCGTCGCTGCCCCCGGACCTGCGCGCCCGCGCGCGCACCAACGAGCGCGGGCGCGTGAAGCTCACGCGACGGCTGGAGGACGCGATGGCCGACCGCGTCCTCGAGGCCGTCGAGCCGCTCGACGGCAAGCTCGCCACGTTCCTGCTCCAGCTCACGCCGGCCTTCGGGCCGCGCGACCACAAGCTCGACGAGCTCGCCCCGCTGGTGGCGCGGCTGAGCCCGGCCGCGCCGGTGGCGATCGAGCTGCGCAACCGCTCCTGGCTCGGCGACCGCCGCCTGGAGCGCACGCTGGGCTGGCTGGAGGACCACGGCGCGGCGTTCGTCGCGGTCGACGCGCCGCAGGGATCCAACGCGCCGACGATCATGCCGCCCATCGATGCCGCAACTCGCGACGACGTCGCCTACCTGCGCGCCCACGGGCGCAACCTCGAGGGCTACCTGCGCGGGCGCTCGGTCCCCGAGCGCTTCGGCTACGAGTACGACGACGACGAGCTGCGCGAGCTGGGCGAGCGCGCCCGGCGGCTCGCCGACGAGGCCGCCGAGGTGCGGGTGATGTTCAACAACAACCGTGGCGCCGATGCGCCCCATGCCGCCGAGCGGATGCGCGAGCTGCTCGCGTGAGCGCCAGCGACGCGCAGCGCCTGCTCGACGCGATCGCGGAGGAGATCCGCAACCACGTCCCGTGCGGCTTCGAGATCTGCGAACAGGCGACCAACCTCGTGCCGGGCGAGGGCAGCGCGACCGCCGACGTGGTCTTCGTCGGCGAGGCGCCGGGCGCCAGCGAGGACCGCGAGGGGCGCCCCTTCGTCGGACGTGCCGGCCGGCTGCTGGACGAGCTGCTGGCCGAGGCCGGCCTGCGCCGGCAGGACGTCTTCATCACCAACGTCGTGAAGGCGCGCCCGCCGGGCAACCGCGACCCGCGCGCGGCGGAGGTCGCCCATCACCTGCCGTGGCTGGAGGCGCAGCTCGAGGTCATCCGCCCGCGGCTGCTCGTCCCGCTCGGCCGCCACGCGCTCGCGCGCTTCGTCGACGACGTCAAGATCGGCGAGGTCCACGGGCAGCTCCTGGAGCGCGACGGCCGCACGCTGTTCCCGATGTACCACCCGGCCGCGGCGCTGCACAACCAGCGCCTGCGCAGCACGCTGGTGCACGACGCGCAGGCGCTCGGGCAGGCGCTCCTAGCGTGATCCTCGTGGGCTGCTCGGGCTGGAACTACGCGTCCTGGCGCGGCGTCCTGTACCCCGAGGGCTGTCCGCAGCGGCGCTGGCTCGAGCGCTACGCCGAGGTCTTCGACACGGTGGAGGTCAACGCGACCTTCTATCGCCTGCCGTCGCGCGACGGCGTGGCCCGGTGGGTCACCCAGACGCCCGAGGGGTTCGTCTTCGCCGTGAAGTCGAGCCGCTACCTGACGCACATGAAGCGCCTGACCGACATGGACCGCGGCGTCGGCCGTCTGCTCGAGCGCCTGGAGCCGCTCACGCAGAGCCCGAAGATGGGGCCGATGCTGTGGCAGCTCCCGGAGAGCTTCCATCGCGACGATGAGCGCCTGGCCTTCGCGCTCGATCGTCTCCCGCCCGGCCGCCACGCGTTCGAGTTCCGTCACGAGAGCTGGTTCGCCGACGAGGTGCTCGATGCGCTGCGCGCGCACGGCGTGGCGCTCGCGATCGGGGATCACCCGGAGCGCCCGTGGCAGCGCCACGACCTCACCGCCGACTTCACCTACGTGCGCTTGCACTACGGCCGCCGCGGGCGGCGCGGCAACTACGGGCCCTCGGAGCTCGACGCGTGGGCGCAGGAGCTCGCCGGCTTCGCCCGTCGCGTGGACGTCTTCGCGTACTTCAACAACGACTGGGAGGGCTTCGCCGTGCGCAATGCGCTCGCCCTGCGCGAGCGCTTGCAGGCGTGAAAATCTGAGGATCACGGAGTGGGCGCGGCGGGTACGGCTCTCGAAACCACCCGTCCCAGGAGGTAGGAGAGAGTGCTGCTGATCCTCGCGATCATCCTTTTGATCATCGCCATCGCCGGTGGAGTCATCGTCCACCCGCTGCTGTTCGCGCTGGCCATCGTCGC
>JAXDHQ010000280.1:0-6347 GCA_034664395.1 Solirubrobacteraceae bacterium | reverse complement strand
CCGCACGTCGCCGCGCTGGCGCGACCATCCCGGCAGCGCCGCCCGCACGGCCGCCCGCGCGTCGCCGCCCTGCAGCAGCGCGGTCGCACCGGCCTCGGCGGCGTTGGCCGCCAGCTCGCGCGCCGCGCCCGCCGCGAGGAGCTGGCCGATGGCGAGCGCGACGAGCGCGGCGAGCGGGAGCGCGCCGACGAGCTCGACGCTCGCCTGCCCGCCGCAGTCAGGCGCTCGCCGGCTCACGACCCCTGGTCCGGGAACGCGGCGGTGCCGGAGACCGTCGCGAGCGAGCCGCCGGTGAGGACGGACGGGATCCGCACGGCCACGCGCACGGCGCCGCGGTCGCCCGCGGAGCTGACGCGCAGGCCGCGCTCCAGGCGCGCCGGCAGCGTCCGGCGCGCCGCCGCCGCGGCGTCGCCCCCGACGGCGGCGGCCCGCGCCGCCGCCCGCGCCGCCGCGCCGGCCAGCCACACCGCCTCGCCGGCCACCGCGGCCTGCCAGAGCACGCCGCCGATGACGGCCAGCAGCGGCAGCAGCGCCACGAGCTCGACGCTCGCCTGCCCGCCCTGTCGCTCGCCGTCGTGCACCATGGCGCCAGCGTGGCGGCGGCGGCGTCACGGCGCTACCGCGCGATCGTCACGAATCTGCGCAGGAACGCCGCGCGGTCAGTACGTGCGCGAGTGGCGCCAGACGAGGTACAGCGAGTACGCCGCAGCGCCCATGACCGCGGCCCACAGCAGCGCCCCGGCGCTGGTCTGCCAGAGCTGCACCCGACCGGCCATGGCGAGGACGATCGCGCCGATCGAGCCGTACAGCAGCATGCGCCAGCGGTCGCCGAGGCTCACGAGGTCGATGCGGTGCTCGCGGTAGTAGCGCGCGCCCAGCAGGACGAACGCGACGAGGATGAGCGTCGACAGCACGCCGCCGATGACCGCGGCCGCGACGCCGCCGCCGGGCAGGAAGGCGACGAGGGCCGCCAGCAGCAGGAGGATGGCGACGTTGCGCGCGACGGTCACGAGACGGCGACGGCCTGGCGCTCGCCGGAGACCTCGGGCGGCGACGAGGCGGTCCCGTCGAGCTCGGCGGCAGCCGAGGCCGAATCCGAAGCCGCCTCCGCCTCGGAGTCGGTCCCATCCGCGCGCTCCGGCGTGAACCGGTACCCGACCCCGAAGTGCGTGTGGATGTAGCGCCACTCCGGCGAGGCGCGCTCGAGCTTCTGGCGCAGCTTGCGCACGAACACGTCCACCGAGCGGTCGCCGCGCGCCATCGCGTAGCCCCACACGCGCTGGTAGATCTCCTCGCGCTCGAGCACCCGCCCCTCGGCCCCGGCCAGCAGCTCGATGAGCTCGAACTCGCGGCGCGTCAGGTCGATCGAGCGGTCGCCGACGAAGGCCTGGAAGCGATCGGAGCGGATGGCGATCTCGCCGGTGACGATCGGCCCGATGGGCTGACGCGCCTCGGCGCGGCGCCGCCGGCGCGCCACGGCCTCCACGCGCGCGATCAGCTCCTCGGGATGGCACGGCTTGGTCAGCCAGTCGTCGGCGCCGAGCCGCAGCCCGCGCACGCGCTGGGCCACGGTGGACTGCCCGGTGCAGACGACGACGCCGAGGCCCGGCAGGTTGTCGCAGAGCTTCTCCAGGTACTCCCACGCCTGGTGCCCGAGCACGGCGAGGTCGATCACGATCGCGTTCAGTCGCATGGCGACGACCGTGTCGATCGGGACGGCGCTGGCGAGCACGCGGTGCTCCCAGCCGAGGCGCTCCAGGCGCTTCCCGAGGACCTGCAGGAAGCCCGAGTCGGTGTCGATGACCGCCAGCCGCAGCGGCGCGGAGCCGGCGGCGGACGATCGGTCGAGGTCGTTCGCGGCGGCGGCGATCCGTTCCGTCATGCTGACCGAAGTCTAGACGCTGCCGGCGACGCCGATGGCCTGGCAACGGACGGGTCACAGGATCTTCACAGGGGGTCAGCAGGGGGTCAGCGGCGCAGCGCGACGGCCAGGGCGACGGCCAGCAGCGCGAACAGCAGCCAGCCGCCGGCGTCGGCCCACCAGCCGTGCGGCCCCGCAACGAGCCGCACCGCGCCCGCGACGAGCAGCGCGATCGCCACCCCGGAGGGCAGCGCCCACGTCTCGCCCAGCACCAGCTTGCGCAGCGTCTTCACGCCGCCGCCCCGGACGGCGTCCGCGTCAGCGACCGCACGAGCAGCGCCGCGACCGCGCACCAGCCCGCGAGCACGAGCAGCAGCGCCGCGTCGCCCAACGGCCAGTGGACGCCCAGCCCCTCGGCGGCGAAGAACGTCCCGAACGTGGTCAGCACCAGCCCGACGAGCAGCTTGAGCTCGGTCTCCGGCAGTCGCCGCAGCGGCCGGTGCAGCACGGCGCCGAGCGCCACGACCGCGACCGCCGCCAGCCCCGCCCCGACCAGGGCCGGCGCCGCCCCGGACGGCCGCGCCGCGAGCACCGAGACGATCAGGACGACCTCGACGCCCTCCAGCAGCACGCCCTTGAACGCGATGACGAACCCGGGCGCGTCGAAGCGGCCCGGCGCCGGCGGCGGGACCGACTCGAGCGCCTCGCGCTCGGCCAGGAACTCGGCGAACGAGTCCGAGCGGGCGCGCCGGCCGGCCAGGCGCAGCACGCCCTTGCGCAGCCACTCCAGGCCGAAGAGCAGCAGCGCGGTGCCGACCACCAGGCGCAGGACGTCCCCCGCGCCGCCGGCGGCCAGCGCGGGACCGACGATCGCGGCCAGCGCGCCGCACGCCAGCGCGGCGGCGACCGCGCCGAGCACGGCCTCGCGCGGGCGACGCGTCAGCGCGACGGCGAGCACGATGGCCAGGGCCTCCAGCAGCTCCAGCGCGCAGGCCAGCGCGGCGGCCACGGCGGTGAGGACGAAGGACATGTCCCCCAATCATCGCGCGTGGCCGCCCGCGAAGGCGGCAGACGCCCTCCCCGGCAGGGGGCACCAGGGAGGGCGTACGGCGCGCCGAGAGCGTCTGGCCCGTGGGACATCGGCTCCCCAGTCAGGATTCCCGACCGACGGCGGCTTTCGCAGGGCGCACGCCGCACGCGCTCATGGACCAAGGTCCTACGACCGCGCGGCCCCAGCGTGCGAACGGCGTGCGATCGGCCCCGTCGTTGCCCGTTGCGGGGCTGCGCCGCCCACGGGCGGCGACCGGCGCACGGACCAGGCACGCTCGCTCCCGCTCATGCGCCGCAGCGCCGCCAACGCGAGGCGGACCGCCGCGAGCGGGGCGCGACTACACGCCCGCGACCGGCGTCGAGGAGTCCGAGAACTCCCGGAACAGCCCGGTGACGACGAAGGCGGTGACCTCGCCCACGTCGACCGCGTTGTCGCCGATGCGCTCGATCGCGCGGGCGACCATCGTCATGTGCATGGCCCACTCGCGCGTGTCGGGGTCGTCGCCGATGTCGATCGCGAGCTGGAACGCCTCGCGGTTGAGCCGGTTGATCTCGCGGTCCTGGCGCACCAGGTCCTCGGCCAGCTCGACGTCGCGCGTGGAGAACGCGGCCCGCGCCTGGACGACCTCCGAGCGCGCCACGCGGCCCATGCGCAGGATGCGGTCGAGCATCTCGGCGCGCACGGGCGGCTCGTGGCCCGACAGCGGGATCAGCTTGCCGATGGTCACGCACTGGTCGCCCATCCGCTCGACGTGCTTGATCAGGTGCAGCAGCGCGGCGACGAGCCGCAGGTCGCCCGCCACCGGCGCCTGGCGCGCGAGCAGCGACAGGATCCCCTGGTGGACCTCGAGGTAGCGCCCGTCGAGGCGGTCGTCGTCGTGGATGACGATCTGCGCCAGCTCGATGTCCTGGTGCTCGAGCGCCTCGAGCACGCGGTCGAGCTGCTCGAGCACCATGTCGATGCCGCCCAGAGCGGCGTGCTCGAGCGCGCGGAGCTCGTCCTGGAAGTGCTGCCGTCCCTCTCCCACGGCCATGACGACGCTACCCGAACTTCCCCGTCACGTACTCCTCCGTCCGCTCGTCGTCGGGCTTGGAGAAGACCTTGTCGGTCGGGCCGTGCTCGACCATCTCGCCGTGGAGCATGAACGCGGTGGTGTCGGCCACGCGCGCGGCCTGCTGCATGTTGTGGGTCACGATCACGATCGTGTAGCGCTGCTTGAGCTCGTGGATGAGCTCCTCGATCTTCAGCGTCGCGATCGGGTCCAGGGCCGAGCACGGCTCGTCCATGAGGATGACCTCGGGCTCGACGGCGATCGTGCGCGCAATGCACAGGCGCTGCTGCTGGCCGCCGGAGAGGCCGATCCCGGGCGAGCCGAGGCGGTCCTTGACCTCGTCCCACAGGCCGGCGCCGTGCAGCGACTGCTCGACGCGGTCCTTGAGGTTCCCGCGCACGCCGCTCAGGCGCATCCCGGCCGCGACATTGTCGAAGATCGACATCGTCGGGAACGGGTTGGGCTTCTGGAAGACCATCCCGATGACGCGGCGCACGGCCACCACGTCGACCGACTCGCCGTAGACGTCGAGGTCGTCGAGCATGATCTCCCCCTCGGCGCGGGCGCCGGGGATCTCCTCGTGCATGCGGTTGATGCAGCGCACGAGCGTCGACTTGCCGCAGCCGGACGGACCGATCATCGCCGTCACCTCGTTGGCGGCGTAGTCGAGATCCACCCCCTTGACGGCGTGCGTCGAGCCGTAATACGCGTTGAGGTCACGCAAGGTGATGGCACGGCCCTGGGTGGGCGCCGCCGCCCCGGAGGGGCGCTCGGCGACGGGGGCTGCGCTCGGCTGGACCGTTGGACGCAGGTCGGGCATGGCGTGGGGCTCCGAGGTCGGGACGGCGAGATCGTCGGGGGTCATGCGAGGCGGCTCCTCCGTTGCGCGAGGCGGGCCACGAGGGTGAGCAGGAGGACGAGGAGGACGAGCGTCAGGGCGGCGCCCCACGCGCGCTGGACCAGGCGGTCCTGCGCCTGCCCCACGTCGTTGAAGATCTGCAGCGGCAGCGAGTTCATGCGCTGGCTGAGGTCGAACTGCGCGCCGAACACGAACGCGGCCGTGAACAGCAGCGGCGCGGTCTCGCCCGCCGCGCGGGCGACGGCGAGCAGCGATCCGGTGACGAGGCCGGGCAGCGCCGTGGGCAGCACGACGCGCGCGATCACCCGCCAGCGCGGGGCGCCCAGCGCGAGCGCGGCCTCGCGCAGGTCGTGCGGGACGAGATTGAGCACGACCTCGGCCGAGCGCGTGACCACCGGGAGCATGAGCAGCGCCAGCGCGACCGAGCCCTTCCAGCCCGCAAACGTCCCGCCGATCTTGGTCACGACGAGGACGATGTAGACGAAGAGGCCGAACACGACCGACGGCACGCCGGTCATCACGTCGACGAAGTAGCGCACGAGGTTCGCGAAGCGCCCGCGCCGGCCGTACTCGACGAGGTACAGCGCGACGCCGACGCCCATCGGGATGGCGATCACGCTGGCGAGCGCGACCATCTCGATCGTGCCGAGGATGGCGCTGCGCACGCCGCCGGGGTCGCCGAGGAAGCGCCCGGTCGGATCGCTGGTGAAGAAGTGCACGCTCCAGGCGCCGATGCCGAGCTTGACCAGCTCGTAGACGATCAGCACCAGCGGCAGGACCGCGACGAGCGTCAGCGCGAGCAGCATCCCCCGCATCGCGCGGTCGGTGGCGCGGCGGCGTCCGCTGACGGCGGGGAGCGTGGTCATCCGGCCATCCCGTGGGGCAGCGTGCGCTCGCCGCGCTCGGCGCGGTTGACGTAGTGGCGCGCGATCGCGTTGACGATCAGCGTGAGGACGAAGAGCACCAGCCCGGCGGCGATGAGCGCCGCGCGGTGGATCGGATCCGACGCCGCCTCGCTGAACTCGTTGGCCACCACCGCGGCCAGCGTGTAGGCCTGGCTGAAGATCGAGTGCGGGAGGTTCGGCGCGTTGCCGATGACAATCGTCACCGCGATCGTCTCGCCGATCGCGCGCCCGAGGCCGAGCATCGCCGCGCCCGAGATCCCGGCGCGCGAGTACGGCAGCACCGCGATGCGGATCATCTCCCAGCGGGTCGCGCCGAGGGCCAGCGCCGCCTCCTTGTCCTGGGCCGGCACCGTCGAGATCACCTCGCGCGAGATCGCCGAGACGATCGGCAGGATCATGATCGAGAGGATCAGCCCGGCCACGAAGCAGTTGGGGACCGAGACCGTGCCCCCCACGAACGGCAGGAACGAGAACGTGCTCGCGAACCACTGCTCGGGGCCCTGGAGCTTGGGCGCGAGGACCTGGATCCCCCACAGGCCGTAGACGACCGACGGCACCGCGGCGAGCAGCTCGACGAGCACCGTCAGCGGCGTCCGCAGGCGGCTCGGGCACAGCTCGGT
>JAXDHQ010000279.1:0-6434 GCA_034664395.1 Solirubrobacteraceae bacterium | reverse complement strand
GCGTGCGGACGTCGTCGGGGTGCACGCCGGCCTCGTCGTACAGGCGCCGGTAGAAGGGCACGCGCTGGTAGGCGTAGGCGATGAGCTGGCGGATGCGCCGCAGGTGGACCGCGTCGAGCTGCTCGCGCGACATCCGCTGCCACGTCTCGTCCCAGTAGCGCGCCGTGCGCCACCGGCCCTCGGGCCGGTCGACGAGGCCCGCGCTGGGCTCGGGCGCGCTCATGTCACCACTCGCCGGTGAAGCGCGGCTCGCGCTTCTCGAGGTACGCGGCGGCGCCCTCGCGGCTGTCGGCCCCCCTGAGCAGCTCGTTCTGGAGCTGGCGCTCGAAGGCGAAGCCGGAGTGCAGCGCCATCTCGAGGCCCTCGGTGAGCGCGATCTTGGTGAACCCGATCGCCTGCACGGGACCCTCCGCCAGCCGGCGCGCGTAGGCGTGCGTCTCCTCGGCCAGCCGGTCGGCCGGGAACACGCGGTCGACGAGCTTCAGCTCGGCCGCCTCGTCGACGCCGAACGACCCGCCGTCGAGCATGACGTCCAGCGCCTTGGACAGGCCGACCATGCGCCCGAGGAGCTGCGAGCCGCCCTCGCCCGGGATCACGCCGAGCTTGATCTCCGGCATGCCGAACCGCGAGCCGCCCTCGGCGGCGAAGCGCAGGTCGCACGCCATCGCCAGCTCCATCCCGCCGCCCATGCAGTGGCCGTTGATCGCGGCGATGAAGACCTTGGGGATCGAGCGCATCCGCATGATGACCTCCTTGCTCGTCTGGCTCAGGAGGCCCACCCGGTGCGGGGGCTGGTCGCGGATGACGTTGATGTCGGCGCCGGCCGAGAAGAAGCGGTCGAGGTCGCTGGTGAGCACCACGGCCTTGACGTCGTCGTCGAAGCGCACCGCGAGGACCGCCCGGTCGAGCTCGAGGATCATCGCCAGGTCGTGCGCGTTGGCCGGCGGCCGGTTGAGGCGCAGGTACCCGACCCCGTCGACCACCTCGGTGCGGATGTGATCGAGCCCGAGGTCGGCGAGCGGGGTCGGGAACGTCACGACGTCTGCCATGTGGTGCTCTCCTCTGTGGGGGTGTCCGCAGCGGCGCCGATCAGGCCGTCGAGGGCCAGGTCGGCGAGGATCCGCGCGATCTGCTCGGGGGTGCGCTCGCGCTCGGGCTCGTACCAGCGGTAGACCCAGCTCGCCATGCCGATGACGCCCTGCACCGCGATCTGCGGCGCCTCGGTTCGCAGGCGCCCGTCGGCGCGCAGGCGCTCGAGCTGGCCGGCGATCAGCTTGATGTACCGGCGCTGGAGCTCCTTGATCGCCGCGAGCTGCTCGGCCGAGAGCTCGCTCTCCTCGTCGAAGAGGATCTTGAACAGGTCGCGGTTCTCCAGGATCAGCAGCGCGTGCTCGCGGACCATCCGGTGCAGGCTGCGCGCCGGGTCCTCGTCGGGGCGCATCGCCGCGCGCATCCGCGTCAGCGCGAGGTCCATCGTCCGCGCGTAGAGCTCGTAGAGGATCTCCTGCTTGGAGCGGAAGTGGTGGAAGATCGTCGGCTTGGCGATGCCGGCGGCCTCCGCCAGCTCGGCGAGCGAGGTCCTGCGATAGCCGCGCGCCGCGAAGAGCTCGGCGGCCCGGGCCAGGATGGCGTCCTGGCGCGGAGTCGCCTCGCGCGCCGCCCCGGCACGCGCCTCGGCGCTCACGCGCCGACCTCCGCACGGCGGTCGTGGACCCGGCGAGCCTTCATCTGCGGGCGCTCGAGCGAGCCCGGCGCCAGCGCCTCGCAGCGGACCCTGAGCCCGATGTGCGCCCGGATCGCGTCGATCGTGCGCTCCGCGACGGGCTCCGCTCCGTCCCCGGCGGCCGCCTCGACGCGCACCAGCACCTCGTCGACCCCGCCGTCGGCGCGGTCGACGATGACCTCGAACTCGTCGCCCACCCCGGGCACCGCGCGGATGACCGACTCGAACGTGGCGGGGTAGACGACGATCCCGCGGACCTTGAGCATGTCGTCGGTGCGCCCGAGGAAGCCGCCCGCCGCGAGGCGGTGGGTGCGACCGCAGGGACAGGACCGCTCGCCCGGCGTGAACACGTCGCCCATCTCGTAGCGCAGGATCGGCTGGGCCTCGGAGAAGAGGTTGCTCACGACCGACACCCCCGGCTCCCCCGGCGCCGACGGCTCGCCGCTGTCGGGATCGAGCGCCTCGGCGACGTAGCAGTCCTCGAGCAGGTGCACGCTGTAGGGAGCCTCCGCCCGCTGCCCGTCGGCCAGGCACTGGTAGCCCAGCGGCGCCATGGCCATCTCGGTGCAGCCGTAGATGTCGAGCATCGTGGCGTCCCAGGCGCGCTCGACCCGCCGCTTGGTGGCGGCGATGCACGGGCCGGGCTCGCCGGCGGTGACGACCAGGCGGATCGAGCTGGCCGCCGGGTCGTGGCCCATCGCCGCGGCCGTCTCGGCGAGGAAGAGCGCGTAGCTCGGCGTGCAGATCAGCACGGTGGGCTCGTAGGTGTGGATGAAGACCGCGCGGCGCTGGGTGTCCAGCCCCCCGGCCGGGATCACCGGGCAGCCGATGAGGTTCATGCCGTAGTGGGCGCCCCAGAACGCGACGAAGGGTCCGTAGCCGAAGCAGTTGATGAGCACGTCGCCGGGCCGCACGCCCTGCGCCCACAGCGCGCGCGCCCAGATCCACGACCACAGGTCGCGGTCGTGCAGCGTGTGGCGGAAGGCGCGCGGCAGCGCCGTCGTCCCCGACGTGGCGAAGAACATCCAGCCGCGACGCGTCCACTCCTCCTGCGTCAGCGGCGAGAACGTCCCCCACGGCGGCGTGGCGGCCTGGTCCTCGACCCACTCCGCCTTGCGCGTGATCGGGACCTTCCACAGGTCGTCCACCGAGGCGACGTCGCGCGGCTGCAGGCCGGCCGCCTCGAACTTGCGCCGGTAGAAGGGGCTGCACGCGTGCAGGTAGGCGAACGCGGCCTGCACCTTCTCGCTCTGGATCTCCCTCAGCGCGTCCGGGCTCGCGCGGTCGAGCTCTGGCGACCAGTGGTCATCGTCCCCCGGGGAGGACGGATCGAGCTGCCAGCGGCGGACGACCTCGAGCCACCGCGATCTGGGATCCGACGGCACCTGCGACTCTCCTCTCGACACCCGACCGACCGGGCGGTCGGGCGCGCGGCCGACCATAGCACCGCGGGTCGGCGAGGGCCAGCGGGATCTACAGCTCGCGCACGTCGGCGCCCTGCGGCTCGAACGGTGCGCGCAGCACGGTCGCCCAGCCGTCGGCCTCGCGGCGCAGCGCGTCGACGACCCCCGCCGTCGCCTCGTAGTGGCACCACACGAGCACCGTCGGCCCCGCGCCCGAGATCGTCGCGCCCAGCGCCCCCATCTCCGGCGCCTTGCGCGCGAGCGCCATCGAGCGCCGGTACAGGCGCTCGCGATAGGGCTGGTGCAGGCGGTCCTGCAGGCCGCGGGCGACGAGGTCCCAGTCGCCCCGGGCCAGCCCGAGGACGAGCAGCGCGCCGTGGGCCGTGTTGAACGCGGCGTCGGCCAGCGGGACCTGCTCCGGCAGCGCCGCCCGCGCGGCCTTGGTGCGCACCGCCCTGTCGGGGACGACGACGACGGCCTCCAGGCCCGCGGGCGGGTCGAAGCGCGCGGCGCGCCCGTCGGCGCAGATGACGAAGCCGCCGTGCAGGGCCGCCGCGGCGTTGTCGGGGTGGCCCTCCAGCGCGCTGGCCAGCGCGAGCACGTCGGCGTCGAGCTCGAAGAGGTGGTCGGCCGCCATCAGCCCGGCCACGTACGCGGCCGCGCTGGACCCCAGGCCGCCGCTGAGCGGGATCGCCGAGCGGATGCGGAAGGTGAACGTCGCCGGGTCGGCCAGCTCGGCGAAGCCGCACACGACGAGGTTGCGCCGATCCCGCGCGACCGCGAGCTCGGTCTCCACGGCGAAGCGTCCGGTCTCGACGACCTCGACCTCGAGGTGCAGCGCCAGCGCGCAGGCGAACGCGTCGAACCCGGGCCCGAGGTTGGCGCTCGAGGCGGGGACGCGGACGAGCCGGCGGCGCTGCATCGATCAGCCGAGGACCGCGCGCTCGACGGCCTCGAGCTCGGGCTCGCACGGGACGACCGAGCCCGACTGCTCCAGCGCCGTCTGGGGATCCTTGAGGCCATGGCCGGTCAGCACGCACACGACGCGCCTCGCGCCGCCCGCGCCGTGCTTGAGCAGGCCCGCGACGCTCGCGGCGCTGGCCGGCTCGCAGAACACCCCCTCGCGCGACGCCAGGAAGCGGTACGCGGCGAGGATCTCGTCGTCGCTGACGGCCTCGATCGCGCCGCGCGACTCGGTCACGGCCGCCATCGCCTCCTCCCAGCGCGCCGGGTTGCCGATGCGGATGGCGCTGGCCACCGTCTCGGGCTTGGCGACCGGCGCGCCGTGGACGAGCGGCGCGGCCCCCTCGGCCTGGAAGCCGAGCATCCGCGGCTCGTGGCCGACCTCGCGGAAGCCCTTCCAGTACGCGGTGATGTTGCCGGCGTTGCCGACCGGGATGCACAGCGCGTCGAGCTCGCCGAGGTCCTCCACGAGCTCGAAGGCCGCCGTCTTCTGGCCCTCCAGGCGGAACGGGTTGACCGAGTTGACCAGCGCGATCGGGTGCTTGCGCGTGAGCTCGCGCACGAGCGCCAGGGCCTCGTCGAAGTTGCCGCGCAGGGCGATGACGCGCGCCCCGTGCATGAGCGCCTGGGCGAGCTTGCCCGCCGCGATCTTGCCCTCGGGGACGATGACGGCGCCACCGATGCCCGCGCGCGCGGCATAGGCGGCCAGCGAGGCGGCGGTGTTGCCGGTCGAGGCGCAGATGACCGCCTCGGCGCCGCCGCGCACCGCGTCGCTGACCGCGCAGGTCATGCCGCGGTCCTTGAACGAGCCGGTCGGGTTGGCTCCCTCGAGCTTCAGCCAGACCTCGGTCCCGGCGCGCTCGCTCAGGCTCGGCGCGCGCACGAGCGGCGTCGATCCCTCCTGGAGGCTCACCACGGGGTCGTCGTCGGCGAAGGGCAGCCGGTCGCGATAGCGCTCGATGAGGCCGGGCACCGGTTAGACGAACTCCTCGTCGATCACGCGGATGGCGCGCGGCCGGGAGCGGACGAAGTCCAGGGCGCCGATGAGCTCGACCGCGGCGTAGAACTTCGACTCCAGGATCGGGTGGGTGACCATGACCAGGCGCGCGTTCTCGCCCAGCCCCTTCTGCACCACCGAGCGGATCGACGCGCCCTGCAGGCCCAGGAGCTGGGCGATCTGGGCCAGGACGCCGGGGCGGTCGGCGACTTCGAGGTGCAGGTAGAACGCCGACTCGACGTCGGCGACGATCGGCAGGCTCGCGGTGGTCTCCGGAGTCGAGGCGGGCGGGATCATGGCGCTGATGACGTCGCCCAGGACGGCGCTCGCGGTCTGCGGCCCGCCGGCGCCCGGGCCGCTCAGCGTGATCTCGGTGATCGCCTCGGATTCGATCGTCACCGCGTTGAACGGGCCGCTGACGCTGGCCAGCGGATGGCCGCCGTAGAGGAAGGCCGGGTGCACGCGCACGCTCAGCCCGCCGTCGACGCGCTCGGCCGTGCCGATGAGCTTGAGCCCGAGGCCGAGCTCGCGGGCGTACTCCATGTCGTCGGCCGTGAGGTGCTCGATGCCCTCGTAGGGAACCTGGTCGAGGTGCACCGGCGTGTTGAACGCCAGCCGCGCGAGGATCGCCATCTTGGCCGCGGCGTCCTTGCCGTTGACGTCGTCGGACGGGTCGGCCTCGGCGTAGCCCAGGCGCTGCGCCTCGGCGAGGGCGTCCTCGTAGGAGGCGCCGGTCTCCGCCATCCGGGAGAGGATGAAGTTCGTCGTGCCGTTGACGATGCCGTGCAGGCGGTCGACGTGGGCGGCGGCGAGCGACTCCTGCAGCACGCGGATGACGGGGACGACGCCCGCCACCGCGGCCTCGAAGCGAAGCTGCACGCCGTTCGCGCGCGCGGTGGCCCACAGCTCCTCGCCGTGCTGGGAGAGGAGCTGCTTGTTGGCGGTCACCACGTGGCGCCCGGCGCCCATCGCGCGCAGCACGTAGTCGCGCGCGGGATCCAGTCCGCCCATGAGCTCGACGATGAGGTCGGAGTCCTCGAGGATCGCCTCGAAGCTGCCGCGCGAGCGCGTGAGCACGCCGCGCACCTCGGGGCGCAGGCCGGTGATGGCCTCGATCTCCCCCGCCCGGGCCTCGAGCAGCTCGGCGAAGGCGGACCCGACGGTGCCGTGGCCGAGCAGGCCGATGCGGAACGCCGCGCTCACGCCTGGGCCCCGACGACGTCGCGGGCGGTGAGGTCGTCGTAGGTCTCGCGGCGCACGGCCAGGCGGGCGTCGCCGTCCTTGACCACGACGACCGGCGGGCGCGGGACGCCGTTGTAGGTGTTGGACATCGCGTAGCCGTAGGCGC
>JAXDHQ010000278.1:0-30242 GCA_034664395.1 Solirubrobacteraceae bacterium | reverse complement strand
CCGCGGGCTCGGCGCTGCGCACCGCGATCGAGCAGGGCCGGCCGCACTCGATGGTCCTCTATGGGCCGCCCGGCTCGGGCAAGACGACGCTGGCGCGGATCGTCGCCGCCGCCGCCCACGCGGCGCTCGAGGAGCTCAGCGCCGTCGAGGCCGGACGCCCGGAGGTGCGGAAGATCATCGAGCGCGCCCAGCATCGCCGCCAGATGGGCGAGCCGACGGTCTTCTTCCTCGACGAGATCCATCGCTTCAACAAGGCCCAGCAGGACGCGCTGCTGCCCGCGGTCGAGGAGGGCGTCGTCACGCTCGTCGGCGCGACGACCGAGAACCCGTACTTCGAGGTCAACGCCGCCCTGCTCTCGCGCTGTCAGGTCTACGAGCTGCGCGCGCTGCTGGCCTCCGACGTCGAGATCGTGCTCCGTCGCGCCCTCGCGACGCTCGAGGCGCAGGCCGACGACGACGCCGTCGCGTTCCTGGCCGCCCGCGCCGGCGGCGACGCGCGCACGGCACTGGCGGCGCTCGAGCTCGCCGTCCAGACCCACGGCCGCGTGACGCTCGCGGCGGCCGAGGACGCGCTCCAGCGCCGGGCGCTGACCTACGACAAGAGCGGCGACCGCCACTACGACACGATCTCGGCCTGGATCAAGGCCACCCGCGGGTCGGACCCCGACGCGAGCCTCTACTACCTCGCGGTCATGCTCGAGGGCGGCGAGGACCCGCGCTTCATCGTCCGGCGGATGGTGATCCTGGCCTCCGAGGACATCGGCAACGCCGATCCGCACGCGCTCGAGGTGGCGGTCGCCGCGGCGCAGGCGATCGAGCACGTCGGCCTGCCCGAAGGGCAGTACGCGCTCGCCCAGGCGGCGATCTACCTCGCGCTGGCGCCGAAGTCCGACGCCGCCAAGCGCGCCATCGGCGCCGCCCGCGGCCACGTGCGCGAGCACGGCGCGCAGCCGCCGCCGCCCTACCTGCAGAGCGCGGGCTACGCCAGCGCGGCCGCCCTGGGCCGCGGCGTCGGCTACGACTACCCCCACGACCGCCCCGGGCACGTCTCCGAGCAGGAGCTGCTGCCCGAGGACGCGGCCGGCGCGCGCTTCTACGCGCCCGACGACGCCGAGGCCGCGCTGCGCGAGCGCCTGGAGGCCATCCGCCGCGCCCGTGGGCGGTGAGGAGCGAGGACGCGGGGCTGGAGGAGGGCGCCGCGGCAGCGTTGCGTTCGTCGTCCGCGTGGCGTTGGCGGCGCTGCGCGGCGAGGGCATCAAGGGGAAGCGGGGTCGGCGGCGCCGCGGAGCGCTCGCGGTCGTCCTCGCGCGAGCGCTTAAAAGTGTCCGCTATGCGGACGACATTCGACACTCGGCGCCGCGCGGCCACGCCGCGCGCGGCGAGCCGCGCAGTGGCGACGCGATCCCGTGACCAACCGCGCGTAGGGCGGCACACGTCCCGGCCGCGGGCAGGGGGTGGGCTCTCTTTCTTTCGCTCTGCGCAACAAGGAGAGCCCACCCCCCACGCCCCGGGCGCCACTGCGACAGCGGACCCCCGGTTCGCAACGAAACCCACCCGACTTCGCTCCCCTCGGTGCCCTGTCGACCACCACCGCCAGCAGCCGACCCAAAGCGCAGCGACCGGCCATCGTGGCGATCGAGTCGGGGGCGCCGCGCGGCAGGCACACGGTGGCAGCGCCGCGGCCCCACCCGACCACCGACGCAGGCAAGGGCCCTACGCAGCCCGGCGCGCGCCGCGGACGAGGCGCATGCGCTCGGGCAGGAACGGCACCACGAGCCGCTTGGCGTACTCGGCCCCGCCGCGTGCCGCGACCGCGCGCACCGGGTCCCAGCGGAAGCCGTAGGCCCGGCGCAGCCGCGTCGGGAGCAGGCCGATCGTGATCTGGTTGGTCAGCTCGACCAGCGGGCGCACGTGCAGCGCGACCGGCGGGCGCATGACGATCTGCACGGCGAGCTCGCGCGCGCTGTCGGAGACGTGCAGGTCCTCGCCCGCGACCATGTCGGCCATGTAGGCCTGGAAGTCGTCCCACGTCGCCGGCATGTCGCGCTTGCGCAGGCCGAACTCGCGCCCGACGACGCGGTAGTCGGCCCAGAGGCCCTCGCGCTCGTCAGCGCTCAGCGAGCCGACGTAGCGCTGGTAGACGACGGCCGCCGAGTCGGCGACCGTCGCCAGGATCCACAGCAGCAGCGCGGGGTCGTCGGCCGCGTACGGCGTCCCGGCCGGGAAGCTTCCGGCGGGCTCGGCCAGCTCGCCGTGCACCCGGCGATGCATCGCCCGCACGCGCCGCGTCGCCTGCTGCGCGCGGTCCTTGGGTCCGAAGGCGATGAGGTTCAGCACGCGCGCGGTGCGGCGCAGCCGCTCGTAGGGCTCGTCGAGGGCGCCGGTGTGGGCGAAGAAGCCGGCGAAGGCGACCGGATGGGCCGCCTGCATGAGCAGCGCCCGTGGCCCGGACAGCCCGACGACCTTCTGGCCGATCACCCGGCGCAGCATCGAGTCGTCGGTGAACAGCGTCTCGCGCGACATGCTCATCACAGAAGGTACGGCGCGGCACCTGCGGGCGGCGCACTGCACGATCTACGCTTACCGCCCGAGGGGCGTCGCCTATCGTGTGGGAGCCATGCCAGCCGCTGCCTATGCCGGGAAGGAATGCGTCTGTCAGTTCCGCCGCGGGATCTGTGACCAGACCTGCGTGCGCGACATGCTCGAGACGCCCTTCTACATCGCGTGCCTGAAGCTGACCGGGCGCCGCTGCCTGGTCGTCGGCGGCGGCGAGATCGGCCTGGAGAAGGTCGAGGGGCTGCTCGCCTGCGACGGCGACGTCACGCTGATCGCCCCCGACGCGGTGCCCGAGCTGCAGGAGCTCGCCGCCGAGGGCTCGATCCGCTGGGAGCGCCGCGCCTACGCCGGCGCCGCCGACCTCGAGGGCGTCTTCATGGTCATCGCCTCGACCGACGACACCGACGTCAACATCGCGATCTACGAGGACGCCGAGCGGCGGGCGATGCTCGCCAACATCGTCGACGTCCCGCCGCTGTGCAACTTCATCCTGCCCGCCATCGTCCGCACCGGGCCGCTGGCGATCGCGATCTCCACCGCGGGCGCGTCGCCCGCGCTGGCCAAGCGCATGAAGGACGAGGTCTCCGAGCTCTTCGGCGAGGAGTACGCGCGACTGGCGATCCTGCTCAACGACGCCCGCGGCTGGGCCAAGGGGACGCTGCCCACCTACCAGGACCGCAAGGCGTTCTTCGAGGGGATCGTCAACGGCCGGCCCGACCCGATCGAGCTGCTGCGCGCGGGCGACGAGCAGGCCGTGCGCGACCTCATCGACGCGGCGCGCAGCGCCGTCGTCGCGGGCTGATCGCCGGCCGGCGCGGCGACTGGGTCGGGCCGTAGCCTTTTCGCCGTGCGCACCGTCGTCCTCACCGTCTCGACCTCCGTCTCGCGCCGCGAGGCCGAGGACACGTCCGGCCCGCTGCTCGCCCACCTGGCCGAGGAGGCCGGCGCGGAGATCGTGGCCATGGAGGTCGTCCCCGACGACTTCGCGCTCATCGAGGACCGCCTGCACCACTACGTCGACGACGCCGTGAGCTTCATCTTCACCACGGGTGGGACCGGGCTGACCGCCGACGACATCACGCCCGAGGCCACGCGGTCGGTGATCTCGCGCGACGCGCCGGGGATCGCCGAGGCGATGCGCGCCGTCAGCGCCCAGCACACGCCGATGGGCGTCCTCTCGCGCGGCGTGTCGGGCATCGCCGGGCGCACGCTGATCGTGAACTTCCCCGGGAGCCCCAAGGCGGTGCAGCAGCTCTTCGGAGTCCTCGCGCCCGTGCTCGTCCACGCCGACGCCACGCTGGGGCGCGAGGGTGGCAGCCGCTCCAGCCATTGAGCTCGAGGGCCTGACGCGCCGCTACGGCGAGCGCGTGGCCCTGGAGGACGTCACGCTCAGCGTGCCGGCCGGCGCGACGCTCGTCGTCTTCGGGCCCAACGGCGCGGGCAAGTCGACGCTCCTGCGCGTGCTGGCGACGCTGCTGCGCCCCCACTCCGGGGTGGCGCGGATCCTCGGCCGCGCGTTGCCCGACGAGGGCTGGGCGGTGCGCGGGCGCATCGGGCTGCTGACCCACGCGCCGCTGCTCTACCGCGACCTCACCGGGCGCGAGAACCTCGAGTTCCACGCCGGGCTGCACCGCGTGGGCGCCGATCGCACGCAGGCGCTGATCGAGCGCGTCGGGCTGCACCTGCGGGCCGACGACAAGGTCCACACCTACTCGCGCGGGATGGTCCAGCGCCTGGCCGTGGCGCGGGCGATCCTGCACGACCCCGAGGTGCTGCTGCTCGACGAGCCGCTGGCCAACCTCGACCCGGCGGCGGCCGAGCTCGTCGAGCCGCTCATCGGCCGCGGGAGCGGGCGCACGCGCGTGGTGACCAGCCACGACCCGGCCGGCGGCCTGGCCGACGCCGACCTCGCGCTCGGATTGCGCAACGGACGTCCGGAGCTGCTGGCGCCGGCGAGCCAGATCGACGTCGCGAGCATCGGGGCGCTGTACCGGTGAGGCACGCGGTCGCCGCGCTGCTGCGCAAGGAGGTGCGCCTGGAGCTGCGCGCCCCGCAGGCCGTCCCCGCGATGGCGCTGTTCAGCGTCACCACGCTGGTCGTCTTCCACTTCGCCATCCAGCGCGGGCAGGTCGACGGCGACCTCGCCTCGGGCGTGCTCTGGGTCACCCTCCTGTTCGCCTCGATGCTCGGCATCAGCCGCCTGTTCGTGGCCGACCACGAGGAGGGCGGCCTCGACGGCTTCCTGCTGGCGCCGGTCGACCGCACCTCGCTGCTGGTCGCCAAGGCGCTGGCGCTGTTCTCGTTCCTGGCGATCGTCGAGCTCGTGGCGGTCCCGGCCTTCGCGATCCTGCTGCTCGCGCCGAGCCCCGACCCCGGGGCGATCCTGCGCCTGGCCGGCATCCTCGTGCTCGCCGACGCCGGGGTCGCGGTCATCGGGACGCTCGTCGGCGCGCTGGCCGTGCAGACTCGCGCACGCGACCTCCTGGTCCCGCTTCTGGCTCTGCCGCTGCTGATCCCGGTGGTCATCGCGGCGGCGAAGGCCACCACGCCCCTGTTCCTGGCTGCCGGACCTGGCGCCGTACCTGTGCGCTTTCCCGCAGTGCTCGGCCTCTATGATCTGGTCTTCGGGCTCCTCGCCTACGCGCTGTTCGACTTCCTCGTCGAGGACTGATCCTCTTGTACGGAACCCGCCTTCGCGCTCTCTCGGTCCTGACCGCCGTCACGTTGACGGGGGGCTTCGCGCTCGCCTTCTTCTACGCGCCCATGGACGTCGACCAGGGCTTCATGCAGAAGATCTTCTACGTCCACGTGCCGATGGCGATCATCGCGCTGTGCGGCTTCGTGTTCGGCGGGATCATGGCGATCATGCACCTGCGCACGCGCGATCCGCGCTACGACCTGCGCTCCTACGTGGCCATCCACCTGAGCCTGATCCTCGGGGTCGGCGTGCTGGTCACCGGGTCGATCTGGGCCCGCGCGAGCTGGGGCCACTGGTGGGTGTGGGACGAGCCGACGCTCGTCTCCTTCCTCATCGTCTTCCTGCTCTACGCGACCTACCAGCCGCTGCGCTTCTCGATCGAGGACCGCGAGAAGCAGGCGCGCTACGCCAGCGTGTTCGCGATCGTGGCGGGGGCGTTCGTGCCGCTGAACTTCCTTGCCGTGCGCCTGGCGCAGGCCTACACCCACCCGCGGGTGTTCGCGACGACCAACGGCGGCCTGCCCGCCAAGATGGAGATCCCCTTCTACCTCTGCCTGCTCGGCATGGCCCTGCTCTACGTCACCCTGTGGAGGTACGAGATGGCCTCCAAGCACACCTCGGCCCAGCTCCGCTCCCTGCGCCGCAAGCTCGCGGGCGAGGACGGCCTGCGCCCGACCGGGCGCAGCGCGGCCCCGAGCCTTCCCACGCCATGAGCCCACTGACCATCGCCGCCGCCACCCTGCCCCCCAACACCGGCTACGTCGCGGCCGCATATCTGGTGTTCTTCGCCATCGTGCTCATCTACCTCGTGATCATGGCGAGCAAGCTCGCGCGCTTCGAGCGCGAGCTGGTCGAGCTCAACGAGCTCGCCGACCGTGGCTCGGCGCCCGCCGAGCCCGTCGGCGATCGCGAGGCGATCGGCACGTGAGCGAGCGCGGCGGGGCCGCCGAGCTCCTGGCGCTGGGCATCTCGCACAAGACGGCGCCGGTTGCGCTGCGCGAGCGCCTGGCACTGAGCGAGGCCGCCGGGCAGCGCTTCCTGCAGGAGCTCGTCGCCCGCGACGAGGTCAGCGAGGCGGTGGCGATCTCGACGTGCAACCGCACCGAGGTCTACCTCGTCGTCTCCGACCCGGTCCGCGCGGAGGTCGAGCTGCTGGGCAAGCTCGCCCACGGCGCCGGCATCCGCCCGACGGAGCTGGCCTCGATCGTCTACAGCCCGCGCAACTGCGACGCCGCGCGCCAGCTCTACCGCGTCACCGCGGGGCTGGACTCGATGATCGTCGGCGAGGCGGAGGTCCAGGGCCAGGTCAAGCGCGCCTACGAGGCCGCGCTCGCCGCCGGCACGACCGGGCCGCTCACCAACCGCCTGTTCGGCGCCGCGCTGCAGGCCGGCAAGCGCGTGCGCTCGGAGACCGGCATCGGGCGCGAGCGCGTGAGCGTCTCGACCGTGGCCGTCGACCTCGCGCGCGACGTCGTCGGCGATCTGGCCGCGCGCTCGGTCGTCGTCATCGGCGCCGGCGAGACGGCCGAGCTCACCGCCCGCGCGCTGGCCGAGCAGGGCGTCCGCACCATCTTCGTGGCCAACCGGCGCGCCGACCGCGCGCGCTCGTTGGCTGAGCGCTTCGGCGGCCAGGTCGTCTCGCTGGAGTCCCTGCCCGCGCGCCTCGAGGAGGCCGACATGGTCGTCGCCTCGACGTCGTCGCCCCACCCGATCCTCGAGGCCGAAGCGCTCGAGCTCGTCATGCGCCGCCGCGAGGGTCGCCCGCTGGCCATCATCGACATCGCCGTGCCGCGCGACGTCGAGCACGCCTGCGGCGAGGTGGACGGGGTGACGCTCTACGACATCGACGACCTGCAGGCCGTCGTCGCGCGCAACATGCGGGTGCGCGAGGTCGAGCGCGAGCGCGCCGAGGAGGTCGTCGAGGAGGAGATCCAGCGCTTCGCCCGCTGGATGGCCCAGCTCGACGTCATGCCCACGCTCACCGCGCTGCGCGAGCACGGCGCCGAGATCGTGGAGCAGGTCCTGGCCGAGAACGCCAATCGCTGGGAGAGCGCGTCGGCGCGCGACATGGCTCGCATCGAGGCCGTCGCGCGCTCGGTGATGCAGCGCCTCCTGCACGAGCCCACGCTCCGACTCAAGCAGAGCGGGCACGGCCGCCAGCAGGTGCTGCGCGAGCTGTTCGGCCTCGAGGACGGCACGATCGCGCCGCGCGCGCCGGCCGACGACCAGGCCGACGACGACAACGTGCGTCCTCTCAAGCGCCGGGCGTGAAGATCGGGACGCGCGCCAGCGCGCTCGCCCTGGTGCAGGCGCGCCAGGTGGCGGCGCTGCTCGGCGGCGGCCACGAGATCGTCGAGGTCACCACCTCGGGCGACCGCGGCGAGCGCCTCGGCGACAAGGAGCGCTGGGTGCGCGAGCTCGACGCCGCGCTGCTGGAGGGCGAGGTCGACTGCGCGGTGCACTCGGCCAAGGACGTCCCCGCCCATCTGCCCGACGGCATGGCCATCGGCGCCGTGCCCGAGCGCGCCGACCCGCGCGACGCCCTGTGCGGCGCGGCCTCGGTCGCCGCGCTGGCGCCGGGCGCACGCGTGGGCACCTCGTCGCTGCGCCGCGAGGCGCAGCTCCGCGCGCTGCGCGCCGACCTCGAGGTGGCCGAGCTGCGCGGCAACGTCGACACGCGCCTGCGCAAGCTCGCCGAGGGCGACTACGACGCGATCGTGCTCGCCACGGCCGGCCTCGTCCGCCTCGGGCGAGGCGAGGAGGGCACGCCGCTGGCCGAGCTCGTCCCCGCGGCGGGTCAGGGCTGCCTGGCCATCACCGTGCGCGCGGGCGAGGAGGAGCGCGTGGCGGCGATCATCCACGAGCCGTCGCTGCGCGCGCTGCTGGCCGAGCGGGCGCTCGTGCGGGCGCTGGAGGCCGACTGCCACACGCCGGTCGGCGCCCACGCCCGACTCGACGGCGACGGCTCGCTGACGATGGAGGCCTTCGTGGGCGCCGCCGACGGCAGCGCCTGGGTGCGCGACGAGCTCGACGGCGCCGACGACCCCGAGGCGCTCGGCGCGCAGGTGGCCGCCCGGCTGCTGGCGGCCGGGGCGCGCGAGGTGCTGGGGCGATGACCGCCTACCTGGTCGGCGCCGGGCCCGGCGACCCGGGCCTGCTCACCGTCCGCGCGCTCGAGCTCATCGCCGCGGCCGACGTCGTCCTCTACGACCGCCTGAGCCCGCCCGAGGCGCTCGAGCACGCCCGCCCCGACGCCGAGCTCGTCGACGTCGGCAAGATCGGCGGCGGCGAGCAGGTGCCCCAGGAGGCGACGACGCGGCTGCTCGTCGAGCACGCCAGCGCCGGGCGGATGGTCGTCCGGCTGAAGGGCGGCGACCCGTTCGTCTTCGGCCGCGGCGGCGAGGAGGCCCAGGCGCTGCGGGCCGCGGGCTGCGACTTCGAGGTCGTGCCCGGCATCACCGCGGGCGTGGCCGCGCCGGCCTACGCCGGCATCCCCGTGACCCAGCGCGGGGTTGCCAGCGCGGTGGCGTTCGTCACCGGGCACGAGGACCCGGGCAAGGACGAGACCGCGATCGACTGGGCCGCGCTCGCGGGGTTCCCGGGCACGCTCGTCTTCTACATGGGCGTGCGCCAGCTCCCGCGCATCGCCGAGCAGCTCATGGCCCACGGTCGCCCGGCGTCCGAGCCGGCGGCGATCGTCCAGCGCGGCACGCTGAGCGACCAGCGCACGATCCGCGCGACGCTCGGCACGCTCGGCCAGCAGGAGGCGCGGGCCCCGGCAATCACCCTGGTGGGGCCGGTCGCGGCGCTGCACGACGAGCTCGAGTGGTTCGAGGGCCGGCCGCTGGCGGGGCTGACGATCGCGGTCACCCGGGCACGGGCGCAGGCCAGCGGCCTGGCGGCGCGGCTGCGCGACCTGGGCGCCCGCGTGGTCGAGGCGCCGGCCATCCGCATCGAGGCGCTCGAGGTCGAGCTCCCCGACCCGCGCGACTACGACCTGCTCGTCCTCACCTCGCCCAACGGCGTGCAGCAGCTCCTGGACCGGGTCCGCGACGCGCGGGCGCTGGCCGGCCCGACGATCGCGGTCATCGGCCCGGGCACCGCGCGGGCGCTGCGCGAGCGTGGGATCGAGCCCGACGTCGTCCCCGAGCGCGCGGTCGGCGAGGGCCTGGTCGAGGCGCTCGCGGGGCGCACGTTCGCGCGGGCGCTGGTGGCGCGCGCCGAGGAGGCGCGCGACGTGGTGCCCGACGCCCTGGCGGCGGCGGGGACGCGGGTCGACGTCGTCGTGCTGTACCGCACCGTGGCCGAGCCCCTCGAGGACGACGCGCGGGCGGCCGCGCTCGCCGCCGATTGGGCCACGTTCACGAGCGCGTCGTCGGTGCGCTTCTTCCACGAGGCGGCGGGGACGCTCGACGGCCCGCGGCTGGCGTCGATCGGGCCGATCACCAGCGACGCGCTGCGCGAGCTCGGCCACGAGCCCGACCTCGAGGCCGCCGAGCACACGCCCGAGGGGCTGGTCGCCGCGCTCGTGGCGACCGCGGCGGGCTGACCGCCGCGGTCGGCGCTCAGCCGGCGAGGGGCGGCTCGCCCTCGGTCGGGATGCCGGGCATCGCCTCGGGGCCGCGGGGCGGATCGTCGTCCTCGCCCTCGGGCCGCGCCTCGGGCACTCCGAGCGGCTGCTCCTCGGGCTGGTCGGGCGGCAGCCCGGTCGGCGCGTCGTCGCGCTCGCGCTCGTCGTGGGCCATGGCTCGGGTGGCGTACCCGCGCTCCATGCCGCACAAGCGCTCGGGCTAGACTCGCGGCGTCGCGATGGCGGTCATCACCTTCCTGTCGGACTACGGGCTCGACGACGACTTCGTCGGCGTCTGCCACGGCGTCATGGCGCGGATCGCCCCCGAGGCGCGGATCCTCGACGTCACCCACGGCATCGCCCGGCACGACGTGCGCTCGGGCGCGCTCGTCCTGCGCCGCGCGCTGCCGTACTTCCCGCCCGGCGTCCACCTCGCGGTGGTCGACCCCGAGGTCGGCGGCGAGCGTCGCGCCGTCGCCGTGCGCACGGCCGACGAGGACCGCGTCCTCGTCGGGCCCGACAACGGGCTGCTCGCCCTGGCCGTCGAGCGCTTCGGCGGTGCGGCCGAGGCGATCGACATCGCCCGGTCGCCGCACCGCCTGGAGCCCACGGCCGCGACCTTCCACGGCCGCGACCTGTTCGCGCCCGTCGCCGCCCACCTGGCTGCCGGCGCGCCCCTGGCCGCGGCCGGAGCGCCGATCGACGTCGCCGAGCTCTCGGCGCTCCCGATCCCGCGCGCTCGCGTCGAGGACGGCGCGGTGGTGGCCCACGCGCTCGCCTTCGACCACTTCGGCAACGTCATGCTCGACGTCGAGCACGAGGAGCTCGCCGGCTCGGGCCTCAAGCTCGGTCACCCGGTCCTCGTCAACGACGTGCCCGCCCACTACGCCACGACCTTCGTCGACGTCCCGCCCGGCGAGCTGCTCCTCTACGAGGACGCCTACCGCACGCTCGCCCTCGCCGTGAACCGCGGCTCGGCCGCGATGCACCTGGGCATCGCGCTCGACGGCGAGGTCCGCATCCGGCCGGCGTGAGCGCGCGGCTCGGGCGCCCGCGCCTGCACCTGCGCGCCACCGCGTCGACCAACGACCGCGCGCGCGAGCTGGCGGCCGCCGGCGCCCCCCACGGCACGCTGGTGACCGCCGGCGAGCAGGCGGCCGGACGCGGGCGCCAGGGCCGCACGTGGTCGGCTCCCGCCGGGCGCGCGCTGCTGGCGACGCTCGTGCTGCGCGGCGCGGGCGGGGCGTTCGATCTCCTGCCGCTGGCCGCCGGCGTCGCGGTGGCGCGGGTGGCGGGCTCCGCGGCGCGGATCAAGTGGCCCAACGACGTCCTGGTCGACGGGCGCAAGGTGGCCGGCATCCTCGCCGAGGGCCGCCCGCAGGACGGCTGGGCCGTGCTCGGCATCGGGCTCAACGTGGCCGTCGACGTCGCCGAGCTGCCGCCCGAGCTGCACGCCACCGCGGGCACGCTCGGGCTGACGCCCGCCGACCTCGAGCCCACGCTCGAGCGCCTGCTGCGCGGCCTCGAGGACGCGCTCGCCCTCGACGCCACGGCGCTCCTGGAGGCCTACCGCGAGCGCGACGCCCTGCGCGGGCGCGAGATCGCCTGGACCGGCGGCACGGGCCGGGCGGCGGGCATCGACGGCGCCGGACGCCTGATGGTCGACCTCCCCGACGGCGGCCGCACCGCGCTCGACGCCGGCGAGGTGCACCTGCAGGCGAGGCAGTGACCGCGGCGCGGTGCGCCGTGTGCGAGCTTCGGCGCCAGAACCCGAAAGATTGGCGAGAGCAGGGGGAAACTGTGATGCCGAAGCCGGTTGCCGCGCGTTGCCGCTCAGCGTCGGGGCAGGTCGCCACGGCCGGCCGGTCGCTGCGCTGCGCGGTCTGCCGCGGGCCTTGGTGGTGGACAGGGCACCGAGGGGAAGCGGACCCGGGGCGTTTCGTGAGGTTTCGGGGGTCCGCCGTCGCAGTGGCGTCCGGTGCGTGGGGGGTGGGCCCTCTTTGCAGCGACTGCGGCCGTCAAGGGAGCCCACCCCCCGCGCGCGGGTCGCAGTGTGCCGACACACACGCGGTTCGTCGCGCATTGGCGCCGGTCAGCGCAGCACGGCACTCGCGGCCTTCGGCCCGCGGCCGCTGGCGCACTTAAGCGAAGCCGAGGTTCGCCAAAGCGCAGAAGCGTCCCGCCGGACGCCGCCGGGTCGAGTCAACGACACCCGCCGTCGTCAAATCGACCCACCACCCCGACGCGACCGCCACCAGCGACGGCACACACCACGAACGTCACGAGACTGCGCAGGCTCTCTCCCCTCGATGCCCCGGCCGCGCACCCACGCGAAGCGCCGGCGGAGAGCACCCGCGCGCCGCGGCGAAGCGGTGGGCCTACGCGGCCTCGTCGGCCCGCGAGGACGCTGAGGCGTCGCCGGAGGCCGGCTTGCGCTGGCGCGACCGACGTGGCTTGGTGGGCGTCGGCTCGTCGTCCCCGCCGCCGCCGCCGCCGCCGCCGCCGTCGCCGTCGTGCGTGCCCGCCGGCTTGGCCTTGGCGCCCGCCTGCGCCTCGCCCTTGCCGACCGCCTGCGCCGCGCCATTTCCATCCGCGGAGCTCGTCTCGGGCGCCGCCGGCTTGCGCCGGCGTGAGCGGCGCGACCTCGGCTTGGGCCTCTCGGCCGCGGCGTCGTCGCCCTCGCCGTCGTGCGCCTCGGCCACGCGGCGGTCGAGATCCTCGCGCGCCTCGCCGTCGAGCGGCGGGGCCTGCGCGCCGTCCTCGACGGCGGCCAGCGCCTCGGTCACGACCTGCTCGTCGGGCACCCCGGTCGCCTGGCGCGCGCCGTTGGCGGCGGTCGCCTCGGCCTCGGACGGCTTGCGGCGCCGGCGCCGCGAGCGCCGGCCCTTGCCCTTGGGGAAGTTGCGCAGCAGCTCGCGCGACAGCGCGCTCGGCTTGCGGGCCAGGCGCGTCCGCGCGCCGCGCAGGACCTCCTCGGCCTCGGGCGTGTGCGCCACCGCCGCGGCGAGCAGCGCGGCCTGCAGGCGGCGGTCCTGCTTGCGCGCCGCATGGACGAGCCGGCGGGCGTTGCGCGCGTGCGCCCCGCCGCTGGAGTTCACGAGCAGGCCCAGCAGCCGCTTGGTCTCGGGCCAGCGCTGGACCGCGTATTCCTCGTGGACCTCGCGCGTGTACTCCGCCAGCCGCCAGATCCACGCGTTGGCCTGGTCGCGGCGGCCGATGCGCTTCTCGGCCAGCGCCTGGAACATGACCTTGGCGGCCTCGCGACGCTCCTCGCGCGACCACGTGCCGATGACGTCGATCGAGAGGTCGAAGGCCTCGGCGTCCTTGGCCGCGGCGATCTCCTGCAGCGCCCGGACGCGGAGCTGGGAGTTGCGGTTGCGCTCGACGGCGGTGAGCAGGAAGCGGCGCTTGAGCTCGCCCGTGCGGTCGAAGTGCAGCATCGCCCGCGCGCGGCGCCAGCCGCTGGGCGCGACGCGGGCGCCGGCCAGCGCGGCCCACATGTGCTGCTCGCCGTAGTCGAGGTGCTCGACCGCGATGCGCCAGAGCTCGCGCTCGAAGACCTCGTGCCGGCGCTCCTCCTCGGCGGTGACCGGGACAACGCGCCGCTCGACGCGCACCCGCCGCCCGCGTCCGCGGCGCACGGGACCGACGACGATCGCGCCGCCGCGGTAGACGTCGCGGTCGAGCAGCGAGTGCAGGGTGACGACCGGGTCGTCGTGCTTGGTGGCCGGATGGACGAAGTCGACGACGATCCCCGCCTCCTTGCCGGGATGCCGGCGCGTCACGCGGCCGACCCGCTGCTGGTAGATGCGCTTGGACGCCGTCGGCGCCAGGTGCATGCACACCGTCGCGCGGGGCGAGTTCCAGCCCTCGGCCAGCAGCTGGGCGTTGATGAGCACGTCGATCTCGCCGCGCTCGTAGTTGGCGAGGATCTCGGCCAGCTCGCGCTTGGGCGTCTCGCCCGAGACGGCCTGCGCCTTGAGGCCGAGCTCGCGGAACGCCTCGGCCACGTTGTAGGCGTGGCGCACGCCGGCCGCGTAGACGACCCCGGGGACGCCGTTGAAGCGCGTCTTGTAGAGGTCGGCGATCGCCGAGTTGAACGGGAGCTGGTCCAGCAGCTCGGCCAGCAGCTCCTGGTCGAACTCGACGTCGACGTCGCCGCGGCGCAGCGGGACCTTGGCGATCGTGCGCACGCCGGGGCCGGGCGGGATGCGCAGCGAGCGCAGCGGCGCGATGACGCCGCGGCGGGCGGCCTGGGCGAGGTCGAAGCGCGAGGTCTGCGTCGGGAAGAGGTCGGTGACGTGGCGGGCGATGAGCGCGCCCGTGGCCGTCATGCCGATGAAGATCGGGCCCGTCCACGCACGGATCGCAGCCGAGGTCTTCTCGCCCAGGGCGGTGTGGGCCTCGTCGCAGATGACGATCGTGTAGGCGTCGGAGATGCGCCCGGCGTTGCGCACGAACCACTGGTAGGTCTCGACCGTGACCGGGCCGTCGGAGCGGTCGTGGCCTTCGTCGTTGAGCAGCGGGCCGGACTCGCGGGCGGCGTACCCGCGCTCGCGCAGCTCGCCCAGGAACTGGTCGACGAGGTTGCGGCGGTGGGTGAGGATGAGGACGCCGCCCGTTCGCGAGGCCTCGACGAAGCCCATCGCCGCGACCGTCTTGCCCGCGCCCGTGGCGTGCTCGAACCAGAAGCGCTTGTGGGCGTTGGGGTCGTCGGCGACGCCCTCGGCGACGTCCTCGTCGATCTCGGGGTCGGCGTCGTCGTCCCAGACGTCCTCGGGCTCTTCGACCTCCTCCTCCTCCTCGAGCTCGGGCTCGTCCTCTTCGTCGTCCTCGTCCTCGTCGTCCTCGGGCTCCTCGTCGGGCTCGTCGTCGTCGAGGTCGGCCTCGTCCTCGGGCTCCTCGGCCTCGTCGGGCTCGTCCTCGTCGGCGTCCTCGGGCTCGGCCGCGGCGACCGGGTCGGGCTCGGGCTCGTCGTCCACGGCGAGGACCGGCGCCGCCATCGGCGCCGCCGGGCCCTGGCCGTTCTGGGCCGCGGCCAGCAGCGCGGTCAGCGTGCCCGAGAGCGCGTCGACCTGGTGCGGGTTGAGCGTCGTGCCGTCGGCCAGCCGGGGCTCGTCCTCGCTGAGCAGGCGCTCGAGCCCGAGCAGCAGCGCGTAGCGACGCCGCCACCGGGTCGACGGCACCTTCGCGCCGGCGTCGAGCTCGCGCAGCGCGTCGTCCAGCGCGTGGCGGCGACCGGAGCCACGGGCCAGCGCGACCGCGACGTCCTCGCCGTCGTGAACGAAGCGCTCACGTGTGAACGCCTCGGCGCGCTCGATGGCGCCCTGCTCGGGAATCGATGCGACCTCGACGGCCGCCGACGTGGAATCAGCCATACCTGGCTATCGGTCTGGAACGGAGAGTCGCGCGTCCAACGCTCGGCGACTCGGAGCCCCCCGGCTCGCCGGGGTGCGGGGGAGGGAACTCCCTGGAAACGATGTCCCTCCGCCGCGGTGACCTGAAGTCTATCGCAGTCTGGCACCCTAGGGACATGCGTCGCTGGCTGCTGTGGCTGGTTGCCGCGGCCGCCGTGGCGGTCGTCGTCGTCGTGGGCCTGCGGCAGGCTCCCGAGACGAAGGCTCCGGCCGCCCCGACGGCGAGCGCGCTGAGCCCCGGTGAGGTCCGGGCCAAGCTCGGCGGCGCGCCGCCCCCGCTCGCCGCCCTGCACCGCCAGGCCAACGCGATCCTGCCCGGCGCGCGCACGGCGCTGCGCGCGCGCCTGCGCGCGCTGCGCGGCCACCCCGTCGTGGTCAACGTGTGGGGCTCGTGGTGCGGCCCGTGCCGCGTCGAGCTGCCGGTCCTCCAGCGCGCGTCGCTGGACTGGGGCCGGCGCGTGGCGTTCGTCGGCGTCGACCTGCGCGACAACCGCGAGGCCGCCGACGCCCTCCTGCGCCAGATCCCGCTCACGTACCCGTCCTACGACGATCCCGACGGTGAGATCGCCATCGGCTACCGGCTGGTCGGCACGCCCGCGACGATCTACTACGACGCGTCCGGGCGGCAGACCTACATCCACCAGGGGCCGTACTACCAGCGCACGGAGATCGACGCCCAGATCCGCCGCTACGCGCTGGGCGGCCGCTCGTGACCGAGGTCCGGCCCGCGCGCGATCCGACCGAGGTCTGGGCGGCGCTGGCCCTGCGCCGCGCCGTCTTCTGCGACGAGCAGGGCGTGAGCATCGAGGAGGAGCTCGACGGGCGCGACGACGGGGCGCTGCACCTCGTCGCGGTCGAAGGCGGCGAGGTCGTGGGCACGTGCCGGCTGGTGCGCGACGGCCGCGACGTCACGCTCGGGCGGATGGCGGTGGCGCGCGCGGCCCGCGGCCGGGGCCTGGGTCGGGCGCTGCTCGACGAGGCCGAGCGCCGGGCGGGCGAGCTCGGCGGCCACGGCATCGTGCTCGCCGCCCAGGTGGGCGCGCGCGGCCTGTACGAGCGCGCGGGCTACGAGGCGCGCGGCGACGTCTTCCTCGACGCCGGCATCGAGCACGTGACGATGGCCAAGGCCCTGGCGCCGCGGTAGCGCGCGCCGGTAGGCTCGGCGGGCGATGCAGGTCCGCGTGCGCCTCGGCGCCGGGCTCGCCCGGCTGACCGCCGCACCGCTCGTCGGGCTCGACCTCGACGACGGAGCGACCGTCGCCGACGCGGTCGCCCGCCTCGCCGCCGACCGTCCCGAGCTCGCCGAGGCCCTGCCCGCCGCCCTGCCCGTCGTCGCCGGCGCCCACGCCGAGCGCGACCGCCCGCTGCGCGCGGGCGAGGAGCTCGCGCTGGTCACGCCCGTGTCCGGCGGATAGACCGACCGATCCGAAGGAGCCGCGCCATGGCCGTTGAGACCGTCCCCACCGCCGATGCCCACCGTACCGTCTTCGTCGAGACGTTCACCGACGGGCTGCTCGGACCCGACGTGCCGATGGCGGGCCCCGTGGCCGACGGCGGCCACATCGTCGTCAACACGACGCCGGGCTGCTGGGGCCCGATGATCACGCCCGCGATCCGCGGCGGCCACGAGGTCTCGACGCCCGTGGCGGTCGCCGGCGCCGAGGTCGGCGACGCGATCGCCATCCGCATCCGCGACATCGAAGTGAGCTCGCTGGCCACGAGCTCGGGCAACGACCTCCCGATGGAGGGGCGCTTCAACGGCGACCCGTACTGCGCCCCGGTGTGCCCGGGCTGCGGCATCGAGTGGCCGCCGACCCGCGTCGAGGGCATCGGCCCCGAGAGCGTGCGCTGCGCGAGCTGCGGCGCCGACGCCACGCCGTTCACCTTCGCCCACGGCTACACGATCGCCTTCGACGACGCGCGCGCGCTCGGCGTCACGGTCGGGCGCGAGGCGGCCGAGCGGTTCGCCCACGACGCCGCGCGCTATGCCGCGCTGCCGGACGGCTCGGTCCAGCACCCGATCCTCGGCTTCGCCCCGCACGACCTCGTCGCGCTGGGCACGCGGCTGCGGCCGTTCATGGGCCAGCTCGGCACCACGCCGTCGGCGACCATGCCCGACTCGCACAACGCCGGCGACTTCGGCGCGTTCCTCATCGGCGCTCCGCATCGCTACGCGATGACCGCGCAGGAGGTCGAGCGCCACAAGACCGACGGGCACATGGACGTCGACGCCGTCCGCGCCGGGGCGACCCTCGTGTGCCCGGTCAAGGTGCCCGGAGGCGGCGTCTACGCGGGCGACATGCACGCGCTGCAGGGCGACGGCGAGATCGCCGGCCACACGTGCGACGTCGCCGGCACGGTCACGCTCGAGGTCGAGGTCGTCAAGGGCCTGGGGATCGACGGGCCCCTCCTCTTCCCCGTCGCCCAGGACCTGCCGTTCCTGGCCCGGCCGCTCAGCGCGGCCGAGCGCACGCGGGCCACCGAGCTCGCCCGCGCCCACGGGGTCGACGAGCTCGAGGACGACGTGCCGATCTCGGTCATCGGCACCGGGCCCGACCTCAACAGCGCCACCGACAACGGCCTGGCCCGCGCGGCCGAGCTGCTCGACATGACCGTCCCCGAGGTCCGCAACCGGGCGACGATCGCGGGGGCGATCGAGATCGGGCGCCACCCCGGCGTCGTGCAGGTCACGTTCCGCGCGCCCGCGAAGCGCCTGGAGGCGCGCGGCCTGCTCGGCTACGCGCGGGAGCTCTACGCCGCGCGCTGACCGCCCGACCCTCGGCGCGGCAGGCCTTCCGCCACCGCGGGCATCTACCCTGCACGCGATGCCCGAGGTTCGCGTCGACCCGCTCACGGGATACAAGACGATCGTCGCCGCCGACCGCGCCACGCGGCCGGGTGGCGGGCTGTCGGCCACGGCGCCCGATCCGATCGATCCGGAGAAGGACCCGTTCCTCGAGGGCCACGAGGACCAGACCCCGCCGGAGACCTACGCCGTGCGCCCCAACGGCAGCGGGCCCGACACGCCGGGCTGGACCGTCCGCGTGGTGCCCAACCTCTATCCGGCGCTCGACCCCGACAGCCCGACCCCGGCGCCGTTCGCCAAGCCCGACCTCTTCGCCGCCACGCCCGCACGCGGCGCCCACGAGGTCGTCATCAACGCGCCCCAGCCGGTGCACTCGCTGGCCGACCTCGACGCCGACCAGGTCGGCACGGCGCTCGACGTCTGGCGGGCGCGCATGCGCCAGCACGCCGAGGCGGGCGCCGCCTACGTGCACACGATCGTCAACGAGCGCCGCGAGGCCGGCGCGTCGCTGCCGCATACCCACGCGCAGATCTACGCGCTGGACTTCGTCCCCGCCGCGGTGGCGCGCGAGCGCGAGCGATTCGGCGCCTACGCCCAGCGCACGATGGGCGGCAACCTCCTGCAGGACCTCGTCCAGGAGGAGGTCAAGCTCGACCAGCGCATCGTCGCCATCGACGACGACGCGGTCCTGATGGTGCCCTACGGGGCGCGGCTGCCGTTCCAGCTCATGCTCGCCCCGCGCCGGCCGCGGGCGCGCTTCGAGGACGACGGGCCCACCGGCGCGCGGCTGCTCCACGACGGCCTGCGCCGCCTCGGGCGCCTGCTCGGCAACGTCCCCCCGCTGAACCTCTGGGTGCGCACCGCCCCGCGCGACGCCGACCAGTTCTGCTGGCGCATCGACGTCGTCCCCCGCCTCACGCACATGGCGGGCCTCGAGCTCGGCACCGGCGTCCACCTGAACATCGTCGCCCCCGAGCGCGCCGCGGCCGAGCTGCGCGCGGCGTAGGTGCGCGCGCTCGTCCAGCGCGTGACGCGGGCCTCCGTCCGGGTCGACGGCGAGGTCGTGGGCTCGATCGGCCCCGGCCTGCTGGTCCTCCTCGGCGTCACGCACGACGACGACGAGGAGCTCTGCGACCGGCTGGCCGACAAGGTGCGCGCGCTACGGGTCTTCGCCGACGGCGAGGGGCGGATGAACGAGCCGCTCGGCGAGCGGGCGGCGCTCGTGGTCAGCCAGTTCACGCTCTACGGCGACGCGCGGCGCGGCAACCGCCCCTCCTACGTCGCCGCCGCGCGGCCCGAGCACGCCGAGCCGCTGTACGAGCGCTTCGCCGATCGCCTGGGCGCCGAGCGCGGCGTCTTCGGCGCCGCGATGGAGGTCGAGCTGGTCAACGACGGGCCCGTCACCGTGGTCGTCGAGCTGCCCTGAGCCCCGCTGGAATAGCCTTCCGCGTCCAATGCCGCCGGAAGACCGCTTCGTCCCCCGCTTCGCCGCCGAGCCGCCGCAGGACATGCTGCCCTACGGCCGCTGGGCCGAGAGGCTCCACCAGGAGTTCCTCGCCGCGTGCCTGCGGATCGACGGCGAGGGCGATGACCTCGGCGACGTCGGCGAGATCGCCTGGTTCCCCGACCGCACCTGGCACGGGCGGACCTACATCCCCGCGACCGCCCCGACCGCCAACGGCTACGAGGTCTACGGCTACGTCAGCTACGCCCCGGGGGACGACAACGAGGAGCCCGGCGACTTCCATGCCGTCGCGGACTTCACGGCGGAGACGGCGCAGGCCAACCCCGACTGGAAGATCGACCTGTGCGACGAGGTCATCGGCGCCTGGCGCGGCGAGCAGGGCAAGACCGCCGCGATGACCCTGGTCTGGGGCCGGCCGCTCGTCGAAGGCGGCGCGATCGCGACCGCCGAGCTCGCCGAGCTCGTCGTGGACCAGTCCCTGCTCGTCGAGGGCCGCTTCACCCTGCTCGCGCCCGACGACTACCGCGGCGACACGCTCGACGTGCGGCTCTTCGACCGCCGCGGCGACGAGCTCGCGCACGAGTCGCTCTACGCGGAGGACCAGGACGAGGACGAGTAGGTGGAGCTCGAGGACGCGATCCGCGGCCGCCGGACCCACAAGGCCTACGGCTCCGAGCCCGTCGACCGCGACACCCTGGGCGAGATCCTCGACCTCGCCCGCTGGGCGCCCAACCACCACCTGACCAACCCGTGGCGCTTCCGGGTCCTGGGCCCCGAGGCCCTGCGCCGCCTCAAGGAGGCGGCCGGCCCGGAGGCCGCGGGCAAGCTCGACCGCGCCCCCACGCTCGTGGCGGTCTCGGTCGTGCAGAGCGGCGACGCCGTCGCCGACGAGGAGGACCTGTGCGCCGCCGCGTGCGCCGCCTACATCGTCCTGCTCGCCGCCCACGGCCGCGGCCTGGCCGGCTACTGGCGCACGCCGGCCGTCCTGCGCACGCCCGAGGGCCGCGCCGCGCTGGACGTCGGCGACGACGAGCGCGTCATCGGCCTGCTGCACCTCGGCCCCGCCCGCCAGGAGCAGCGCCCGCCCGAGCGCGCCCCGTCGCGCGACGTGGTCAGCTTCCTGGACTGACGCGGGCCACGCGCCCGCCCGTCTGCGCCACCAGGTCGGCCGGCGCGAGCGGGAAGACCGACGACGGCGTCCCCGCCGCCGCCCACACGGTCTCGTACTGCAGCAGGTCCTCGTCGACGATCGTCTCGACCGGCCGCGCGTGGCCGAACGGCGGCACGCCGCCGATGGCGAAGCCCGTCTGCTCGCGCACGAAGGCGGCGTCGGCCTTGACCGCGCCGAAGCGCGCCTCGTCGACGCGGTTGGAGCCCGACGCGACGATCAGCAGCGGGCCGTCGCCGCGGCGGAACACCAGCGACTTGCAGATCTGGCCCACCTCGCAGCCGATGGCCGCCGCCGCGTCGGCGGCCGTGCGCGTCCCCTGCGGGAACTCCCGGACGCCGTCGAACCGCGCGCGGCTCACGCCGCCGCGGTCGGGACGCGCGTCGCGATCTCCTCGCTGGTGAGCGGGAAGTGGCACGCGGCGACGTTGCCGCCCTCCTTGGGCTCCAGGAGCGGCTCGGTGACGTTGCAGATCCCCTCGCGCGCCTTCGGGCAGCGCGTGTGGAACCGGCACGCCGGCGGCGGGTTGGTCGGCGACGGCACGTCGCCCACGAGCACCTGGCGGTGCTTCTTGCGGGCCAGCCGCGGGTCGGGGACCGGCACGGCCGACAGCAGGGCGCCGGTGTACGGGTGGCGCGGGTGGTCGAAGAGCTGGTCGGCCTCGGCGAGCTCGACGATCTTGCCCAGGTACATGACCGCGACGCGGTCGCACACGTGGCGGACGACCGAGAGGTCGTGCGCGATGAAGACGATCGTCAGGCCCAGGTCGCGCTGGAGCTGGGAGAGCAGGTTGATGATCTGCGCCTGGATCGAGACGTCCTGGGCCGAGACCGGCTCGTCGGCCACGACGAGCTTGGGCTTGAGCGCGATGGCGCGCGCCACGCCGATGCGCTGGCGCTGCCCGCCGGAGAACTCGTGCGGGAAGCGGTTGTAGTGCTCGGGGTTGAGGCCGACCAGGTCCATCAGGTCCTGGACGAGCTTCTTGCGCTTGTCGTCGTCCTTCTCGAGGTTGTGGATGATGAACGGCTCGCCGATGATCGACCCGACCGTCTTGCGCGGGTTCAGCGACGAGTACGGGTCCTGGAAGATCATCTGCATGTCGCGCCGCAGCGGCTTGAGGTCGCGACGCGTGGCGTGCGCGATCTCCTCGCCGCGGTAGACGATCGACCCGTCGGTCGGCTCGAGCAGGCGGGTGAGCAGGCGGGCGGTGGTCGACTTGCCGCAGCCCGACTCGCCCACCAGGCCGAGCGTCTCGCCCTCCATGACGTCGAAGGAGATGCCGTCGACCGCGCGCACGGCGCCGACCTGCCTCTGGAAGACGATGCCCTTGCGCAGCGGGAAGTGCTTGACCAGGTCGCGGACCTGGATCAGCGGGGTGCCGCCGTTGGCGCTCATCGCTCGGCCTCCCCGTCGCCGACCGGCGCGGCCGGCGCCTCCGCGGCGACCTCCACCGGCGCGGGCTCGAGCACCTCGCCGATGGCCTCGCGATCGACCGCCTCCTCCGGGACCTCGACCCGCGCCAGCGCCTCGTCGGGCACGGCGCCCTGCTGCAGCGCCGCCCACAGCGCGCGGCGCGTGGCCGGCGGCAGCAGGCAGGCGACCTCGTGCTTGCGCGTCCCGTCGCCGCTGGCGGCGGGAGCGAGCTGCGGGTCGATGCGCTTGTGGGCGTCGCGCACGTACGGGCAGCGGGGGTGGAAGGCACAGCCCGGCGGCTTGAGGATGAGCGACGGCGGGCGGCCGGGGATCGGCACGAGCGGCTCGCCGCGCGGAGCGTCCAGGCGCGGGATCGACTTGAGCAGCCCCCAGGTGTACGGGTGCTCGGGCGCCGCGAAGATCGTGTCCTTGTCGGCCTGCTCGACGATCCGTCCCGCGTACATGACGGCGATGTCGTCGGCCACCTCGGCCACCACGCCCAGGTCGTGGGTGATCATCACGATGGCGGTGTCGAGCTCGCTCTGCAGGCGCTGGATCAGGTCGAGGATCTGGGCCTGCACCGTCACGTCGAGCGCCGTCGTCGGCTCGTCGGCGATCAGCAGCTTGGGGTCGTTGACCAGGGCCATGGCGATCATCACGCGCTGGCGCATGCCGCCCGAGAACTCGTGCGGATAGGAGTCCACCCGCCGGCGCGGCTCGGGTAGCCCGACCAGGCCGAGCATCTCCACGGCGCGGTCGAGCGCCTTGGCCTTGGAGACGTCGCGGTGCGCCTGGACCGCCTCCACGAGCTGGTCGCCGATCTTGTAGAACGGATGCAGCGACGACAGCGGGTCCTGGAAGATCATCGCCATGTCGTCGCCGCGCAGGCGCCGCATGTCCTCGTCGGAGGCCCCGAGCAGGTCCTTGCCGTCGAACGTGATCGATCCCGAGATCTCCGCGTTGCCGGCGAAGCGGGTGAGCCCCATCACCGTGAGCGAGGACACGCTCTTGCCGGATCCGGACTCGCCGACGATGCCCAGCGCCTGGCCCCTCTCGATCGAGTACGAGATGCCGTCGACGGCCTTGACGATGCCGTCGTCGGTCTTGAAGTGGACCCGCAGGTCCTTGACCTCGAGGAGGGGCACTTAGTACCTCACGCGCGGGTCGAGGAAGGCGTACACGACATCCACGACCAGGTTGAGCAGGATGATGAAGAAGGCGCCCATGAGCACCGTGCCCTGCACGGTCGGGAGATCGCTCTTCTGGATCGAGTCGAAGGCCAGACGGCCGACTCCGGGGATGTTGAAGACCGTCTCGGTGAGGATCGCTCCACCGAGGAGGATGCCGAGGTCGAGGCCGAGGATGGTCACGATCGGCGTGATGGCCGAGCGGACGCCGTGCTTGAACACCACGACGCGCTCGCGCAGGCCCTTGGCCCGCGCGGTGCGGATGTAGTCCTCGGACATCGTCTCCAGCAGGTTGCCGCGCAGGAAGCGCGCGTAGACCGCGGCGAACGACGCCGCCAGCACGCACCACGGCAGGATCATGGCCGGGATCACCGCGCCCGGGTTGGTGAACAGCGTGCCGGTGTTGGGATAGGCGCCCTGGCCCTCGAAGAGCGGGAACTTGCCCAGGTCCTTCGAGAACAGGTACAGCGAGACGAGGCCGAGCCAGTAGACGGGCGCCGAGATCGCCACGAGCGCGCTGCCCATGGCGAGGCGGTCCATCCACTGCCCGCGCTTGATGGCGGAGACGATCCCGACCGGGATGCCGACCAGCAGCCAGACGACCGCCCCGCCGGCGGCGAGGGTCGCGGTGGCGGGCAGGCGGTCGAAGATCTGCGACTTGACCGAGACGTTGTTCTGGTAGCTGAAGCCGAAGTCGAAGTGGAAGACGAGCCGCTGGAGGTACTTCCCGTACTGCACGTACCACGGCTTGTCGAGGCCGAGCGTCTCGCGGATGGACTTCAGCAGCTCGGGGGTGGGCTGGCGGCCGGCACGCAGGGCGGCGGGGTCGGCCGCGGGCAGCGTGTAGAAGATGACGTAGGTCAGGAAGCTGATCACCAGGAGCAGCACGACCATCCAGAGCAGCCGGCGGATGATGAAGGTGAGCATGGGTGGGGGGAGCCCTCGTCCGGGACTTGGGTGCGAGGAGGGCCCCGCCGGCCTGAACGCCGGCGGGGCCCCTGCCTCACGTTGGTCTACGCGACCGTCCGGCCTCCTACTTCAGCGAGGTGAAGTTGAGGTCATGGGTCGTGTAGTAGCCGTTGGCCACGCCGTTGACGTCCTTGGACGCCACCAGGGCCGTCTTGTCCCAGATCCACGGGATCGCGGGAGCGTCGGCGGCGATCATGTGGCCGATCTTCGCCCACGCCTTGTTGCGCTCGGGACCGATCGGCGCCGTCGAGGCCGCCTTCATGGCCGCGTTGATCGCCGGGTCGTTGAGCTGGGGCCAGTTGACGTTGCCCTGCGGCAGGATGTTCTTGCCGTTGAACGTCGCGTCCAGCATGGACTGCGGGTCGACGAAGTCCTTGAACCACCCGACGTTCGGGCAGATCGCCACCTTGGCCTTCGGCACGCTGCAGAACTTGGTGTACAGCGTGTCCTGCGGCACGATGCGGAAGTTCAGCTTGAAGCCGAGCGCCTGCATCTGACCCTGGAAGACCTCGGCGGTCTTCTTGCCCGGGTCGGCGTTGGTGGCGATGGTCAGGAGCTTGTCGCCTCCGGTCCACTTGCCGCTGGCGTCGATCGGCAGGCTCGCGTCCTGCTGCTTGGCCGCCAGCATGTACTTCTTGGCCACAGCGGGATCACCGTTCGGGTTCTTCAGGAAGTCCAGATCGGTGTTCTGCTGCAGGCCGCCGGCCTCCTCGAAGCCGGGGATGCCCGGCGGGATCCAGCCGGTGGCGATGTCGCCCAGGGTCGCGCCACCGCGCGTCAGGCGCAGGGCGTTGCGGTCCGACGAGGCGATGATCGCCTTGCGGACGTTGACGTTGTCGAACGGCTTGACCGTCGTGTTGAACGCGATGTAGCGCGTGCCGCCCGACGGCACGAACAGCACCTGGTCCTTGTTGCGCGACAGCGCCTGCTTGAGGACCTGCGCCGGCGGCGAGCCGGCGTCGCAGCACAGCGTCGCCGAGCCGTTGAGCGCGCGACGCGAGGCCGTGGCCAGGTCGTCGTTGCCCTCCTGGATGTCGACCTCGTCCAGGTACGCCGGACGGTAGTCGGTCGACTTGTCCCAGTTGGGGTTGCGCACCATCGTGATCGACTTGCCCGGGACGCGGCCGGTGACCTTGCCGGTCTTCGGGTCGTTCTTGACCATGTACGGGCCGGTGAAGGCGACGTACTGGTCGTAGGTCGACGGGATCTTGGCGTCGAACTTCGCCGCGTACTCCTGCGGCACCGGCGCCGTGATCGGCATCACCAGCGCCTGCGAGACCAGCGGGGCCAGGGCCTCCTTGAGCTTGAACACGATGGTCTGGTCGTCCGGGGTCTCGATGCCCGAGATCGGCTTGATCGATCCGGAGCCCGACGGCGGCGCCCCGACGATGGACTGGAAGTACGCGCCCGCGTAGCCGCTCGGGACGTTCTTGGAGAACGCGCGCTCGAAGGCGTACTTGATGTCCTTGGTGGTCACCTCGCGGTTGACCGGGGGCGCGAACTTGACGCCCTTCTTGATGTGCACGGTGATCGTCTTGTTGTCCGACGAGATCTCCGGCGGCCCCGTCGCCAGGTCCGGCACCGGGGTCGTCGAGTTGTCGGGCTTGAACGAGTACAGCGTGCGGTTCACCGCGTACTGGACCATGTAGCCGAACGTGTAGTACGTCTGGCCCGGATCCAGGTAGTCGATGTCGCCGGCGGCCAGGTACGTCAGCTTGCCGCCCTGCTTGCCCTGCGTGACCTGCGTGCCGGTCGAGGTGGTGGACGAACCGCCACCACCACCGCTCTTGCTGCTGCTGCCGCAGGCTGCGGCGAACAGCGCGAGCGCCGTCACGAGGCCGGCCAGAAGAGTCCATCGGAAGGACCTCTTCATTCGTGTTCCTCCTTGTTGCGAAACGTTGTGCACTGTCTCCTCCGGACGCTCCTCAGCGTCCCGTCCGGGGGTTGAGCGCGTCCTGCAGTCCATCGCCGACGAGGTTGAAGGCGAGGACGGTGAGCAGGAGCGCGACCCCCGGGAACGTCATGTACCACCAGGCCGAGTCGAAGATCTCGATGGCGTCGGCGATCATCGCCCCCCAGCTCGCCGTCGGCGGCTGGACCCCGACGCCCAGGAACGACAGGGCGGCCTCGAACAGGATGTTCGTGGGGATGAGCAGGGTCGTGTAGACGATGATCGGCGCCACGATGTTCGGCAGGATGTGGCGAAAGATGATGCGGGTGTCGGAGGCGCCCAGCGAGCGGGCCGCCTCGACGAACTCCTTCTCGCGCAGCGAGAGGACCTGGCCGCGGATGATGCGCGCCATGTAGGGCCAGCCCGAGAGCGTGATGACGAAGATCACGACCGGCAGGCCGGGCTGGATGAGCGTCGCGTTCGACGACAGGGCGAGCGCGAGGAACAGGCCCACGAGCAGGATCAGGGCCCCGGGCGCCAGGCGCAGCACCCAGTCGGCGCCGCCGACGGCGCGCAGGCCGCCGCGCCCGCGGATCGCGGCCCACAGCACGGGGACGAGCATGACCGCGAGGCCCGCGACGATCAGGTCGCGGCCCATCGAGTTGGAGCTCAGGCAGCCCTTCAGCGAGCAGGCGGCGCCGAGCCCGAGCGCGAGCAGCAGCACGGGGAAGGCGAGGACGACGTCCATCGAGCGCGAGAGCATCGTGTCGACGGCGCCGCGGTAGTAGCCGGCGATCATGCCCAGCGCGACGCCGATGACGACGATCAGCCCGGTGGCGATGAAGGCGACCTCGAGCGACACGCGCGCGCCGTAGAGCGTGCGGCTGAAGACGTCGCGGCCCAGGCCGTCGGTGCCCATGATGTAGCCCTTGCCGGGCGGGGCCGCCGAGCCGAACGAGTCCAGGGCGTTGGGGTTCTGCGCGTTGGGCGGATGCGCGCCGACGAGCTTGACGATCACGCCGGCGAAGATCCCGACGAAGATGAGCAGGAGGATGAAGGCGAGCGCGGTGAGCGCGACCTTGTCCTGACGCAGGCGCCTCCAGAAGAGCTGGATCGGCGAGCGGGCAGCGATCTCCTGCGGCGTCTCGGTGGCGGCCCCATCGGTGATCAGCCCACCGGTGTCCTGGAGCAGCTCGGCAGCGCCAGTGCTCACGGCCTACGGCCTCGCGTCATCTGTGCCTCTCGGATGGGTCCCTCTCCCACTGCGCCCGGGAAACCCCCGATGCGCTGGAGAATATTCCCCAGCGGCGCGAATTTACTCCTCGTCGGGCTCCCTGCGCCCCGGTCCAACCGATGCTCCTTGATCCTGCCTGACACCTGCGTCTGACGACGTGTCGATTCGCCCTGCGGCGCTCGAATCCTCTGTTTCGGCCGCCGGGCAGGGGTCGCTGGACGCACCCCCCGATGACCGAAGCAGCAGGCTACGCCGCCGCGCATAACGACTGCCTAAAGGGTTCGGCTACGGATCGGGGGGAGCGCCGCGGGTGGGCGGCGCTCCCGGTCAGGCCACGTCGAGCGTCTGGCCCACGGGTTCGTCCAGCGGATCGAACTCGCGGACGGCGTCGATCGAGGGGCCCATCGAGACGTCGGTCTCGCGCGCGACGAAGACCTCGACGAGCGCCGGCACCTGATGCTCCTCGGATGCGCGCACCGCCCAGGCGAGCGCCTCGGCGATGTCGTCCGGGTCGCTGACGCGCCGGCCGAGCGCGCCCATGGCCTCCATCATGCCGACGTGATCGATCCCGTAGGGACCGGCGGGCCCGTCATAGGCGAGATCGACCCCGTAGTTCATCTCGTAGCCGTACTGCTCGCCCTGGCGGATGAGGCCCATGTAGCCGTTGTTGAGCATCACGATCACGTACGGGATGCGGTGCTGGACCGCCACGGCGATCTCCTCGACCAGGAACTGGAAGGAGTAGTCGCCGGCGACGCCGACGACGAGCTTGTCGGGCGCGCCGAGCTTCACCCCGATGCACGCCGGCACCTCCCAGCCGAGCGGTCCCGCCTGGCCGCAGCACAGGTAGTGGCGCGGCTTGAACGTCTCCTGGAACTGCCCGCTCTGGATCTGGTAGAGCCCGATCGCCGTCACCATGATCGTGTCGGCGTCGAAGAACTCGTTCATCTCCTTGAAGACACGACGGTCGTGGATGGGCGTCGTGTCGAAGTCCGTCTTGCGCCCGAGCGTGCGCCGCAGCTCCTCCACCCGGGCGCTCCAGTCGCCGGACGGACGCGGCGCGGGGACGGCGCGCCGCGCCGCCGCAAGCAGCTCCACGAGGGCGCGCTTGGCGTCCGACACGATGCCGAGGTCGGGCGGGAACACGCGCCCGAGCTGGAACGGGTCGATGTCGATCTGCACGAAGGTGCGATCGCCGCGGTACACGGCGAGGTCGCCCGTGTGGCGATCGGCGAAGCGCGCCCCGATGGCGAGCACGAAGTCGCTCTCCAGGAACGCCTGGTTGGCGTAGCGCTGGCTGGTCTGGATGCCGACGATGCCCGCATACAGCGGATGGTCCTCCGGGATCGCGCCCTTGCCCATGAGCGTCGGGGTGACCGGAACCTGCAGGTGCTCGGCGAGCGCGACGAGCTCCGCGCTGGCGTTGGCGATGATCACGCCGCCGCCCGGCATCAGCATCGGACGCTCGGCGGCGAGCAGCATCTCCAGCGCCCGCTCGAGGGCCTCGGGCCTGGCCTCGGGCACCTCGTAGTCGAGCCGCTGGTCGAGGCCGACGTCGTAGGAGATCGGCCCGCCCTTCTGGACGTCGACCGGCAGATCGATGAGCACCGGGCCCGGACGACCCTCGCGCGCGATCCGGAACGCCATGCGGAACACCTGCGGGAGCTGCGCGCTCTCGCGCACCTGCACCGCCCACTTGCACACCGGCTTGGCGATCTCGACGATGTCGACCGCCTGGAAGGCCTCCTTGTGGAGGAGGTGCTGCGGCGCCTGGCCGGTGATGCAGATGATCGGGATCGAGTCGGCCTGGGCGGTGTAGAGGCCGGTGACCATGTTCGTTCCCGCCGGACCGGAGGTGCCGATGCAGATCCCGACGTCGCCGGTGATGCGGGCGTACCCGTCGGCGGCGTGGGTGCCGCCCTCCTCGTGGCGCACGGAGATGTGGCGGATGCTGCTCGACGCGGTGAGCGCCTTGTAGAGCGGGAGGATCGCGGCGCCCGGGACGCCGAAGGCGACGCGCACGCCCTCGTCCTCCAGCACCTGCACGACGGCCTCCATCGGGTCGATCAGCATCAGGCGTTCCCTTCCTGTTGGACGATGCGGTGGTTCGAGAGGTCCTCGATCACGGTGAGCAGCGCGGAGTGGTCCTCCTGGCCGTGGCCCTTGCTGCGAAGGCTGTCGAGCATCTGGTCGACGACCGCGGTCACGGGCAGGCTCACGCCATGGGCCCGCGCGGTGCTCAGCGCGATCCCGAGATCCTTGTGGTGCAGGTCGACCCGGAAGCCGGGCTTGAAGGTGTGCGTGAGGAAGTTCTCACGGCGCACCTCCATCACGCGGTTGGCGGCGAGGCCGCCCGACAGCACCTCGATGATCACGGCGGGATCGACGCCGGCGCTCGACCCCAGCACGAGCGCCTCGCTGACGGCCTCGATGGTCAGCGCCACGAGGACCTGGTTGCAGGCCTTCACGACCTGCCCGGCGCCGCTCGCACCGACGTGGACGATGGTGCCGCCGACCACCTCGAAGAGCGGGCGGGCGCGCGCGAACGCGTCGGCGTCGCCGCCGACCATGATCGACAGCGTGCCCTCGCGCGCGCCGACGTCCCCACCGCTGACCGGGGCGTCGAGCATGGCGACGCCCCGGTGCGCCGCGGCGCTCGCGAGCCGCTGCGCCACCGCGGGGTCGATCGTGCTCATGTCGATCACGAGCTGCCCTTCGCGGCCGGCGGCGAGGACGCCGTCGGGGCCCTCGAGCACCTCGGCGACCTGGGGCGAATCCGGCAGCATCGTGATCACCACGTCGCTGGCCTGCGCGACCGCGAGCGGCGTGTCGGCCGCGCGAGCGCCGTCGCTCGCGAGCTCCTCCACG
>JAXDHQ010000277.1:0-10760 GCA_034664395.1 Solirubrobacteraceae bacterium | reverse complement strand
GGGCCGGGTCCCAACGACACGGGCTGGATCGACGAGGCGCTGCGCGCGGAGCTGCTCCCGCGGTTCCCGATGGGCCGGCTCGGCCGGCCGGAGGACGCGGCGGCGCTCGTCGCGTGGCTGTGCTCGGAGGAGGCCGGGTGGGTGACCGGGCAGGTCATCCACGCGGAGGGCGGGTTCCTGCGGGGGTGAGGCGCCGCGCGGTCTCAGCGCGGCAGGTCGCGCACCGCGAGCGTCATCCGGACCAGGGCGCAGAGGCGGCCCTCGTCGTCGGTGAGCTCGACCTCCCACACCCAGGTGGTGCGGCCGCGGTGGCGGCGGCGGGCCTCGGCGTGGATCGTGCCGTGGGTGATGGGGCGCAGGAACGACGCCTGGTTGGACAGGCCCTGCGCGGCCTTGCCCTCGGGGAAGACGGCGAGCGCCGTGGCGTACGAGGTGATCGACTCGGCGATGGCCGCGTAGACGCCGCCGTGGACCAGTCCCATCGGCTGCTTGATCTCGTCGCGGACCTTGACCTGGGCGCGGACGAGCTCCTCGGTGGTCTCCAGGACCTCCAGGCCGTAGAGCGCGTCGAACGAGCGCTCGAGGGGGACGACGGGCTCGATCGAGGGCATCGGCAGGGCGGCACGATAGCGACCGGCGCCCGCTACCCTCGTGTGCCTCGATGAGCCGCCTCGACGCGCTTCCCGCCGACCAGAAGGCCGTCCTGGCGCTCCTGCTGCGCCAGGGCAAGGGCTACGACGATCTGTCCGAGCTCCTGCGCCTGGACGCAGCCGCGGTGCGCTCGCGCGCCCACGACGCCGTCGACGCGCTCGGCCCCGGCGCGGCCGGCCTGCCCGCCGAGCGCCGCCACGCGCTCGCCGACTGGCTCCTCGGCCAGCAGCCCCCCGAGGACGCCGAGGCCACGCGCGCCTTCGCGGAGACGTCCTCCGCCGCACGCGCCTGGGCGCGCGCGGTCGCCCGCGAGCTCGAGCCCCTGGCCGGCGACCGGCTGCCCGAGATCCCGGCCGACCGCGCCGGCGACGAGCCGGCGCCCGCAGAGCCCGAGCCCACCGCCGCGACCCCCTTCGCCCCCGCCCCCACCGCCGCCCGCCCGCGCGTGTCGCGCCGCGGCGGCGCGATCCTCATCGGCGGCGTGCTCGCCGTGGCCGTCGCCGTCGTGCTCGTGCTCACGCTGACCGGGGGCGGCGGCAAGGGCACGGGCGCCTCGACCGCCGCCGACACGACGACGACCACCCGGGCTCAGCCGCAGGTCAAGGCCCAGGCCAGCCTCGTGCCGCCCAAGGGCGCCCCGGCCAAGGGGGCCGTCGGCATCGCGCAGATCGTCGACGTCGGCGGCCAGCAGACCGTCAACGCCGTCGCCCAGGGCCTCCCGGCGACGAAGAAGGCCGCGTACGGCATCTGGCTCTACGCCGGCCCGTCCAACGCCAAGCTCATCGGCGGCTTCGACAAGACCGACAACAACGGGCACCTGCTGTTCCAGGCCGCGGTGCCAGGCGACCTGAGCGCCTACCGCGAGATGCTCGTCACGCGCGAGACGAGCGGGCAGCCCAAGCGCCCCGGGCCGATCTACCTGCGCGGGACCATCGGCGCGCCGCCGCAGCAGCAGCAGCCCTCCGGCGGCGGCTGACCCTCAGGCCCGCGGCAGCAGCTTGCCCGGGTTCATCACCCCGGCCGGGTCCAGCTCGGCCTTGAGCGCCCGCAGCGCCGCCAGCCCGACGTCGCCGACCTCCGCCCCGAGGTACGGCGCGTGGTCGCGCCCGACGGCGTGGTGATGGGTGATCGTCCCGCCCGCGGCCACGATCGCCTCGCTCGCCTCGTGCTTGACCCGCGCCCACTGCTCGAGCTCGCGGCCGCGCTCGGCGCGGGCCATGAAGGTGAAGTACAGCGACGCGCCGGTCGGGTAGAGGTGCGAGACGTGGCACCCGACGATCGGCGCGTGCCGGCGCAGGGTCGCGCCCACCTCGCGGTAGAGGTCGAACAGCCGCGCCCACGTCGTGGCCGTCTCCAGCGTCTCGACCATGACGCCCCGGGCCATCAGCTCGTCGCGCAGGTAGGGCCCGTGGAAGCGCGAGCGCAGCCAGGCGCGACCCGGCGCCCGCCCAAGCGCGATGGCCCCGCCCTCGCGCACCAGCTCGACCGCGGCGTCGCGCTCGCCCCGCACGCGGTCCTCTGCCCCCTCCCAGCCGAGCACGGCCAGCGCCCCGGACCCCACCCCGCGCAGGCGCAGGTACCCGCGCAGGGCGGCCTCCCGCGGGCGGTCGAGGCCCGCCATCCCGACGCCCATGCGCGTCTCGTCCTCGTCGGAGAGCCGGGCGACCGTCGGGGCCATGCCCTCCTGGCGCAGGCGGCGCAGGACCTCGGCGCCGGCGCCGAACGAGGGGAAGATCCAGCCCTCGTAGCGCGTCACGGCCGGCGTGGGACGCACCCGCAACGCGACCCGCGTGATCGCCCCGAGCGTCCCCTCGGACCCGATGACCAGCCGCCGCAGGTCCGGCCCCGCGGCGCTCGCCGGCTGGGCGGCCAGGTCGAGGTCGCCCGCCGGAGCGGCCAGCCGCGCGCCGACGACGAGGTCGTCGATGCGCCCGTAGCCGGTCGAGGACTGGCCGGCCGAGCGGGTGGCGACGCAGCCGCCGATCGACACGTACTCGAAGCTCTGCGGCCGGTGGCCGACCATCAGCCCGCGGGCGGCGAGCTGCGCCTCGAGCTCCGGCGCCCGGATCCCGCCGCCCACGACCGCGACCTGCGAGCGCTCGTCGACGCTCTCCACGGCGTGCAGCGCGCCCAGGTCGAGCGAGACGAGGGCCGAGAACCCCTCGCGCAGCGGCTCCAGGCCCCCGACGACGCTCGTCCCGCCGCCGAACGGCACGACCGCGACGCCCGCGCTCGCGCACGCCGCGACGACGGCGCGGACCTCGTCGTGGTCGCGCGGCACGAGCACCGCGTCCGGGGCGTCGGCGCAGTCGCCGGCGCGCTGGCGCACGAGGTCGGGATAGGACTTGCCGCGCGCGTGCAGCACCCGGGCGGCCCGGTCGTCGCGCAGGATCTCGGCGAAGCGCTCGCGCAGGCCGCCCGGCAGGGCGCTGTCCCCGAGGCGGACGTCCTCCAGGGCCACCGGCCCGCGCGGAGCGTCCAGCGGCCCCAGCTCGCGCTCCACCCAGGTCAGCGCGGCGGCCGACCCGTGCCCGGCGCGGGCGTCCTCGCCCCACCCCCACCAGCGCATCTCAGGCGCCATGGAGCTCCTCCAGGGCGTCGAGCGCGCCGTCGAGGACCCGGCGGGTGGCCCGGCGCACCATGAAGCCGCCGAACCGCGCGACGCCGAGCATCTGCTGGCGCACCTCGAGCGTCACGCGCGTGCCCTCCCCCTCCGGCGCGAGGCTCACCTCGGTGCGCGCCGACGCCAGGATCCGCTCGAACGGCGAGCCCGCGAGCTCCTGCTCCCATGCGCGCGTCTGCGGTCGGCTCGACGCCACCACGCGGAAGTCCGCGCGCACCGCGCGGCCCCTGTCGGTGGTCAGGACCTCGGTGAAGCGCTCGTCGCCGACGCCCTCCACGCGCTGCACGCGCGGCCACCAGCGCGGCAGGTGGTGGGCGTCGCCGACGGTCTGCCACAGCGTCTCGGGGCTGGCCGCGACCGTCCGCGTGCGGCGGGTCGTCGGCACGCCTACTCCGCGTCGTAGCGCACGAGCGCCTGGACGTCGTACCCGGCCAGCCGCTCGCGTCCGGGCAGGAAGGCCAGCTCGATCAGGAACACGCAGCCGACGACGGTGCCGCCGAGCTGCTCGACGAGCTCGCACAGCGCCTTGGCCGTCCCGCCGGTGGCGAGCAGGTCGTCGTGGACCAGGACGCGCGAGCCCTCGGCCACGGCGTCCGAGTGGACCTCGAGCGCGTCGGTGCCGTACTCGAGCAGGTACTCGGCGCGAACCGTGTCGTGCGGCAGCTTGCCCGGTTTGCGCGCGAGGACGAAGCCGGCGCCGAGCTCGCGCGCGAGCCCGGGCCCGAGCAGGAAGCCGCGCGCCTCGGCGCCGATGACGACGTCGACGCTGCGGTCGCGGGCGAGGTCGGCCAGCCCGGTGACCGCCGCCTCGAGCCCCGAGGGCGAGGCGAGCACCGGCGTGATGTCCTTGAACACGATCCCGGGCCGCGGGAAGTCCGGGATGTCGCGGACGAGCGCCCTCAGCTCGGCCGCGCGCTCGTCACCCAACGATCTTGCGCAGGTCGCGGATGAGGAGCAGGTGCTTGAGATGCGTGGTGACCGCGGCGAGGTTCTCCAGCGCCTCGATCGCCTCCTTGCGGCGCTTGACGTTGCGCGAGCGCAGCGCCGGGGCGAGGATCTGCTGCAGCAGCGCGGACTCGCGGTCGGCGGAGGTCCGGAAGGCGCGCAGGTTGCGCCCGCCGACGCCGTAGCGCGCCAGCTCGGTCACCGCGCGCACGATCTCGCGCTCGGTCTCGTCGTAGTACTTGGTGCCGGCGCGGTTCTCGCCCTTGATGACGCCGTACTCCTCGAGCTCGGAGACCAGCCGCGGCTCGGCGCGCGTGTCCTCGATGACGTCGTCGAGCGAGTACAGCGCCCCGCTGGAGGGAGCGGTCACCGACGGGCGGCGCTTGGGGCGCGCCCCCTGGGCGGCCGTGGCGGCGCTGTCGCTCGCGGCGGGCGTCGCCACCTCGTTCTCGGCGCGGCCCGACGCCAGCTCCTGGCGGATGACCCGCAGCGGCAGGAACTCGTCGCGCTGCAGGCGCAGGATCGTGCGCAGGCGCTGCACGTCGCCGGGGCTGTAGAGCCGGTAGCCCCCGGGCGTGCGCCGCGGCGCGAGCAGCTTCTGGTCCTCCAGGTAGCGGATCTTGGAGATCGAGATCTCGGGGAACTCCTGCTCGAGCGCCTTGCAGACGGTGCCGATCGTCATCGCCTTGCGCGGAGCGCCGGCGTCCTGATCGTCGAGCTCCTCGGGGACCGTGACGTGTTCGTCTGCGAGCGCCATGAAGGTCACTGGGAGAGGAAGGTGAGCTTGAACTTGCCGACCTGGAGCTCGTCGCCGTCCTCGAGGCGATGCGACTCGATCCGGTGGCGGTTGACGTACGTGCCGTTCAGCGAGCCCAGGTCGTCGAGGTAGTAGTCGCCGCTGCGCCGGACCAGCAGCGCGTGGTCGCGCGACACGGTGACGTCGTCGAGGAACACGTCGGAGTCGGGACGCCGGCCGATGGTCATGCGGTCGTGGTCGAGCGGGAACGACTCGCCCACGCGGCCGCCGCCGGCGCGGATGACCAGCGCCGCGCCCTCGTGGGCGACGACCTGCTCGACGTCGACCGGCACGAGCTCTCCCGTCTCGTCGATGCGGTAGGTCGCCGTCGTCGGCTCGGCGCCGGGACGGTCCTCTCGCGACCCGAGGAACGAGCCGCACTTCTGACAGTAGTTCGCCCCGTCGGCGTTCACGAACCCGCACTCGGGGCAATGCAGCGCCATCGTGCCCTGCCGCTACCCCAGCTCGCCGCCCTCGGAGCCGGTCGCGCGGCCCGCCAGGATGTCGGTGAGCTTCTGGACATCGTCGCCGGTGATGACGTCCTCGCCGGTCTCGTGCTTCTTGCGCAGGCGGTTGACCAGCTCGGCGCGCAGGATGTCGATCTTGCCGTGCAGGATTCGGCGCTTGTAGGAGATGTCGACCTCTTCCTCCGTGAGCTGCTGGATGAGGTCCTTCAGCTCCTGATCGGAGAGCGAGCCGAGATCGGGAAACGTGTCCATGGGCGCGAGCATACCAACGGATCGCGGACGCTCAAGCTGAGGTTGAGGCTCGCGCGTCGCGAACGTACATCGCCGTGGCCACGAGCGCCATCGCCAGGCCGATGTAGATCAGCACCGCGCCGGTCCTGCTCAGGCCGCACAGCGCGAAGAAGATCGCCGACATGATCGGCCACACCGCGAGCCTTCCCCACCAGTTGATGCGCAGCTCGATGCCGCGTCCGAGCGCGATCCGCCCCGCGACGAGCATGAACACCTCGCGCGCCACCAGCGTCGCCAGCGCCCAGCGCGGAAGCAGGTCGTGGTACCAGCAGGCCACGACGCCGGCGATCACCAGCAGGCGGTCGACGACCGGGTCCAGCAGCGCGCCGAAGCGGCTGTACTGGCCGGTGACGCGGGCGGCGATCCCGTCGGCGTAGTCGGTCCACGCCACCACCGCGAACAGCACCGGCCCGAGCGGGTTGGTGCCGCTGCTGCTGGCGAGCGAGACGGCCAGGAAGGCGGGGATCAGGGCGAGGCGGACGAGGCCGATGGCGTTGGGCACCGTCCACACGCGCCACGGCGCGCCGGCCTGCGTCTGGGGCGGCGGCGGCCCGGACCGATCCAGGCCCGACAGCCGCCGGAACGTGAGCCGCGTGCGCCCTACGGGAGACTCGCCCACAGCTCGCGCACCGCCTCGGCGGCGCCCACGAGGGGCACCCCACCGTCGTGGTCGGCGCGCCCGCGGCGCGCCTGGGCCTCGGCGCGGCCGCTCTCCAGGGACCGCTTCCCGACCGTGATGCGGAGCGGGCAGCCGAGCAGCTCGGCGTCGGCGAACTTCTCGCCCGGTCCGGCGTCGCGGTCGTCGATCACGACCTCGATGCCCGCCTCCTGGAGCTCGGCGTAGAGCGCCTCCGCGGCCTCGCGCTCGGGCGTGCCGGGCTTGCCGATGGCGATGATCTCCACGTCCCACGGGGCGAGCGACCGCGGCCACGAGATGCCCTGCTCGTCGGCGAACTGCTCGATCGCCGCCGCCGCGATGCGGGCGGGGCCGATGCCGTAGGAGCCCATGACGATCGGCTGCTCGCGGCCGGACTCGTCGAGGTAGGTGGCGCCGAGCGGCTCGGAGAAGCGCGTGCCGAGCTTGAAGATGTTGCCGACCTCGATGGCGGGCTCGATCCGGATCGGGTGGCCGTTGACCGTGTCGCCCGCCTCGACCGTGCGCACGTCGACGCGCGCGCCGTCGACCGCCGTGGCGACGACGTGGTAGTCGGGGCGGTTGGCGCCGGTCACGTAGGCCTGCCCGGCGACGATCGCGGCGTCGTAGAGGGCCGGGACGTCCGGGTTTGGGCCGAGGAAGCCGGGCGGGCCCGCCAGCTCGTCCTCGCGCGCGGGCCGGAACTCCTCGCCCAGCGCGTTGGCGAGCTTGATGTCGTTGACGCGGTGGTCGCCGCGGACGAACACGCACACCAGGCCGCGCGACTCGGTGACGACGGGATAGGCCTTGAGCAGGTTGCCGGCGTGGACGCCGAGCGAGCCGGCCACGGCGGCGATCGTGGTCATCCCCGGCGTATGCAGCTCGCCCTCGAGGTCGACCGACGGCACGAGCTGGGGATCGGCGCTGGCGATCTCGGTGTTGGCCGAGTAGCCGGGCGCCAGCGCGACGTCGTTCTCGCCCGCCGGGCACGGCGCCATGTACTCGTGGGCGCCGGAGCCGCCCATCATCCCCACGTCGGACTCGACCCGGTACCACTCCAGGCCGGCGCGGTCGAAGATCCGGTCGTAGGCCTCGACGTGCTTGTCGTAGGAGGCCTGCAGGCCCTCGGCGTCGCGGTCGAAGGAGTAGGCGTCCTTCATGATGAACTCGCGCGTGCGCAGCACCCCGGCGCGCGGGCGCGGCTCGTCGCGGGCCTTGGTCTGGAAGTGGTAGAGGATCATCGGGAGCTGGCGGTAGGAGCGGACCGCCTGTGCCACGTGAAACGTGACCGACTCCTCGTGGGTCATCGCCAGCACGAGCTCGGCGTCGCGACGGTCGCGGAGCTTGAACACCTCGGAGATGCCGTAGCGACCGCTGCGCTTCCACAGCTCGGCCGGGGTGATGAGCGGCATGAGCATCTCCTGGCCGCCGATCCGGTTCATCTCGGCGCGCACGATGGCCACGGCGTTCTGGTGCACGCGCCAGCCGGCGGGCAGCCAGGACCACAGCCCCGCGCCGATCTGGCGGATGAGGCCGGCGCGCACGCCGAGCTTGTGCGACAGGGCCTCGGCATCAGCCGGGGGCTGGCGCTCGGTGGGCAGGAAGTAGCCGGACAGACGGGTCATGGGCCGCTCTAGCGTACTGGCGCCGGTGGCCCGCGCCGCGCGCCAAGGCGCGAGGCGGCGGAGGGATATGTTTCGTGAAGGTCGCACCCATCCGCAAAGGAGACCCATGCCTTACGAGGTTCCGCCCCTGCCGTACGACTACGCCGCGCTGGAGCCGCACATCGACGAGCAGACGATGCGCCTGCACCACGACAAGCACCACCAGGCCTACGTCGACAAGGTCAACGACGCGCTGGCGGGCACCGACCTGGCCGACAAGCCGATCGAGGAGGTCATCGCGAGCCTCGGCGCCGTCCCCGAGGACAAGCGCACGGCGGTGCGCAACAACGGCGGCGGCCATCTGAACCACACGCTGTTCTGGGAGTCGATGAGCCCCGACGGCGGTGGCGACCCCTCCGGCGACCTGGCGTCCGCGATCGGCGACGCGTTCGGGTCCTTCGACGCGTTCAAGGAGCAGTTCGAGGCCGCCGGCGTCGGCCGCTTCGGCTCCGGTTGGGCGTGGCTGGTGAGCGACGGCGGCACGCTGAAGATCACGAGCAGCGCCAACCAGGACAACCCGATCTCCGACGGCCAGACCCCGCTGCTGGGCAACGACGTCTGGGAGCACGCCTACTACCTCAAGTACCAGAACCGCCGCCCCGAGTACCTCAAGGCGTGGTGGAACGTGGTCGACTGGAGCAAGGTCGCCGAGCGCCACAGCGCGGCCTGATCCGCCGGGCGTCACGCCCGCGGCGACGCGAAGGGGCGGCCACCGGCCGCCCCTCGTGCGTCCGGGCGCGCGGTCATGCTCGGGGGCTCACCCGCCCCACGCCACCCACCGCACCGCAACTCCACTCCCTCCAGCACCGTTTGGACCTCCACATGCCCGCGCTGCCCCGCCTGCTCGCAGCCACGCTCGCCGTGGCCGCCCTCCTGCCCGCCGCCGCCCATGCGTCCACGTCGATGGAGACGGGGATCGGCGACGACGGCGTCCTGCTCAACGGCCCGCCCGACGCCGCCGCGACGGCGGTGTCGGCGTGGGCGGCGCTGGGGATCGACGACGTGCGGATCTTCGCCCAGTGGCAGGCCGTCGTGCCCGCCAACGGCGAGGTCCGCCCTCCCGACGGCTTCGACGGCTCCAACCCCGACAGCCCGGGCTACGACTGGTCGAAGATCGACCGCGCCGTGAGCCTCGTGAGCGCCGCGGGGATGCGCCCGATGCTCGTCATCACGGGCCCGGGGCCGCTCTGGGGCTCGCAGGTGCCGGCGCGCGGGAACATCCGCTACAAGCCGCGCCCCGATCTCTTCGGCCAGTTCGCGCGCGCCGTGGCGCTGCGCTACGCCGGGGCCGTCGACCGCTACATCATCTGGAACGAGCCCAACCTGCCGTTGTGGCTGCAGCCGCAGAACACGTGCAAGCGCCGCGGCTGCACGCCGTACGCGCCCCACCTCTACCGGCGCCTGGTGCGGGCCGCGTACCCGGCGGTCAAGCTGGTCGACCCCTCCGCCACCGTCCTGTTCGGCGCGCTCGCCCCGCGCGGCGAGAGCCAGACGAAGGCCAACGCGCGCACCCGGCCGCTGGCGTTCATCCGCGAGATGGGCTGCGTCGACAGCCGCCTGCGCCGCGACCGCCGCGGATCGTGCTCCGCCTTCAAGCCGCTGGCGGCCGACGGCTTCGCCTACCACCCCCATTCGATCTTCCGCGCTCCCGACGACCCGCAGCCCCAGCCCGACGAGGCGTCGATGGGCGACCTGCGCCGCCTCGAACGCACGCTCGACCGCACCCAGCGCGCCGGCGGCTTCGTCCATGCGGTCGGCGGGCGCTTCGAGCTCTACTTCACCGAGTGGGGCTACCAGACCCGCCCGCCCGATCCGATCCAGGGCGTCACGCTGACCCAGCAGTCGCGCTGGTTGCAGCAGGGGACGTACGTCGCGTACAAGGACCCGCGCGTGCGCCTGCTGACCCAGTACGAGTGGCGCGACGAGGCCCTGGGCAAGGGCAGCAACCCGCTCAGCAGGTACTCCGGCTGGCAGTCGGGCCTGAACTTCGCCGACGGACGGCCCAAGCCGTCGCTGCGCAGCTTCGCCAACCCGTTCTTCGTGTCGCTGCCGCGGGGCAGCCGTCGTGCGCTGCTGTGGGGGCAGGTCCGACCGGGCCTCGCCCACGTGGTCACGGTGGAGCGCCGCCGGCCCGGCACCAAGGGCTGGACGACGATCCGGCGCCTGTCGACCAACGCCGATGGCTACTGGACGCTGCGGCAGACCGTGAGCGCGCCCACGCAGTTCCGCTTCACCTGGCAGCCGACCGACCCCTACGGCGCGGCGGACGGCCCGGTCCGGGCCAGCGACACGCTGCGCGTGGCGCCGGCGCGCCCGCTCAGGCGCGGCTGAAGCGTCGGCCGGCCACCGGCGAGGCGTCCTCGTCCAGGCGGGCGGCCTCCTGCTCGAGCGCGGCCAGGCGCTCGGGGGTCATCGCGGTCGCGTCCTCGTTCTCGGCCAGCCACGCGGCCGCCTCGGCGGCCTGCGCCTCGTCGCGGACGACCTGCTTGCCGCGGGCGTAGTAGCGGTCGATCTCGGCGAAGAGCTCGTCGACGAGACGCTCGGTCGGGACCTTCTTCAGCGGCTCGCCGCGGGAGAAGATCATCCCCGCGTCCTTGGCGCCGGTGATCCCGAAGTCGGCATGGCGCGCCTCGCCGATCCCGTTGACCGCGCAGCCCAGGATCGAGACCTCGATCGCGTCCTCGTAGGC
>JAXDHQ010000276.1:0-12115 GCA_034664395.1 Solirubrobacteraceae bacterium | reverse complement strand
GACCTACGTCTCGCAGCGCTACAACCACCACTACTACGCCAAGGCCCAGAACCTCGCCCGCATGCTGCGCGCCGCCTACGACGAGGCCCTGGAGCGCTTCGACGTCCTCGTCATGCCGACGACGGCGATGAAGGCGCTCGAGCGGCCGGCGCCGGGCGCGAGCTTCACCGAGCTCGTCGCCGCGGCGCTCGCCAACCTGCACAACACCGCCGCCTTCGACGTCACCGGCCACCCGGCGCTCAGCGTCCCGACCGGCATGTCGGACGGCCTGCCGGTGGGCATGATGCTCGTCGGGCGCCACCACGACGACGGGACGGTCCTGCGCGTCGCCCACGCCTTCGAGCACGCGCGCGGCGAGCTCCCGGCGCCTCCGGGGGCGCAGCTCGCGGCGGCGTGAGCCGGGTCGTCCGCGAGCGCTGGGCGGTGCTGCGCGGCGACGGCATCGAGGGGAAGCGGAGTCGGCGGCGCCACGCGGCGCAGCGGTCGTCCTCGTGCGAGGGCGACGACGAAAAGCTCACCTCACAGGTGACAAATTCGTCGAGCGCGAGCGCGCGGCCCAGCCGCGCGCGTCGAGCCGCGCAGTGGCGACGCGATCCCGTGGCCAACCGCGCGTGGGGCGGCACACGTCCCGGCCGCGGTGAGGGGGTGGGCTCTCTTTCTTTCGCTCTGCGCAACAAGGAGAGCCCACCCCCCACCCCACGGCCGCCACTGCGACAGCGGACCCCCGATTCGCAACGAGACGCACCCGACTTCGCTTCCCCTCGGTGCCCTGTCGACGACCAACGCCAGCAGCCGACGGCGTGACTACGAGCCCACGCGCGGCGGTCGCATGCCTCCGTCGACGATGTCGCGCGGCGTCGGGCGCCGCTCGCCGTCGAGCTGGATCTGCCAGTAGAAGCGCGTGAACGTGAAGCCCGACTCGAAGTCGCCGACGTGGGGCTCGATCCGCTCGCCCAGCGCCATGCGGACGATCAGCTCCGGGTAGGTCCGGCCCGGCCGCGCCGCGTACATCGGCGCCGGGAAGGCGCCGCCGAAGCGCGTGTTGACGTCGGTGATGCCCAGGCCGATCTCGCGGTCGCGGAACGCCTGGACCGTGCACGGGCCGCGCACCGGCAGCGCCTCGCCGACCGCGCGGCCGAGGTCGACCAGCTCGGGGTCGGCGATGACCCTGCCCTTGATCGACTCGCCGCCGCGCGACTCGATCATCGTCCGCGGGATGGCGTTCAGGCAGCGCCCGTCGAGGTCGCAGAGCAGGTCGATCGAGAACTCCGGGCCCTGCATCAGCCGCTGCACCATCACCGGCTCGTCGACGTAGCGGACGAAGAAGTCCTTCTGCTCGGCGTCGGCGGCGGGGTGAATCGAGCGCGCGCCCGACCCGCGGCGCGGCTTGACCATCACCGGGTAGCTCTCGGGCTCGTCCTCGGGCAGGCACGTCGGCGGGCTGGGCAGGCCGTGGCGCAGCAGCAGCTCGTGGGTCTCGTACTTGTCGTACGTGGCGCGGGCGACGTCGGCGTCGGGGACGAAGGCGGGGAGGTCGGCGCCGGCCAGCACCTCGATGTCGAGGTCGGTGAGCGGGACGACGGCGCTCACCTCGTAGCGGGCGACCGCCTCCTGCAGGAACGCCACGTACTCGGGGTCGTCGATCCGCGGCGGGGCGAGCGCCACGTCGGCGGCGTAGCGCGCGGGGGCGAGCGGGCTCGGGTCGACGGCGATCGTGAAGGCGTGCTGGGAGAACGCGCTGACGATGTCGTAGCGCTTGCCCACGCCGGTGAGCAGCACCGCCGGGCGCGACGCGCTCACGGGCTCACGAGCGTGTCGAGGCGGATCACGGTCGCGTTGGGCACGGCGAGCTCGGGGTAGGCGTCCAGCCCGCGCGGGTGGTGGTGGGCGGCGATGGCGCGGATCGTGCCGCCGTGGGCGACGACGAGCGCGGGCAGCGGCCCGGCGGCGACCTCGTCCATCACGGCGACCGCGCGGCGCTGGTGCTCGGCCAGCGACTCGCCGCCGGGGAAGCGGAACGCGTCGCCGCCGCGCCTCCAGCCCGCCCACGCCTCGGGCTCCTCGCGCTCGATGTCGGTCAGCAGCCGGCCCTCCCAGCTCCCGCGGCGCGACTCGGCCAGGCGCTCGTCGACGCGCGGCTGCACGCCGACCGCGGCGCCGACGATCTCGGCCGTCTCGCGCGCCCGGAGCAGGTGGCTGGTCCAGATCGCCTCCAGCCCGGCGTCGGCGACGGCGTCGGCCAGCGCGAGCGCCTGATCGCGGCCGCGCGCGTTGAGCGGCGTGTCGATCCACCCCATCACCCTGGTGGGCGGGGCGTTGTCGTCGGTCTCGCCGTGACGGGCGAGCAGGATCACGACGGGCCGGTGGCGGTCAGCGCGTCGCCGTGGAAGTGCTTGAGCGTGTCGGCGCGCAGCCCCAGGCGCAGCGTCTCGAGCGAGATGACCTCGGACGGCGGCACGTTGCCCAGGTTGACGTCGCACCCGTAGTGCTCGATGAACCAGATCTGCTGATGGCGCTGGGGCGCCTCGAAGATCAGGAGGCGCAGGTCGATCTCGTGCACGATCTCGTCGATCAGCCCGGTGCGCAGCTCGCCGTCGGGCCGGTAGAGCCCGGCGTCGCCCCCGGCGCGACCCTCGCACGTGACCTGCACCGCGCCCGCCTGCAGCGCCTCGCGGATGAGCGCGACCCAGCGGTAGGGCGCCATCAGCGCGCGCGGGTCCTTCTCGCCGACCTCGGCGAACACGGTGAGCTCGCGCGCGAGCGACGCGATCAGCTCCAGCTTGGCCTCGGACGGGATCGGGACGATGCCGCTGGAGACCTCGACGTGCTCGATCCCCAGCTCGGCCAGCCAGCGGCGCAGCTCGTCGACCTTGCCCTGCAGCCAGGCGAGCTCGGTCAGCGTCCCGCCGAGCATCACCGGCACGCCGTGCGCGCGGTAGACGTCGAGCTTGCGCTGCAGGTCGCGGGTGACGTAGGCCGTGCCCCAGCCGAGGCGGACGAGGTCGACGTAGGCGTCGACGCTCTCCATGAGCCCCTCGGCGTCGCGCGCCGAGAGCCCGGCGTCGATCACGTGGGTGATCCCGCGCGTGCGCGGCTTGGGCGGGCGGCTGGGGAGGTCGAGGAAGTCCGGCACTCACACGCGTCCAGGAGGAAGGCGACGCGGTCGGCGAGCCTAGCACCGCCGGCGCGCGCGGCTCTCAGCCGGCCAGGGCGCCGTGCAGGGCGCGGACGCGGCGCTCGCGCCCGCCCGCCGCCCCGAACAGCAGCGACTTGATGACGACCGGCACCACGCCGGTCGGCTCGATCACCGATCCGATGTCGACGTAGTCGAGCTCGCGCAGCTCGAGGCCGTCGAGGCAGATGAGCGGGCCGCTCAGGCCGAGCTCCTCGCGCAGCAGATGGCCCACCGACTGCGCCACGTCGCCCTCGAGCAGCACGATGAGCGTGTCGCCGGGCAGGACCGAGCGCTCGCGCGCGGCGACGATGCCCTCGGCCAGCGCCCGCAGGCGCGCGTGGGTCGGGTCGCCCTGCCACGCGAAGCCCACCGCGGCCTCGCTGCGGCGCTGCTGGAGCAGGTCCATCCGGCGCGCCGACTCGGCGATGGCGTCGGCGATCTCGTCCGGGCGCAGGTCGCCCTCGAGCTCGATGCGCGGGTAGAGCACGGGCACGTTGTGCCTGGGCAGCACGCCCGGGTCGGTCACGTTGACCGTGTTGCCGCTGACCTGGACCGAGAACTGCGAAGCGCCGATGACCGTCGCGCGGATGCCCTGCGGCGGCTCGATCAGCGCCGGCCCGGCGCCCAGGCGCTCGACCAGCGCCCGCGCGAGCTCCGGGGCGAGGTCGCCGAAGCGCTCGGTCTCCCGGCCGTAGACGTACTCGGCCACCCCGCCGGAGACCGAGATCGCCGCCGGCGTCACGGGCCACGCCGGCGGCTCGGTGACGAGCAGGCTCGCCGCCAGCTCCGAGCGCACGTCGCCGGCGACGAGCTCGGCGAGCGCGTCGGCCAGCGCCTCGACGATGGCCGAGCCGTCCGCCGGCGACAGACGCGCGCCGACGGACAGCTCGAGCCCGAGGTGCTCCGCCACGACCCGGGCGGGCTCCTCCACGCGCGTCAGGACGCCGTCCTCGTGGGCGATCAGCCGTCCCCCGACGGCGATCGCGGCGGTGTCGAGGACCTCCCCGTCCTGCACGAGCGCGAGCTTGGACGTGCCGCCGCCGACGTCGAGGTGCAGCACCGGCTCGGCGCGCCCCCGCGACAGCGCGACCGCGCCGGACCCGTGCGCGGCCATGATCGACTCCAGGTGGTGGCCGGCCGACGCGCACACGAACCGCCCCGACTCGTCGGCGAAGAGCTCGGCCAGCGCCTCGGCGTTGCGGCGCTTGAGCGCCTCGCCGGTGAGGATGACCGCGCCGCTGTCGACGTCGTCGCGCGCGAAGCCGGCCTCGTCGTAGCAGTCGTGGACGAACCGGGCGAGCGCTTGCGCGTCGATCGTCTCGTCGTCGAGGTAGGGGGTGAGGACGATCGGCGAGCGCCACAGCGGCCGGCGCTCGACGACGACGAAGCGGCTCGACAGCGCCTGGGCGAGGCGCTGGAGGTGCACGCGCGAGAACATCAGGTGCGACGTCGACGAGCCGATGTCGATCCCCACCGTGACCAGCTCGACGTTCTCGACCTTCCAGTGCTCGCGGTCGAGCGCCGCCGCCGTCTCGGGGTCGAGCGGCTCGACGGCCTCGCCGTGATGGTGGTGGTGCGCCGGGATCTCGTCCGGGCTGACGCCGTGGCGATGCCGGTGCCCGGCGCCCGTGCTCACACGCCCGCCCGGTGGAACTCGTCCATCCGCATCTCCACGCCGGCCTCGGCCAGGGCCTCGGCGTAGAGCTGGCGGATGCGCGGGTCCTCGTCCTCGTACTCGATCTGGCGGCCGCCGTCGCGCAGGCTGACATCCATGCCCATGAACGTCTTGCGCTTGTCTGCGGTGAACGGGTAGCGCAGCCCGCCGAACGCGACGGCCAGGTAGCGCGCCGGGTCGGCGCTGGCGTTGAAGTGCTGGTGGAACTGGCGGTCGGCCGGCGCGTAGACGACGCCGTGGCGCCAGTCGACGCGGTGGAAGTCCTCGTCGCCGTCGTACCAGAGCAGCGTGTAGCCGTGGCCGGTCACCGCGTAGATGTGGAAGTCGGCCCCGTGACGGTGGCCCTTCTTGTAGGTGCCGACCGGCATCTCGGAGATGTGGGCGTGCATCGTCCCGTCGGCGAGCACGAACATCATGTTGCTGCCGCCGGCGCCGCGCGCGGCCCACTGCTGGAGCTCGAAGCTCGCCAGGTCGGGCACGAAGTTCGTCTCCCACATGTGCCGTCCCGGACGCGTGGGGATGAAGTCGCCCTCGCCGGCGAAGTGGCGGTCGCCGCCGAGGCGCTCGCCGAAGCCCCACGGGTTGTCGAAGACGAACTCGCGGTTGTGGAACAGGTTGAGCTGCATCGGCAGGTTCGTGGTCGACGCGAACCGCGCCGGCTCGGAGCCGCTGGCGTTGAAGTGGCGGTAGCGCGCGTTCAGCGGCAGCGCGAAGAGGCTCTTGGGGCCCCACTCGAAGCTGTGCCGGCGCCGGCCGTCGGCGCTCTCGATCGTCGTGCTCCCGTGCCCCGAGAGCACGTAGACGACCTCCTCGTAGAGGTGGCGCTGGGGCTCGGTGGCGCCGCCGGGCGGGATGTCGACCACGGTGACGCTGATGAAGTCGCCGCGACCCTTGAGGTTGACGAACGCCGCGTTGGCGCCCAGCAGGTCCCACGGCGCGGTCTCGACCGCGAGCAGGTCCACGCCGAAGTCCTCGACGATGGGGAGGTTCTGCTCCTCCAGCCACTCCAGGTACGGGTCGGTGAGCAGTCGAACCTCGTCATGCATCGGGGCGGTTCTCCTTCTTCGGGTGCATTTCGGTCCAGATCTCGCGCGTGACCTCGGCGAGCCGGTCGCTGTTCTGGTACTCGGCGGTGCGCGGCCGGGGCTCGTCGATCTCGAAGATCCGCGCGATCCGTCCCGGGCGCGACGACATCACCACGACGCGGTCGGCCTGGAACGCGGCCTCACGGATGTCGTGGGTGACGAAGAGGGTGGTCGTGCCCGCCTTGGCCACGATCCGCTGCAGGTCGCGCTGGAGCTTCTCGCGCGTCTGCGCGTCCAGCGAGCTGAACGGCTCGTCCATGAGCAGGACCACGGGGTCGATGGCCAGCGCGCGGGCGAGGTTGACGCGCTGCTGCATCCCGCCCGAGAGCTGGCGCGGGTAGAACTCGCGGAAGTCCCCGAGGCCGGTCAGCTCCAGCAGCTCGGACACGCGCTCGCGGCCCGCCGCCTTGGCGTCGCGCGCGCTCGGCGCCGCCGTGCGGATCACGCGCAGGTCCAGGCCGAAGGAGACGTTGCGCTCGACGGTCTTCCACGGCAGCAGCGACGCCTTCTGGAAGACGAAGCCGGTCGCGACCTCGCCGGGCGGGCGCCCGGCGACGGCCACCGTGCCCGAGCTCAGGTGCTCGAGGCCCTGGATCGACCGCAGCAGCGTCGTCTTGCCGCACCCCGACGGGCCGACGATGGCGACGAACTCGCCGGTCGCGACCTCCAGGTCGACGTCGTCGAGGACGTGCAGCAGCTCCCCGTGCGGATCGACGAACTGCTTGCAGGCGCCGGTGACCCGCACGCCGCTGCGGCCGTCGGCCGGAGCGGCGCCGTCGGGGCCGGCCTCGCCGCTGGTGACGTTGGAGGGCATCGTCGAGCGACTCACCGCTGGCCTCCGGTCGGGGCGCCCCAGGGCATGAGCCGGCCCTGCAGGTAGCGCAGGGTCCCGGTCAGGAACACGCCGAGCGCGGCGAGGACGGACACCGCCACGAAGACGTCGGCGGTCTTGAACGCCTGCGCCGCGTTGATCAGCAGGTAGCCCAGGCCGGCCGAGGCGCCGAACAGGTCGGCGACCACCACGCCCACCAGCGCGCGGGCGAGGGCCAGGCGCAGGCCGGTGAAGATGTACGGCAGCGAGCCGGGGATGTCGATCTTGGCGAAGATCTCGGGCCGGTTGGCGCGGAACGCCGCCCCGACCTCGGACCACTCCTCCTCGACCGCGCGCACGCCGTCGATCGTGTTGATGAGGATGGGGAACAGCGCGACCAGGGCGATGATCGCGACGTGCGACGAGTTGCCGAAGCCCAGCCAGATGATGAACAGCGGGGCGAGCGCGACGTTCGGCGTCGTGTAGAGAATGGTCAGCCACGGGTCGCCGTAGTCGAACAGCCGCTGGCTGGTGCCCATGAGCAGCCCGAGCGGGATCGCGATCGCGGCGGCGAGCAGGAAGCCGAGCGCGAACTGCGTCATGCTGACCACGAAGTCGTGCCCCAGCGTGCCGTCCTTGGCCAGCCGCACGAAGGCGCTGACCACCGAGGTCGGCCCCACGATCTGCACCGGGCTGGGGTGGAAGAGCCTGATCGCCAGCTCCCACAGCGCCAGCCCGCCGAGGATCGAGATCGTCGCGCGCCGGGCCTTGGTCCCCCGGCGCCGCTTCGGCGCCGCCGGGGCGGTCGCCGCCGCGTCGGCGCGGCCGTTGGTCGCGCCCGCCGGCGCCACGGTGGCGCCGGCGGGGGACGTGGGCTCCTGCTGCCTGACCGTCATGGCCCTAGCGCTTCAGCGACGCCTGCGCCGCCCGGAGATAGGACAGGTCGACGTACTTGGAGGCGTCGATCTTCGACGGCAGCAGCTTGAGCGAGACGAAGGCGTCCGCGATGTTCTGCAGCGCCTTGATGTCGATGTGGCCGTCCTTCGGCAGGACCTGGCCGCCGGTGCTCTTGTCGAGGAAGAGCGTCTCGATCGCCTTGCGCATGTACTGCGGCTTGACCTCGATGTCGGCCGACGCCGCGGAGACGATCCTGGCGGTCATCTTCGGGTCGTACAGCGCGTCGATGACGTGCTGGTAGGCGCGCAGGAAGCGCTGGACCACGGGCTTGTGGCCCTGGGCCCACTTCTGGCTGACGGTCAGCATCGTGGCCGCGATCGGCGGGGCGCCGAGCTGGCCGTCGGTCGAGCCGAGGTCGTTGAGCTTGCCGCTGTCGGCCGCCTCGTAGTTGACCGGGATGCCGAGCGCGGCGCCCTGGATGCGGCCGTTGAGCAGCGCCGTGTAGCGCGTGCCGGTGCCGCCCGCGACGATGTACTTGACGGCGTCGGGGCTGACCCCCTGGGCCTGCAGCGCCTGCTTGGACGTCGCCGTGCTCGTCGACGACAGCGACGAGACGCCGAACAGCTTGCCCTTGAGGTCGCCGACCTTGTTGACGTCCTTGGTGGTGACGATGTCCCAGATCGAGCGGTTCGACGCGCCGGCGATGAAGCGCAGGTCGGCGCCCTTGACGATCGCCGGCAGCGCCTCGGGGCCGCCGAGGTACAGGTCCAGCGACCCGCCGATCAGCGCCTGCACCGTGGTGGCCGGATCCTGGCCGACGATGATCTTGACCTTCAGCCCCTCCTGCTTGAAGAAGCCCAGCTTGTCGGCGAGCTGCGCGTAGTACGTCTGCAGGATCTTGGTCTGGACCCCGATCGTCACCGTGTCGGTCTTCTTGCCACCGGAGACCGAGGCGCTGTTGTCGCCGCTGCCTCCGCAGGCGCCGACGCCGAGCGCGAGCGCCCCGACGGCTCCGATCGTCGTACAGGCCAGCCGCCGGCGGCGTATGCGCCGGGCCGCCTCCCTCGTCGCCGGCAGGTCGCCGGCGCTCGCCGCATCGCCGCTGCGCTGCGTCGTCGGGCTCATCTCTCTCCTCCCGCCTGTGGGACCGTCCGTCGCCGAGCGCGGCGGTCAGGACCCTGCCGGGCGCGGCGAGCAAGTCATGCGACCGGCGGCGTCGCACAGCGCCCCCGCCGGTGACATGCCGAGCATCGTTACTCGCCGAGTCCATATCCACAATACGGATTGCGTGACTTTCGCATTGCGAATTGGCTATGGCTAACGCGCCGCGTGCGCAGCCGATCGCGCGTCGACGCCGGGGTGTGCTGAAGTGGCGCCGATGAACGTCACGACGCCCGTCGGCGAGCCGGCTCCGCCGCGCCGGCTGAGCCTCGTCCTGCACCCGCGGCGCGACGTCAGCGAGGCGGTCGAGTGCGTGCGGCGGTGGGCCGCGACCGCCGGCGTCGCCCTCGCCTGCGTCGACGACCCGCGGCTGCCCGATGCGGTCGAGCGCCGCGACGAGGAGCGCGTCGCCCACGGCTCCGACCTCATGCTCGCGCTCGGCGGCGACGGCACCATGCTCGGTGCCCTGCGCCTGGCCGCCCCGCTCGGCATCCCCGTGCTCGGCGCCAACCTCGGCCGGCTCGGCTACCTCACCGAGGTCGACGGCGAGCACCTTGGCGAGGCGCTCGACGCCCTCGCCGCCGGTGCGTTCGCCATCGAGCCGCGCTTCGCCCTGCTCGCGGCCTGGCGCCAGGACGGGATCGCGCAAGACCGCGTCGCCTACAACGACGTCGTGCTCAGCCGCGTGCCCGGGCACGGCCAGGCGGCGCTCGGTCTGAGCGTCGACGGCCAGCTCCTGGTCCGCTACGCCAGCGACGGGGTCATCGCCGCCACGCCGTCGGGCTCGACCGCGTACAGCTTCGCCGCCGGCGGCCCGCTCGTCTCGCCGCAGACGCGCGCGATGATCGTGACGCCCGACGCGCCCCACGGGCTGTTCAACCGCGCCGTCGTCCTCGGCGACGACGAGACGCTGGGCGTCGAGGTCCTTCCGTCGAGCGCACCGGTGGCGCTCGAGGTCGACGGACGCCTGCTCGCCGAGGTGCAGCCGGGCTGGAGCATGGAGGTCTCGCCGCACCCGCGGCCGGCGCTCGTCGTGCGCCTGGGGTCGGCCGGGTTCGCCGAACGCGCCCGTCGCAAGCTCGGCATCACCGACCCGGCCGCGCTCGCCGACTTCGATCTCGCCGGCCACAGGCGCTGAGGACTGGGCGTTCGACGTCTGACAAACGCTCCAGGATCCTGACCGATAGCCGATCAACAGGGAAGCGCCCGACGAACGGGCGCGCATCGGTCTTCATCCATGCCACCCCTCCTGTCGCGTCTCCGTCTCTCTCAGCGCCGCTGGTTCACGGTGCTGCTCCTGCTGCTGATCCCGGTGACGGCCCTCGGCACGGCGCTGGGGATCACGCAGATCCGCGGTCAGGCCAGCGCCGCCCGCGACGCGCAGCTCCTGCTCGTCGAGGTCCAGGCGCAGGCCAACGCGCAGAACGCGGCCGAGTGGAAGGCGATCGCCAAGAAGACCTTCGACGTGAGGACGCTGGGCGCGCTCGACGCCGGCTTCAAGCGGATGGACGCCGACCTGGCCCGGCTCGCGCTCGACCCCGCCGAGGCCACGGACGCGGGCGGCATCCGGACCATCGTGAACGTCTACGCCGGCGCGGTCCGCGACGAGCTGGCGCTGCTGGCCCGAGGCAAGGACGCCGCGGCCGAGCGCGTCGACGAGGAGCGCGTCGACCCCGCCTTCGCGCTGCTGAGCAAGCGCCTGGAGCGGCTCGACCGCCGCGTTGCCGGCCGCAGCCACCAGGCCGAGGCGCACGCCGCCGACGCGACCTGGGCCATCCTGTCGCTCGCCGCCGTGCTGATGTCCGGCCTGCTGATCTTCTTCTACCGCTCGCGGCGGCGCGAGCTCCTCGCCGCTGCGCGCCACCGCTGGCTCGAGCGCGAGGTCGACGACCGCGAGCAGGAGGCCAACACCGACGCGCTCACCGGGCTCGCCAACCGTCGCCGCCTCATGACGGAGCTGCGCGGCCAGGTCGACGTGGCCCGCGCCCAGGACTGCCACACCGCGGTCCTGCTGATCGACCTCGACGGCTTCAAGGAGATCAACGACGCGCTCGGCCACGGCGCCGGCGACACCCTGCTCGAGCTCATCGGGCCGCGCGTCCAGCCGATCCTGCGCGACCACGACCTGCTCGCCCGCCTCGGCGGCGACGAGTTCGCGCTGCTCGTCCCGGCCGACCGCAAGCTCACCACCGAGGCCGCCGCGTCGCTCGCCGAGCGCGTGCGCGCGGCGATCGCCCGGCCGTTCTCGTTCGAGGGCCTCACCCTGCACGTGCAGGCGAGCATCGGCATCGCGGTCTTCCCCGCACACGGCGAGGACGCCGAGGCGCTGCTGCAGCACGCTGACGTCGCGATGTACGTGGCCAAGCGCGCCCGCAGCGGCCACGTGATCTACGACCCGGGCGCGGACACCAACACCCGCGACCGCCTCGCGCTGACCGGGCAGCTACGCAACGCGCTCGACCAGGAGCAGCTCGTGGTGCACTACCAGCCCAAGGCCGACCTGCGCACGGGCGAGGTCCACAGCCTCGAGGCGCTGGTGCGCTGGGAGCACCCCGAGCGCGGGCTCCTACCTCCGGCCGAGTTCCTGCCCGTCGCCGAGCAGGCGGGCCTCATGCGCGAGCTCACCCTGTACGTGCTCGACCGCTCGCTGGCGCAGTGCGCCACGTGGCTGGGCGAGGGCATCGACCTGTCGGTCGCGGTCAACCTGTCGGTGGCCAACCTCGTCGACGACGAGCTCCCGCGCGACGTGTCGCGCCTGCTCGCCGTCCACGGCGTGGCTCCGAGCCACCTGCAGCTCGAGATCACCGAGAACCTGATCATGGCCGACCCCGCCCGGGCCACGGAGGTCATCACCGAGCTCGCCGGCCTGGGCGTCAGCATGTCGCTGGACGACTTCGGCACCGGCTACTCGTCGCTGGCCTACCTCAAGCGCCTCGCGGTCGACGAGATCAAGATCGACCGCTCGTTCGTCATGGGCCTGACGCCCGACAGCGAGGACGCCGTCATCGTGCGCTCGACCGTCGAGCTGGGGCGCAGCCTCGGCCTGCGCGTCGTCGCCGAGGGCGTCGAGACGCCGGCGGCGTGGGAGCAGCTGGAGTCCTACGGCTGCGACGAGGCGCAGGGCTACTACCTCAGCCGCCCGATGCCCGCGGGCCAGGCCACCGACTGGCTGCTCGAGCGGGCCGGCGGCGCCACGGCGCTCCGGGGCTCGCAGGCCGCGTCCTAGCCGCTCGCCTGCGCGCCCGTGCGATCGGCCGTGCGCGCCAGCGCCAGGAACGCGCTCGCGGCGGGGGTCAGGCGCCGGTCACGTC
>JAXDHQ010000275.1:0-4148 GCA_034664395.1 Solirubrobacteraceae bacterium | reverse complement strand
CACGATCACGAATGTGGTGCTCACGCCAGTCCTCTCTCGTGCATGACGACTCTGCGTCGCCGGCGAGGTCCGTCTTACCACCGTCGCCCGCGCGGGGTCCAGCGTCAGGCGGTCGTCGTGTCTGGCAAGTGGCGGCCGACGTGGCCGACGTACAGGCCGCGGGGGACCGCGCCCGAGCCGTCGGCGACGTGCAGGTAGATGCGCGCGATGAACCCGGCGCCCGAGCCCGAGCCGAGCGCCACGTGCGGGCCCAGCTCGAGGCGCTCGCCGTCGTGGGTGACGGTGTAGGCGTGCGGGTTGCGGCTGCGGGCGAGCTCGGAGACGCTCTGGCGCCAGGTGAGGCCGAGCTGCTCGGCGGCCTGACCGAGCGAGCGGCCGAAGCCGTCGGGGTCGGCGTAGAGGCCGGCGAGATCGTCGAGGCGATGCAGGGCGTCGAGCACGTCGGCCGGTCGCCGGTACGGGCTGTCGCCGGCCGAGTCGCGCGCCGCCTGCGTGAAGACCAGGTGATGGGTCTGCGCGGCGGCGCGCTGCACCGCCTCCGCCACCGACGCCGGCGGCTCCTCGGGCTCGTCGATCGCGCCCGCGCCGTCCTCGGCCGGCGCGCCGGACATCTCGCCCAGCGCCGCGCTGAGGCGCGCGATCGCCTTGGCGTCCTGGACGCCGACCTCGCGCAGCTCCTCGACCTGGCGCAGCAGCTCCTCGCGGTGGGCGCGCACGGTCTCGAGCTCGTCGTGGAGCGCCGCGTGGGCGGCGAGCCACTCGTCGCTGGCCTCCGCCCGCGGGCCGGCGGCCTCGGCCGCGTGCTGGCGGCGTTCGGCCAGGTGCGCCTCGGCCGCTGCGGCGCGCTCCTCGGCGCGCTGGAGCTGGGCGGCCAGGCGATCGGCGCGGGCGCGCAGGTCGGCGCGCTCGGCATCGGCGGCCTCGCGGCGGCGCTTGGCCGTCTCCACCTGCCGGCGCAGGTCCTCGACCCGCGCGAGGTCGCGCTCGGCCTGCTGCTCGCGGGCGGCGAGGCTGCGGCGTCCCTCCTCGGCCTCGCGCACGCTGGCCAGCAGCGGCGAGCTGGGGATCTCGGCGTGCTGGAGGAACTTCTCCCACGAGCCGAAGACGTCGATGATGTAGTCGGGGTGCGGCCAGTCCTCGCGGCGCAGCCAGTCCTGGGCGCGCGGGACCTCGCCGGTGAGCAGCGTCCAGCGGTACAGCGCGAGCAGGTAGTCGGCCTCCTCGACGAGCATCGCCACCTCGCGCAGGCGGCCGTCGGGGCGCAGCGGCGCGGGGGCGCCCTCGACGGGTGCCTCGTCCTGCGTCTCGGCGGCCTCGGCCGGCTCGCCGCGTCGGCGGCTGCGCTTGCCCATGGGCGCAGGCTAGCCCCCGCGTCGACGAGGTGACCTTCAGCGTCCCCCGTTCGGCCTGCTAGGCGGCCACGACCTCCGGCGGCAGGCGGCGCGAGACGACCTTCGAGACGCCGTCGTCGCCCATCGACACGCCGTAGAGCGTGTCGGCCGCCTCCATCGTGCGCTTCTGGTGGGTCACGACGATGAACTGCGCCCGGCCGGCGTGCGCCCGCAGGAGGTTGAGGAAGCGGCCGATGTTGAGGTCGTCGAGGGCGGCCTCGACCTCGTCGAGGATGTAGAACGGGCACGGCCGGGCGAGGAAGACGGCGAACAGGAACGCGATCGCGGTCATCGACTTCTCGCCGCCGCTGAGCAGGGTCAGGCGCTTCATCGACTTGCCCGCCGGCGTGATCTCGATCTCCACGCCGATGTCGTCGTCGGGGTCGATCCCGCGCTCCTCGGCCTCCGCCTCCTCGGCGTCGGACGCCGCTTCGGCGTCGCCGTCGGCGGCCGCCGCCTCCGCCCCTCCTAGAACCGGCCGCGGGCCGGAGTCCTCGCGCACCAGCCGCAGGCGTCCGCGGCCGCCGGGGAACAGCTCCTCGGCGAGCTGCTCGAAGTTGCGCGCCGCCGCGGTGAACGTGGCCTCGAAGGTCTCGCGGATCTGGCGGTCGGTGTCGCGGATGAGGCCGCGCAGCTCGCGCAGCGCGGTCTCGAGGTCGGTGCGCTGGCGCTCGAGCTCCTCGACGTGCGCGAGCGCCTCGTCGTACTCGGCCTTGGCCAGCGGGTTGACGGGGCCGAGCTGCTCGCGCCGGCGCTGCAGGCGCTCGATGCGCGCGCGCAGGCCCTCGGCGGCCTCCGGCGCCAGCGGCTCGGTCGCCGGCTCGGCCTCCAGGCCCAGGCGCTCGGCGAGCGCGCCGAGCTCCTGCGTCGCCTCGTGCTCGGCGTCGCGGGTCTGCTGGGCGCGGACCTCGGCGCCGGTGACCGCCTCGGCGCGCTCGCGCAGGCGGCCCTGGATCTGCGCCTCCTCGGCGGCGCAGGCGCGCAGCGCCGTCGCCACGCCCTCGCCCGCCTCGCTGTCGGCGGCGAGCTCGGCGTCGAGCACCATGACGCGCGCGGCGACCGCCTCGAGGGCGGTCGCGAGCGCCTCGGCCAGCCGCCGGGCTGCGGGCAGCAGGCCGCGGTCGCGGGTCAGCGCCGCCTCCAGGCGCTGCAGGCGCGCCGCGCGCTCGGCACGCTCGCGAGCGGCGCGCTCGGCGACCCGCTGCTCGGCCGCCAGCTCGCCGAGGACCTGGGCCCGGCGGACGGCCGCCTCGCCCTGGTCGGGCGCCTTGCGCCGCTCGTCGATGAGCCACGCCGCCCGCCGCTGGGCCTCGGTGGCCTCGGCCCGGGCGCGATCGACCTCGCGCAGGCCGCGGTCGGCCTCGTCGCGGGTCGCGTCGGCCGCCTGGACCGCCCCGACCGCGGCCTCGACGGCCGCCAGGGCCGCCTGCTCGCCCTGCACGGCGCGCTCGGACTCGCGCACGAGCCCGTCGCGGCGGTTGCGCTCGGCGAGCACGCGCTCGCCCCCGCCGCGCGCCGCCTGGCGCATCTCCCGCGTGAAGCCGAACCACGCGCGGCCGGCGCGCGTGACCGCGACGCCCAGGAAGCCGGGCGGCAGGACGTCGAGCTCGTCGACGACCCACGTGTTGGCCAGCAGCCGGCGCGCCAGCGCCACCGCCGGCTCGGCGCCGGAGACCATGTCGCCGAGGTGGCGCGCGCCCGGCGCGGGCGGCGTCGTGGCGCGGGTCGCCCCCGGCGCGTCGGAGTCGGCCACGAGCGCGCGGCCGCCGTCGGTGCCCGAGCGCTCGAGCAGCGCGCGCGCCGCCTGGAGGTCGTCGACGATCGCCGCGCTCAGGCGCCCGCCCAGGCCCGCGGCGAGCGCGAGCTCGTAGCCGGCCTCCACCTCGAGCTCGTCGGCCAGGGAGCGCGAGCCGTCCGGGGCCGAGGCGTGGCTGCGCAGGAACTGGTTGGCCGACGCCAGCTCGGCCCCGACGCGCGCGGCCTCGCGGCGGGCCGTCTCGGCCGAGGACTCGGCGGCGCGGCGAGCGCGCCGGGCGACGTCGCAGGCGTCGTCGGCCTGGCTCAGCGCCTCGCGGCGCTCGGCGACCACGGCCTCGAGCTCGGTCACGCGCGCCGCGGCCTCGTCGCGCTGGGCGCTGAGCGCCGCCAGCTCGCGCTCGAGCGCCTCGGCGCGCTGCTCGTCGAGCTGCTCGACCTCGGCCTGGAGCGCCTCCAGCCGCTCGCGACCGGCGTCGTCGGGGCGGTCCTCGGCGATCTGGGCGCGCAGCGTCACGAGCTGCTGCTCGCGGCGCTCGATGCGCTCGGCGATGGTCTCGGCGGTCTCGCGCACGCGCTCCAGGCGCAGCTCGACGCGCTCGGCCGCCGAGCGCGCGGAGAACACGCGCCGGGCCAGCGCCTCGCGCTCGCGGGTGCGCCGCGCCAGCGCCTCCTCGGCCTCCTCGCGGCGCCGGGCGACCGCGGCCAGCTCGCCGTGGGCCTCGTCGCGCGCCGCGCGCGCCTGGACCGCCGCCGCCTCGGCCGTCGCCAGGTCCTCGCGCCGCGCGCGGACCGCGTCGCGCGCCAGCTCCCACCGGGCCTCGATCGTCTGGCGCTCGAGGCGCTCGTGCAACTCGGCGGCCTCGGCCTGGCGCTTGAGCGGGCGCAACCGCGACCGCGCATCGCGCTCGACGTCGAGCGCGCGGTCGAGGTTGTCCTGGGTGCGCTCGAGCTTGAGCTGGGCGCGGCGGCGGCGCTTGCGGTGCTTGCCCAGGCCGGCCG
>JAXDHQ010000274.1:0-6973 GCA_034664395.1 Solirubrobacteraceae bacterium | reverse complement strand
GCCTACGCCGACCGCGCCCGCATCATCGAACCCGAGCACCGCGACCGCGTGATCCGCGGCCTGGGACGCCCGTTCGTGCTCGTCGACGGCCGGGTCCGCGCCTGGTGGCGGATCGAGCGCGAGCGCGCCGCCGCCACGCTGGTCGTCGAGCCGTTCGTGGCGCTGTCCAGGAGCGCCGCCGCCGCGGTGCGCAGCGAGGGCCGCCGGCTGCTCGCCTTCGCCGCGGTCGACGCGCGCGCCCGCGAGGTCGAGATCGCGCCCACGGCCTGAGCGACGACGACGCGCCCGCCGCCGCCTTCGCGCGATCCTACGAAGCCGTGCTCGAGACCGACCGCCTCGTCCTGCGCGCCTGGCGCGCCAGCGACCGCGAGCCGTTCGCGGCCATGAACGCCGACCCCGAGGTCATGCGCTGGGTCGGCGGCGGCCGCACGTACACGCGCGCGGAGAGCGACGACATGCTCGCCCACGTCGAGGCGCACTGGGAGGCCAACGGCTACGGGCTGTGGTGCGCGGCGCCGCGCGAGGACCCCGGCGCCTGCCTGGGGTTCATCGGCCTGAGCGTGCCCGCCTTCCTGCCCGCGGTCCTGCCGGCCGTCGAGGTCGGCTGGCGCCTGGCACGCCACGCGTGGGGCCGCGGGCTGGCCACCGAGGGCGCCCGCGTGGCGCTGAGCCACGCGTTCGGCCCGCTCGCCCTCGCGCGGGTGCTGTCGATCATCGAGCCGGACAACGCCCGCTCGGTGCGCGTCGCGGAGAAGCTCGGCATGCGCCGCGCCGCCGACGTCCTCCATCCCGCCAAGCGCCGGCCGGTCCACGTCTACGAGATTTCCTCGCAAGATGCGGGTTGCTCGCAGAGCCCCGGTTGACGGGCCGCGGCGCTCCGACATAGGGTCGTTCCAGACGCGGAACCGAGTCGTAGAGAGCGAGGCCCTGGGGTTGCGAGGCCCGCCGCTCTGAAGCTGTGGCGCTCCCTCGGGAGCCGACATGGCGGAGAGCACCCCGAGCGACTCGGGACCGCGTCGCTTTTCGTTAAGGCACACTGGGCGACATGACGATCATGGACGTCCAGGAGGTGGCCTGGGACCTCGAGCCGCTCGTCGCGGGCGAGGGACCGGAGGGGGTCGACCGGCTCCTGACCGCGGCCGACGAGCGCGCCGCACGCTTCGCGGAGGCCTACGCCGGCCGCATGGCGGAGCTCGACGGCGCCGGCCTGAGCGCCGCCATGGCCGAGCTGGAGGCGATCGTCGATCTCCTCGGCCGCGCCGGCTCGTACGCGATGCTGCGCTTCTCGGTCGACACGGCCGATCCCGCCAACGGCGCCCTGCTCGCCCACGTGCAGGAGCGCGGGACCGCCGTCGAGACGAAGCTGCTCTTCTTCGAGCTCGAGTGGGCCGCGCTCGACGACGACCGCGTCGAGGAGCTGCTGGGCGCCGAGGGCCTGGAGACGACGCGCCACCACCTGCGCAACCTGCGCCGCTACCGCCCGCACCTCCTCACCGAGCCCGAGGAGAAGCTCATGACCGAGAAGGCCATGACCGGCCGCGACGCGTGGACGCGGCTGTTCAGCGAGCTGACGAGCGCGATCCGGGTCCGCGTGCCCGAGGCCGGCGACGAGGGCGTCCCGCTCGACGTCGCCCTCAGCCGGCTGCTGTCGCCCGACCGCGAGGTCCGCCGCTCGACGGCCGAGGCGGTCACCGCTGCGCTGGCGCCCGGCGTGCGCACGCGCGCCTACGTCTTCAACACGCTGCTGCAGGACAAGGCGGTCGACGACCGCCTGCGCTCCTACCCGAACTGGATCGCCAGCCGCAACCTCGCCAACGAGGCCAGCGACGAGTCGGTCGCCGCCCTGCTGCAGGCCGTCCGCGACAACTACGACCTCCCCCGGCGCTGGTACCGGCTCAAGGCGGAGCTCCTCGGCCTCGACCGCCTCGCCGACTACGACCGGATGGCGACGGTCGCCGACGAGGAGATCGTGGTCGACTGGGCGACCGCGACCGGGCTCGTGCTCGAGAGCTTCCACCAGTTCTCCCCGGTCATGGGCGACCTCGCCCAGCGCTTCTTCGACGAGCGCTGGATCGACGCGCCGGTGCGCCCGAACAAGCGCGGCGGCGCGTTCTGCGCGTACACGACGCCGAGCGTCCACCCGTACCTGATGCTCAACTACACCAGCCGCCGGCGCGACGTCCTCACCCTCGCCCACGAGCTCGGCCACGGCCTGCACGCGGCGCTCGCCATCCCGCGCGGCCCGCTCGAGCAGCACACACCGCTGACGCTGGCCGAGACCGCATCGGTCTTCGGCGAGACGCTCGTCTTCCGCCGTCTCCTCGACGCCGCGGACACGCCCCGCTCGCGACTGGCGCTGCTGGCCGAGAACATCGAGGGCTCGATCGCCACCGTCTTCCGTCAGACGGCGATGAACCGCTTCGAGGAGCTCGTGCACAACGAGCGGCGCACGGCCGGGGAGCTGCGCGTCGAGCGCTTCGGCGAGCTGTGGCACGAGTCGCAGGCGGAGATGCTCGGCGACGCGGTCGAGATCACCGAGGGCTACCGCACGTGGTGGTCCTACGTGCCGCACTTCATCGGGACGCCGGGCTACGTCTACGCCTACGCCTACGGCCAGCTCCTCGCGCTCAGCGTCTACCGGCGCTACGTCGAGGAGGGCGAGGGCTTCGTCCCCAGCTACCTGGAGCTGCTGTCGTCGGGCGGCTCGCGCAGCCCGGAGGAGCTCGCCGCCATCGCCGGCCTCGATCTCGAGGACCCGTCGTTCTGGGCCAAGGGCCTCGCGCTCGTGCGCGAGCAGCTCGACGCGGCCGAGGCGGCCGCGGCCGAGGTGCGGTCGAGCTCCTAGTCCGCCCGCCGCGCGAGGAAGCCGTGCACCGCGTCGAGATAGGCCTCGTTCTCCTCGACGAACGTCATGTGCCCGCTGGCCTCGAAGACGACGAGCTCGGCGTCGGGCAGGCCGGCGGCCATCGTCTCCGCGGCCTCGATCGAGCAGGTGCGGTCGTGGCGGCCGGCGAGGACGAGCACCGGATGCGACACCTCGCCGAGGCGGTCCTCGACCACGATGCCGCCGTAGGACTCGCTCGCCGCGGCCCGCAGGACGTCGGGCGCGTAGATGGCGTCGCCCATCGCGGCCCGGATGTCGTCGATGCGCGGGTCGCGGGGGTCGGCGAAGTGGAACGGGAGCTGGTCGACGAGCAGCGCCTCCACGTCCGCCTGGGTGCGCGCCTGCGACTCGCGCGCCCACGAGGACTGGACCTGCTCGCGCAGCTCGACCGGCTCGAACGCGGCGAGCTCGCGGTCGACGTGGTCGAGGAAGCGCTCGTGCGGGATGCCGCTGGAGACCACCGTCGCCTCCGGGCGCCCGGCGAAGTCGACCGCGTGCTGCAGGGCGATGAAGGCGCCGAAGGAGTGGCCGAGGACGGCGTAGCGGTCGAGCTCGAGCGCATCGGCGAGGGCGTCGACGTCGGCCGCGTGATGGGCCAGCGTCCACGTCTCTGGCGGCGATGGCTCCGAGCGCCCACCGCCGCGCTCGTCGACCAGCAGCAGCCGGCAGACGTCGCCCAGCGGGTCGAGGTAGGAGCCGAACATCGTGTGGTCGAGGCCCGGTCCGCCGTGCAGGACGAAGAGCGGCAGATCGCCCGATCCGCGCTCGGTGACGTGCAGTCGCGTGTCACCGACGTCGACCAGCATCGTCGCACCCTATCCTCGGTGGAGATGACCGACCAGCGCGACCAGGATCTGCACGGCGGCTGGCTGCCGCCGGTGGCCCCCGAGGGTCCGTCGCAGCGCGCCGCCGACGACCCGTTCGGCCGCCAGCGGCGCCCGTGGTGGCGTCGCGCCGGCAGCGGCCTGATCGCCACCCTGGTCGTGATCGGCGCGAAGCTCAAGACGATCCTGGTGCTGCTGCCCAAGATCAAGGTGCTGACGACCTCGGGCTCGATGCTCGTGTCGGTCGCCGCCTACGCGCTGATCTGGGGCTGGCGCTTCGCGGTCGGGTTCGTCGTGCTGCTCTTCATCCACGAGATGGGCCACGTCATCCAGCTCCGGCGCGAGGGCGTCGAGGCGTCGGCTCCGGTGTTCATCCCGTTCATGGGCGCGCTCGTGTGGGCGAAGTCGCTCGGCGGCAACGCGCTGGCCGAGGCGCGCGTCGGCCTGGCCGGCCCGATCCTCGGAACCATCGGCTCGGCGGCCTGCCTGCCGATCGCCTGGGCCACCGGCTCGGACCTGTGGACGGCGCTGGCCTTCACCGGCTTCTTCCTGAACCTCTTCAACCTCCTGCCCGTCGTGCCGCTCGACGGCGGCCGGGCGATGGCGGCGATGGCCCCGTGGATGTGGTTCGCGGGCCTGGCGATCATCGTCGCGCTCGCGTTCCTGCGGCCCAATCCGATCATCGTGCTGATCGCCGTCATCGGGGCCTTCGACGTCTTCCACCGCTGGCGCCAGCGCCGCCAGGGCGGCGAGGCCACACGCGAGTACTACCGCGTGCGGCCCCGGGACCGGGCGCTCGTCGGGCTCGTCTACCTCGGGCTCATCGCGCTGCTCGTCGTCGGCATGGACGCCACGCACCTGCAGCGGTCGATCCCGAACTAGCGCCGGCGGCCCAGCGGCGGGTCGTAGACCGACGCCAGGCGCCCGAGCGTCAGCGCGCCGAGCATCAGGCCGAAGTCGCGCAGGGCGATGTCGTAGTAGCCGGAGTAGGTCAGCAGGTCGACGATGATCCCGGCCAGCCACGCGGCGACGACGTAGGCGAAGTAGCGCGGCTTGAGCGCGACGCCGATGCCGGCGACGATCTCGACGACGCCGATGATGTGCATGCCGGTCGACGCGGTCCCCGGCAGGATGCCGTCGATCCACGACGCCAGGTACCTCGTCCAGTCGACCATCACGTTGAAGAACTTGTCGAGGCCGAACAGGATCGGCGCGACGGTGAAGCCGATCCGCAGGAGCAGGAAGCTCTGATAGGCGGCGTCTCTGCGCACGGCGGCGGAGACGGTGGCGGGGCGGTCGGCGGTGGTGATGGCTGCGGCCTGCATGGGGACCTCCTGTGGCGTGGGTTCGATGCCTGTTGGCGTCGCCCCGGCCCCCGCGTCTTACGTGCGCAGGAAGGCGTGCAGGCTGTCGTGGTCCTCGTTGCACGCCGGGCAGCCCTGCAGGTGGGCGCCCATCCCGGGGACCTGGGCCTCGGCGTCCTCGCCCGCGAGCTCGAGCTCGACGTAGCGGTCCAGGAGCTCGAAGCACTCCTCGCACGTCAGCTCGGGCCCGGGCGGGCCGAGGACGCGTCGGAGCATCTCGGTGGTCTCGTCGCGGTCGTGGGTCATGGCGCTGGGGGTGGCTCGAGGCGGTCGGGACGCAATCCCTGGGCGGCGAGCGAATGGCGCAGCTTGCGCCGAGCGTCGTGCAGCGTCTTGTACAGGGCGCCGCGGGTCGTGCCCAGGCGCTCGGCGAGCACGTCGATCGGCACGCCGTCGAGGGTGACGGCGACGAGCACGGAGCGCTGGTGGGGCGTCAGCTCGCCGGCGATCGCGCCGCGAACGGCCCGCAGCAGCTCGCCCATCTCGGCGTCCTCGTCGGGGCCGGAGTCGCGCGCGGCCAGCGTCGCCCAGCTCTCGGGGTCGAGCGGGATCTCGCGGTCCTGCCAGGCCCGGCGGCGCATCTTCACGCTGGCCTCGAGCAGGGCGAACTTGTAGGCCCAGGTCGTAAAGCGGCTGTCGCCGCGGTAGCCGTCGAGCTTGGCGAGCACGGCGACGAGGGCGTCGTCGGCGCTGTGCTGGGCGAGATCGTCGAGCTCGGCCCACCCCGTGCGCGCGACGGCGGCGGCGGAGCGGCGGCGAACCTCGAAACGGGCGGCGCGCAGCAGCAGCTCGTGCAGCCGAGCGATCGCCGCCTCGCGGTCGTGGCCGGTCGCGCGCAGCGCGCGCAGCCACTCGCTCGAGTCGTCGTCGAGCGTGGGCGGAGGGCTGGGGGTGGCAGGCGCGCGAACGGGAGGCGCGACGCTACCAGCGCTCAGCACGGCCGGCGCTCCTCGTGCAGCGGCGCGAGGATGCGCACCGCGAGCGCCGGCGGGCAGCCGCGCTCGACGAGGGCGATGAGCGCGTGCAGGTCGTAGCCGCAGTTGCGCGCGACGCGTTCGGCCAGCGGGGCGTCCAAGCCGGCGCCGCGCAGCCGCTGCGCGCGCCAGGCGACGACGGCGTCAGCGGGGTCGGGGAGCTGGTCGGTGGAGGAGGCGGCGCGCTTCATCGCATGGGGTTTGGCGTCGCCCGCCGCCCCCGTCTTACGCCCGGCCCGCCGACTACACCCGCTCGCGCAGCGCCCGATCCATGTCGCGGCTCTGCTCGCGCGCCTTGATCGAGTCGCGCTTGTCGAAGCGGTCCTTGCCGCGGGCCAGGGCGATCTCGACCTTGGCGTGCGAGTCGACGAAGTAGATGCGCGTCGGGACGAGCGTGAGCCCGCGCTCCTGGACGCGCGCGACCAGGCGCTCGATCTCGCGGCGGTGGGCCAGGAGCTTGCGCGGGCGATCGGGATCGTGGTTGTCGCGACTGGCCGGGCCGTAGGGCGGGATGTGGACGTTGTGCATCCACAGCTCGCCGCCGGTGATCTGCGCGTAGCCGTCCTTGATCTGCACCGTGCCGTTGCGCAGCGACTTGACCTCCGTGCCGGTCAGGACCACCCCGCACTCGAGCCGATCGAGCAGCTCGAAGCGGAAGCTCGCCTGGCGGTTGCTGGCGATGTCGCCCGGGGCGGTCTTGCGCTTCTTGCCCTTGGCCATGAGACGAGCGTACTCGGCGCGGCTCGCGTGTCGGTGGTCGGGTGGGGCCGGGTCGACCCGGCCGCCGGACGGCTTCGGGTGGGCTGGGCCCAGTTCTGTCGGACGGGCGCCCGGCCCCACGCGGCGCTGGCAGTGCCGGCGTGGTGGTCGCTGCGGGGGGTGTGGGCGCTTTACCCAGCAAATAGGGGGGTTGGGCGCACACCCCCC
>JAXDHQ010000273.1:0-12131 GCA_034664395.1 Solirubrobacteraceae bacterium | reverse complement strand
GTCGAAGGACCGGTTCTCCATCATCAAGACCACGACGTGGTCCAAGCGCGGGCGCCGCGCGCGGGCGGCGAGCGCGGCCGGATTCAACGCCGCGCCCCCGATCGTCGCGGCGGCGGCGCCCACGAACGTCCGTCGGGTCATGTGCGGGTCGGGAGCCATCGCGAGGAGCGTGCTCGGTGATCCGGTTCCGTCGGCCGAGGGCGCAACTCTAGCCGGGCCGACCTTCGCCGCGCCCGGATTCCGTACGTTTTCGGCAGGGCCGTTCCCTTGCGTCCCGCGGCGGGCCGGGGTTAGGGTCGATGGCGCCTGATGCATGGCCTCGTGCAGCCGGAGGGACGAGGTGCCCGACGGTGACGACCGGGCCCGGGTAGGGCGGGCGCCCGCGGCCGCCGAGCGCGCGGCCGGCGGGCAGGCCAGCCTGGCGACGCTGCTGCACGACGGCCGCCGGATACCGATCGCGGGGGATGGGGTCACCGTCGGGCGCCTGGCCGACAACGAGGTCGTCATCCCGCGCCAGTCCGTGTCCCGCCACCACGCCCGCATCACCCCCGTGCAGGGCGGCTACTGGATCACCGACCTGGACTCGCGCAATGGGACGCAGCTCAACGGCGAGCGCTTCCGCGGAGAGTCGCGCTGGCTGTGGAACGGCGACACGGTCGTCATCGGCGGCGATGCGCTGCGCTTCGTCACGGGCCAGGAGACCCGGTATGGCGCCGAGCCGGCGGCGGTCCTCCGGACGGAGCTCATCGCCTTTCCTGCGGGCCGGCTGACGATCGGTCGAGACCCCTCGAACGACGTCGCGCTCGACGACCCGAACGTCTCGCGCTTCCACGCCGAGGTGGTCCGCGCGGGCGACGCCGTCGAGCTGCGCGACCTCGGCTCGCGCAACGGGACGCGCGTGGACGGCAGCCCCGTGCGCCGCGCGACGCTGAGCCCCGGATCGGAGATCGGGATCGGCCCGTACCGGCTCCTGTTCGACGGGCACGCGTTCGTCGCCCGCGCGGAGCGCGGAGCGCTGCGCCTCGACGCCGAGGGCGTCGCGATGCGGGTGAAGGGCAAGCAGATCCTGGCGCCGACGTCGGTGACGATCGAACCCGGCCAGCTCGTCGCGATCGTGGGCGAGAGCGGCTCGGGCAAGTCGACGCTGATCAAGGCCCTGGCCGGGGTGACCACGCCCTCCGCCGGCACGATCACCGTCAGCGGCGAGCCGGTCGCTGCGCGGCTGACCGACATCGGCTACCTGCCGCAGGACGAGATCGTCCACGGCAAGCTCAGCGTGCGCGAGGCGCTGACCTACGCGGCCAGGCTCCGGCTGCCGCAGGACACGAGCGCCGCGGAGATCGCCGAGTCGGTCGCCGGGGTCCTCGATGAGCTGGCGCTCGTGGAGCAGGCCGAGACCCGCATCGAGTCGCTGTCGGGCGGTCAGCGCAAGCGCGTCGGGCTGGCCGCGGAGCTGCTCGGGCGCCCGAGCCTGCTCTTCCTCGACGAGCCGACCACCGGGCTGGACCCGGGGCTCGAGACGCGGATGATGGCGCTCCTGCGGGAGCTCGCTGCTCGCTCGCGCGCCGTGGTGGTCGTCACGCACGCGACGAAGAGCCTGCAGATGTGCGCCAAGCTCATCGTGATGGGCCGGGGTGGCGAGCTCTGCTTCCAGGGCTCGCCGGACGAGGCGCTGCGGTTCTTCGGCGCGGAGACCTACGACGACATCTACGTCGCGCTGGACAACCAGCCGGCGACCGAGTGGCGCCGCCGGTTCGTCGACGAGCAGCGCCAGCAGCCGGTGGCGCTGGAGCCCGAGGCCCAGGCGCCACGCGCGCGCGGGCGGGCGGCGGCCAGGCGCCGCGCGAGCCTGCTCCGCCAGGCGGTCGTGCTGACGCGCCGCTACGCGCAGCTCTTCGTGCGCGACCGGCGCAACATGCTGATCCTCATCGGCCAGGTCCCGGTGCTGGCGCTCGCCATCGTCGGGCTGTTCAAGGTCGACGCGTTCGCCGCCAAGACCCAGGTCTCCGAGGCGGTGAAGCTCCTCTTCCTCGTCGTGACGCTGGCCATCTGGCTCGGCTCGATCGACTCGGCGCGGGAGATCATCAAGGAGAAGAACGTCTTCGTCCGCGAGGCGGCGGTGGGCGTGCGCACGGGCGCCTACCTGCTCTCCAAGGCCGTCGTGCTGTTCGTGCTGGCCGCCGTGCAGACGGTGCTGCTCGCGGCGATCATCTTCGCGTTCCAGCCCCTGCACCACCCGCCGGGCACCTACGCCGTCGTGCTCGCCCTGCTGCTGCTCACCGCGTTCGGGGCGGTCGGCATGGGGCTGTTGATGTCGGCCGCGGTTCGCACGCAGGACCAGGCGACCAGCTTCATCCCGCTGATCCTGATTCCCCAGCTCTTCTTCGGCGGGTCGATCGTCCCCATCGCGACGATGAGCGCGCCCCTCGCCGCGCTGTCCAAGGTGGTCGTGGCCCAGTGGTCCTACGCCGGGGTCGGCTCGGTCCTCGGCCTGAACGCCCGGATCGCCGCCAACCATGCCTACGCGCGGATCAGCGGGTTCGGGACGACGTACTTCGACGCCGCGCGGCTCTCGGTCATCCTCATCCTGGTCGCGTTCGTCGTGGCGTCCTTCGCCGGCGTGGCGGCGCTCCTGCGCCGCCAGGACGCCGCTTGAGGCGCAGCGCGATCGCTCGCGTCGAGGCGACGCATCCGGCACCTGGAGCGCTTGCTCCGCCCACCGGGCGGAACTAGACTCTCGGCGTCCAGCGGCGCGATCGCGCTCCCGCCTCGCCCCCCTCTGGAGCGTGCGCAGCCGAGGGACATCTGTTCCCACTGGAGGAGGCCGCATGGCCGAGGCCGGCGAACGTCCGAAGCAGCTTCCGCGGCTCGACCCAGGGTCGGTCTTCGCGGGCTATCTCATCGAGAGCCTGCTCGCACGTGGCGGGATGGGAGTCGTCTACAAGGCGCGCGACGTCGATCTCGACCGCACCGTCGCGCTGAAGATCATCGCCCCGGAGCACACGCAGGACGAGACGGCCGTCGCCCGGTTCAAGTCCGAGGCGCGCATCGCCGCCTCGCTCGAGCACCCGAACATCGTCCCGATCCACCGCGGCGGCGAGCACGAGGGCGTGCTCTACCTGGCCATGCGCTTCGTGCCGGGCACCAACCTGCGCGAGATCATCGACCGGGCGCCGATGGGACTGCCCCGCGTCGCCCGGATCCTGACGGACGTCGCCCGCGCCCTCGACGTCGCGCACGCCCGCGGCCTCGTGCACCGCGACGTCAAGCCGGCCAACATCCTGCTCAGCGGCGACGCGGAGAACGAGCAGGTCTACCTGACCGACTTCGGGCTCACCAAGCGGCTGGGCTCCCACGGCGACCTCACGCGCCCGGGCGGCTGGGTCGGAACGCCGGACTACGTCGCGCCGGAGCAGATCCAGGCCCACGACGTCGACGGCCGCGCCGACATCTACTCGCTGGGCTGCGTGCTGTACGAGATGCTGACCGGCCACGTCGCCTACCAGAAGGGAAGCGACGTGGCGAAGCTCTGGTGCCACGTGACCGACCCGCCGCCGCTGCCCTCGCGCGACCGGCCCCAGCTCGTCGAGGCCTTCGACAAGGCCGTCGCGCGAGCGACGGCGAAGGATCCGAACGACCGCTACAGCACCGCCAGCGAGCTGGCTGCAGCGGTCCGCGACGCGGTCGCCGAGCAGGAGCAGGCCGAGAGCCGGCGTGAGGTCGGCGGTCGGGCCGACGGCCCCGACGACCGGCTGGAGCTCACGCGCGAGTCCTACCTGGCTCCGCGCGACGACGTGTTCGTCGGCGGCGGCGAGCCGCCGAGCCCACCGCCGCCGCCCCGCGGGCCGGCTTCCCCGGCTCCCCCGCCCGCCGCGGTGTCGCCCGCGGCGGCCGTGCCGCCCGACCACGGCGGCGAGCCCGATCCGTCCTTTGCCGACGGCCGGCTGCGGCGCTACCGCTGGCCGCTGGCCGCCGCCGCGCTGATCGCGTGCGGCGTCGCGGCCGTGCTGCTCATCGGCTCGGGCTCCTCGACGAAGTCCTCAGGCGGCGGCAAGGCGGCGGCGCTGACCGGCGACCGGCGCTCGGGCAAGCTCGGCCCGGTGCCGACCAACCGCGTCACGGCCGACGGGAACGCCGTCGTGCGCCTCAACGGGAACATCGCCACCGTCTCGGTCACGGCGAACAGGCTCCTCGACGCCGAGCCGCACGCCCTGCACATCCACGCGGGCGCGAAGGGCGTGTGCCCGCCGGCTTCGGCCGCGAAGCTGCACAACGGGCACCGCACGATCGCCACGCTGGACGGCGGCCCGTTCTACGGCAGCCCGGTCGCCGCCCTCACCCTGCGTGGCGACACCAGCTCCAAGAGCATCCTGGCCTTCAACCGCTTCCCGAAGACCGGCACGATCCGCTACACCCGGAAGATCAGGGTCGGGCCGGTCGTGGCCTCGTACATCCGCGAGGACAACGCGGTCGTCATCGTCCACGGCATCGACTACAACCACAACGGGATCTACGACGGCACGCTCGACCGCAGCGACCTGAACCGCAGCCTCCCGGGTGAGTCGACGGCGCCCGCGCTGTGCGGACCGCTCGTCGGCGCGCCGAAGAAGGCGGCGGCGAACGGCAAGAAGAGCTCGAAGAACGGCCAGGGCAAGACCGCGCAGGTGCAGTCGCAGCCGGAGGTCTTCACCGCGGCCCTGGTCGCTCAGCCGGGAGGCGCCGGCGGCCAGAGCGTCCGGTTTGCAGGTGCGCCGATCTGGCAGTGCGTGCTTGCACCTTCGCCGGACGCGGAGCCGCGGCAGGCCTGAGCCGGTGGACGATCGCGCCAAGGCGGGCAGCTCGCCTCTCCACTGGGTGTCGCTCGGGGTCGCCGTCGTGGCGGTGACCGCGCCGGTCGTGCTGCTCGTGCTGCTGCTCACGCACAGCTCTCCTTCGGCCAAGGGCGGCTCTACGGCGGCTCCGGCCCCGCCTCCATCGGTCCTCGTGCGCCGGACGAAGCTCGGCCAGATCCTCACCGATCAGCGCGGCAGGACCCTCTACCTCTTCGGCAAGGACAAGCACGGCCGGAGCAGCTGCTTCGGCGCCTGCGCGCGCGTCTGGCCGCCGGCGATCGTGCAGGGCGCGCCGCGCGCCGGCGACGGCATCGCGGCGGCGAAGCTCACCACCACGCGCCGGACGCCGGCCGCGCGCCAGCTCGTCTACCACGGCCATCCGCTCTATCGGATGACCGCGGACGCCCGCCCCGGCCAGATGGAGGGCGAGGGCTTCCTCGCCGCGTGGTGGGTCGTGTCGCCGACGGGCCACCGGATCGTCGCGCCGGGGATGTCCACCACGGCGGCGGGGTACTGAGCCCTCGGCCGACGATCCGGCGAGCCGGGGCTCACTCCCTCGCGGAGCTCCACTCGGGCGCCTCGTACGCGGCGCCCGGGACGCCGCCGACGCAGAGCACGCGCAGCCCGTCCGGTCCCGACGACAGCACGCGGGCCGTTCCGGCGTCGACCCGGACGAGATGGTCGGCGTCCAGCGGCAGGCGCTCGCCGTCGACGTCGACCGTGCCCGAGCCGTGGAGCGCGAGGTAGAGCTCCTGCTGCCCGGACTCGGACTCGTCGTGCGACGTGGTCGAGTAGTCGGGGGGCAGGTCCATGATGTTGGCCCCGAACGCGGTGATGTCGAGGCCGGCGCGGACGAGCTTCGCGAAGCCGTCCCAGAGCGTCGGCAGATCGTCGATCGACTTCGCGGAGTAGCCCGACACGGTGCGGATCATGACGCCACCGCCCCCGTGTTGCGAGCGACGATCGCCATCGTGCGGTCGTGCTCCTGCACCGGGCTGAGCTCGAGCAGCTCCACGGGCTCGAGCGTCTGGACGAAGTGGCCCGGGCGCAGGTGGTACGCCTCGCCGGCGCGGACCACCTCGTCCGGCCCGTCGAGATAGGCGACGCGGAACGAGCCCTTGAACAGGTAGCCCCAGTGATCGCACTGGCAGCGGTCGTCCGGCAGGCCCTTGAACGGCGACTCGTCGGGCGGGAACTGGGCCGGCATCGACTCGAACGCGATGCGCATGCCCCGCGCGTCGACCGAGCGGCCCTCGTACTCGCCGATGACCGTGGCCTCGAGATCATCCCTGGACACGCCGCGCTCTCGCCGACCGCCTAGAGGCGCGGGATGGTGCCGGTGAGCCGGCTCGAGCAGGTCCGGTACTTGCGCGTGGCGACGAGGACCTGGCCGTCGGTGGTCACCGCGGTCACGCGAACCCTGTAGGTCCCGCGCGCGAGCCCGCGGAGGTCGACGAAGGACCGGAAGCGCTTGCGGTTGAGGTAGACCGCGCCGATCCGGGTCACCTTGATCCTGCGGGTCGTGTAGACGTAGACCGGCACGCGCCGGCTGTTGACCGCCACGATCGCGAACGAGTAGCGCACGCCGCTGATCTGCCGGACCTTGATCGGGAACGCGCGCCGGCTCGTGCACGTGCGGTTCGACGGCAACGACAGCGCCTGGCTCCCGGTCACCCTGGGCACCTGGGTCGTCGGCTGGGGCTGCTGCTGCTGGGCGCCGGTGATCCCGGTGGGGGAGAAGACCGTGAGGTGCGAGAACTGCGCGCTCGCGCCGGGCGCGACGTTGAACGACCAGCTGATCCCGGCGCCGTTGTCCACGGCGGTGTCGCACATGCAGGTGTTCGGGAAGGGCACGTGGGCGGCGATCGCGGCCCACACCGCCGAGTACCTGTCCTCCATGTACGAGCTGCCGGCGGTCAGCGGCACCCACTGCTCGATGCGCCCCGCGGGGGTGTTGTTGGCGTTGCGCGCGCAGCCGGGCCCGCCGTTGGCGGCCTCCACGAAGCCGAAGCCGGTGTCGGCGTCCTGCAGGTAGCAGTCGCCCGCCCGGTAGACGACCCCGCTCTGCGCCGCTCCGGCGCTGTTCTGGATCGTGACGTCGGTCCGGTAGTACTCCTGGCCGGCGACGTAGGAGTTGACCTCCGTGACGCGCAGGCCGGTGGCGCCCGCGTCGTAGACGGTGGTCACGGTGAACGGGCTCGCCGCGGTCCCCGCGCCGGCGACCTCCGTCTGGCTGATCGGCGTGAACGGGGTGCTCGCCCCGATCGAGCTCGCCGCGCTGCCGCCGTGGTTGGCGAAGTCGGGCGCGTAGAGCGTCGCACCGGTGAAGATGAGCGTTCCGCAGTCCCCGGGCGTGGTGCTCGACGGGAACAGCTCGAGCCGCGCGTCGCCGCTGTAGCCGACCTGGCAGCCGCCCTCGTTGCCAATCGACACGCTCGTGAGCGGACCCGCCGAGGAGATCGTCTTGAACGGCACCGCCGCCCTCGCCGACCCGGCGCCGGCCAGCCCGACCAGCGCCGTCGCCATCAGTACGCGCACCAACCCCACGTGTGTCACGGAAGCCCCCTCCGACCAGTTTGCGCGACGCTACTACTCCGCGTAGGTCGGGGTCCAGCCCATGCCTAGCTACGTCGCCGCGGCGCGCGATCCGCGCAGGAAATGCGCGATCGCGTCGGCCACGAGCTCGTCGAGCTGCTCGGGCGCAACCATGCCGCCGGTCACCAGCGCCGCGATGCCCTGGATCGTGGCGAACAGGACGAGGCCGACGCGCTCGGGTTGACCGGGCTCGAGGGCGCCCTCCGCCTGCCCCTGGTCGATCAGCTCGAGCATGACGGCGAAGGCGCGGTCGGCGGCCGCGTGCAGCGTGCCGGACTCCTCGCGGTGCTTGCCCGCGAACATCAGCTCCAGCAGCGCGGCGTCGCGCGTGGCGAAGTGGACGTACGCCGCCGCGGTCGCCTGCAGGCGCGCCTCGAAGTCCTCGCCGGCACCGCCGACGGCGCCGCGCAGCTCGGCGCCGAGGCGGGCGAAGCCGGCCTCGGCGACCGCGTCCAGCAGCGCCTGGCGATCGGGGAAGTGACGCCGCGGCGCACCATGGCTGACGCCGGCCTCGCGCGCGAGCTCGCGCAGCGACAGCTCCTGCACGCCGCGCTCGCGCACCGTGCGCTCGGCCTGCTCGAGCAGCGCCGTGCGGAGGTTGCCGTGGTGGTAGGGGCGCTCGCTCACCGCCGTGGCAGCCTAGCGGAGGAAGTTGTCGTTGACATCATTGTTGTCGGAGACTACATTGTTGCTCATGACTACTTGGACCACCGGCGACATCCCCGACCTGACCGATCGCAGCGTGATCGTCACCGGCGCGAACAGCGGCATCGGCCGCGCCGCCGCCAGCGCGCTCGCCCGCGCCGGGGCCCGCGTCGTCCTCGCCGTCCGCGAAACCGACAAGGGCCACGCTGCCGCCGCGACGATGCCCGGAGAGACCGAGGTCCGCCGGCTCGACCTCGCGAGCCTCGCCTCGATCCGCGAGTTCGCCGCGACGTGGGAGGGGGACCTGGACCTGCTGATCAACAACGCCGGCGTGATGGTGCCGCCGTTGACGCGCACCGCGGACGGCTTCGAGCTGCAGTTCGGCACCAACCACCTCGGCCACTTCGCCCTGACCAACCTGCTGCTCGGCCACATCACCGGGCGCGTCGTGACCGTCTCCTCGACCGGGCATCGCTTCGGCGAGATCGACTTCGACGACCTCAACTGGGAGCGCCGGCCCTACAGGGCCTGGCGGGCGTACGGGCAGTCCAAGCTCGCCAACCTGCTGTTCACCGCTGAGCTCCAGCGCCGACTCGGCGCCGCGGGCTCCACCGTGCTGGCGACCGCCGCACACCCGGGCTACGCCTCGACCAACCTGCAGTTCCACAGCGGGCGCCGCGTGCTCGACCTCGTCTCGATCGCCGGCAACCGCCTCCTCGCCCAGGACGAGGACGGCGGCGCGCTGCCGACGCTCTACGCCGCGACCGCGGACATCCCCGGCAACAGCTTCGCCGGCCCCGGCGGCTTCATGCAACAGCGCGGCGCGCCGAAGCTCGTGGGACGCACCGCCGCCGCCAACGACGCCGACGTCGCGCGCCGCCTCTGGGACGTCTCCGAGGAGCTGACCGGCGCCCGCTTCCCGCTCGGGGTGGCGGCTGCGGCCTAGGCGACGTCCGCGCCCGCGCCGCGGCGTGGTGGTTGTGGGGTCGCCATCACAGCCCGAGGATCAGGTCGCGGACCTCGGCGGGCTGGCAGAGGAATGGGTGGTGGCCGGCGTTGAGCTCCACGATGCTGGCTGCTCGACCGGCGAACTCGCGTTGCAGGTCGGCCGGGGTGCCCTGGTCCTGCGCGCAGACGAGGTACGTCGAGGGCACGTGCTGCCAGGCCGCTGACTGCACCGGCTGCTCTAGCACCGCCAGGCTCTGCCGGGCCGTCTTGTCCATGGCCTCTCGCTGGATCTCCGGATCGCAGTCCTGCAGGAACGTCTCGGCCAGGGCCTCCAACCGGACGGTGAACGTGCCGCCCTCGGGATCGACGTCGAGGAATGGCGCGGACTCCTCACCGCCGAACGAGGAGAGGCTCTGCCCGACCTCGGGCAGGTAGCTCGACACGAGCAGCAGATGGCGCACGGCGTCGACGCCCGCAGCTGCCTCCGCGGTGACGATGCCGCCGTAGCTGTGGGCGACCACGACGGTCGGCTCATCGCTCGCGGTCAAGACTTGCCGGACCGAGGCGACATCCTCGGCCAGCCCGGGTCCTTGCGCATCCGTCCGCTCACCCGTCTCGCCGCAGCTGGGCAGGACGGGCGCCTCGCTGACGACGCCCCGCTCGGCCAGCAGCTGACCGGTTCGGTGCCACCACCACGATCCGTCCTTGACGCATGCCCCGTGCACGAAAACGACCCTCATCATGGCCTCCTCGGCGTGCCGATCTGCTGTCGAGCGATACTAGACGTACCATTCGTTACGCGAAAAGATGACGTGATGGGCAGGCAGCGCCAACCGCAGATCAAGCAGCGGCTGCTCGACGCGTGCACCGACTACGCGCTCGAGCACGGGCTCCCTGATCGACTCGGGCCGTTGGCGGCCGCCGCAGGCACCTCGAGTCGGATGCTGATCTACCACTTCGAGACCCGTGACGGACTGCTCCGCGAGGTCCTCAGACAGGCCCGGCAGCGCCAGGTCGAGGCCTTCACCGACCTGATACGCCTGCGGCCCAGCGAGCCCTACCCGGTGACCCTGGCCCGCGCATGGTCGGCGATCTCCGGGCCGCAGGGCGAGCCCTACTTGCGCATGTTCAGCCGGCTGCACGACACCGCGGGAGAACCACTCTGGCCTGGCTTCCGGCGCACCGCGACCACCGACTGGCTTGCACCGCTCGAGCGCGGCATGCGCAGCCTCGGCCGACCCGAGCTTGCCACCGTCGTGCTCGCCGTCATCCGCGGCCTCCTCATGGACCTCGACGCAACCGGCGACACCACACGCACGCACCGGGCCTTCGCCGACTTCCTCACCACGATCGACAGTGCCTGAACCGCGGCCTTCGAACGATGGCGACACCCGGGCTCGAACCGGGACACCACGATGTTCAGGGACCAGCGGAGTCCCGGCTTTCGATCATCGGGGGAGGTCTCATCCCTTACGAGTGAGAGCGATCCCCATTCACTACGAGCGTCTCCTCGGACTTTCACAGGCTGTTCTCAGGGTCTTATCGCAAAGGATTAGGGCTCTCGTCGCATAGTGGGATCAACCACCGACCCACGATGCAAGGAATGAACCACCATGACCCTCAGGCACAGGATCTTGAGCAGGCGCACGCTGACCACGTCCATCGCTGCCGGCACCGCGGCAATCGCCCTTGCGATCGGCGGCTACGCGATCGCCGACTCGGGTGCGAGCAGTAGCGCGAACGCGGCGACGGCGGGGAAGGTCATCCCGTTCCACCGCGGTCAGCCGAGCCCGGCCACGCAGGTCGGTCAGGTGCCGGCGAACTTCAGTCCCGGGACGGGCACGATCATCACCGGAACGGCAGCGAACAAGGCCAAGGCCGCTGCGCTGGCCTCCTACCCCGGTGGCACCGTCAACCGTGTCGTGCTGCTGAGCAACGGCGAGTACAACGTCCACGTCATCGGCGTCAACTGGCCCCACCACGTCTTCGTCAACCAGAGCTTCAAGGTCGTCGGCGCCGAGTGAGCAGGGTCATCCAGGCGTCGGAGGTCCAGCGACAGCCTCGGTGCGCTCGATGATCATGTGTACCGGATCGTGATCGCGGTCATCGCGCGTCCAGGAGATCGACGGCTGCGCCCACGATCGTGTCGGTGTCGATGCCGAAGTACCGGTAGAGGTCCCCGACGTCTCCGGACTGCCCGAAGTCGCTGACACCGAGGCACCCGATCGGCATGCACCGGATCGCCGAGAGAAAGCTGAGCGTGTGCGGATGGCCGTCCAGCACGCTGACGATGGGGGCGGCGCGCTCGGCGGGGAAGGCCTCGTCGAGGATGGCGTCGTCGCCCTCCCCGAGGCCCTGGCGCGCCTGCAGCGCCCGGAAGACGAGATCCGCCGAGGTGAGGCAGACGACGTCGGCGCCGACACCGGCGTCACCGAGCGCCTCGGCGGCGGCGACGACCTCGGGCATGATGGCGCCGACCCCGACGAGCGTGACGTCGGGCGCCGAGCCGGCGGTGCGCAGCCGGTAGGCGCCGGCCAGCGCATGGCGGCGCCGGGTCTCGCGCGCGTCCGCGTCCTCGGGCACCGCGGACAGCGCCTGGTCGATCGGGCGAGTCGTCAGCCGGAAGTACGACGACGTGCCGTCCGGACGGCCGAGCCGCGACATCGCGTGCAAGAGCGCCCACTCGAGGTCCTGTCCGAACGCCGGCTCCCACGCGATGCAGCGCGGCTGCTCGAGGCCGACGGAGGGCGTGATGATCGACTGGTGCGCCCCGCCCTCCGGCGCGAGCGTCACGCCGGACGGCGTGCCGACGAGGATGGACTGGCCGCCCGCGTACATCCCGAACGACCACGGCTCCAGCGCGCGGGTGACGAACGGGTCGTAGATGGTGCCGACCGGCAGCAGCGCCTGGCCGTCGCGCGACCACGTCGCGCCGAGCTCGCCGAGCAGTCCCACGAGGTTGCCCTCGGCGATGCCGAGCTCGATGTGCTGGCCATGCGCCGTCTCGCGCCACCGCACGAGCGTGTCGGTGTCGTCGGCGAACCAGTCGATCCGGTCGCCGAGGTGCCAGATCCCCACCTGGTTGATCCAGCCGCCGAGGTTCGTCGAGGA
>JAXDHQ010000272.1:0-2570 GCA_034664395.1 Solirubrobacteraceae bacterium | reverse complement strand
TCGTGCACGAACTCGCGGATCGGCGACCTGCGCGCGGCCGCCCGCGTCGTGGAGGGCCGCAAGGTCGCCTCCGACGTCTCGGCGATGGTCGTCCCGGGGTCGGTGCAGGTGAAGCTGCAGGCCGAGGCCGAGGGCCTCGACGAGGTCTTCCGCGCCGCCGGCTTCGACTGTCGCGGGGCGGGCTGTTCGATGTGCCTGGGCATGAACCCCGACATCCTCGAGCCCGGCGAGCGCTGCGCCTCCACGTCGAACCGCAACTTCGAGGGACGCCAGGGCCGCGGCGGCCGCACGCACCTCGTCAGCCCGGAGATGGCCGCCGCGGCCGCCATCGAGGGGCACTTCGTCGACATCCGGGAGTGGAGCTGAACATGCGCGCATTCCACACGGTCGCCGGACCCGTCTCGGTGCTCGACCGCGACGACGTCGACACCGACCAGATCATCCCCAAGCAGTTCCTCAAGCGGGTCGAGCGGACCGGCTTCGGCGAGTTCCTCTTCTACGACTGGGCCAAGGAGCCCGGCTGGGACCTGCCGCGCAACGAGATCCTCGTCGCCGGGCGCAACTTCGGCTGCGGCTCGAGCCGCGAGCACGCGCCGTGGGCGCTGGAGGACTACGGCTTCCGCGCGATCGTCGCGCCGAGCTTCGCCGACATCTTCCGCTCGAACTGCACGAAGATCGGCCTGCTGCCGGTCGAGCTCGCTCCCGACGCCGTTCGGGCGATCGCCGACGCCGGCGAGGCCGAGGTCGACCTCGCCGCCCAGGAGGTCCGCTGGCCCGGAGGCGCCGCGTCGTTCGACATCGACGCCGAGACCAGGCACCGCCTGCTCAACGGCCTCGACGACATCGCCCTGACCCTCCAGCAGGACGAGGCCATCGCCGCCTACGAGAACGAGCGCGAGCGCAGCGGGCCGGTCACGACGGCGCTCTGAGGCAGACGCCGCCGTACCCGTGGGACACGCGCGACGGACGAGAAAGGCGAACATGGTGAGGGCCCTGACCGATCGGGCAGGGTGGCCGTCGCGCCTCAGCGCGGCAGCGTGAGGCGGAAGACGCTGCCCCCGCCGGCGTTGGGCTCGACCCACAGCCGGCCGCCGTGGCGCTCGACGATGCGCCGGCAGATGGCCAGGCCCAGGCCTGTGCCGCCGAAGCGCTCGCGCCCGTCCAGCCGCACGAACATCTCGAACGCCTGGTCGACCTGCTGCGCGTCGATGCCGATGCCGTTGTCGGCCACCGACAGCTCCCAGTCGACGTCCACCGGCCGCGCGCTGACGACGACGCGTGGCGCGACGTCCGGCGCCGTGAACTTGATCGCGTTGGCCAGCAGGTTCTGGAAGACGCGCTGGAGCTGACGCGCGTCCGCCCGCACCGTGGGCAGCTCGCCGACCTCCACCGTCGCCCCGCACTCGACGACCGCCGGCCCCAGGTCGCGCAGGGCGGCGTCGACCACCGCGCCGGCGTCGACCTCCGCCGGCTGCAGGTCGACCGTCCCCGACCGGGCATACAGCAGCAGGTCGTCGATCATGGCCTGCATCCGCTGCACGCCGTCGACCGCGTAGGCGATGAACTCGCGCGCCTGGTCGTCGAGGGCGTCGCCGTAGCGGCGCTCCAGCAGCGAGATGAAGCCCGCGACCGAGCGCAGCGGCTCCGACAGGTCGTGCGACGCCACGTACGCGAAGGCCTCGAGGTCGGCGTTGGAGCGCTCGAGCTCGGCCTGGCCGCGGACGCGCTCGACCACGCGTCCGAGCTGGACCCCGATCTGGGTCATGATCGCCAGCAGCCCGACGTCGAGGTCGGCCGGGCGGTCGGTGAAGAACTCCAGCGCGCCGAGCGGCCGCGTGCCGCTGAGGATCGGGAAGGCGAAGGCCGAGCGCAGCCCGGCCGCGGCCGCCGCCTGCGCCCGCGGGAAGTCGGGGTCGACGGCCACGTCCGCGATCCACGCCGGCTCGCCGGACGCCATCACGCGGCCCGGGAGGCCGGCGGGCGAGAGGAAGCGCGGATCCTGGGAAGCGGCGCGGAACGCCCCGAAGCGGGCCTCGTCCTCCAGGTACCAGACGCCCGTCGGCCGCAGGGCGCCCGTCTCCTCGGACGCCAGGTGCGCGTGGCCGACCGGCCAGCGCGTGTGGGCGCACACGTGCACGATCGCGGCGCCGAGCGCCGGCTCGATGGCCGAGGCCTCGTTGGAGGCAGCCGCGACCGCCTCGAGCAGCTCGAGCTCGTCCTGGCGCTCGTAGAGCGCGTGGGCGTTGTCCGCGGCCAGGCGCTCGGCGTCGCGGCGCGCCGCGCGCTCGTGCTCGAGCGCCTGCCGCAGTTGCTGCGCCTCGTCGTGGCTGACAGCCCCGGGAACAGGAGCCCATTCGTCCACTGACCGGACACCATAAGCTGCCCGACCCATGGCTGCGCGCATCGCCGTCCTGCCCGGAGACGGAATCGGGCCCGAGATCACCGCCTCGGCGCTCGAGGTGCTCTCCGCGCTGGACGACTTCGAGTTCACCGAGCACAGCTTCGGCGGCGCGTCGATCGACGCCCACGGCACGCCGCTCACCGACGAGACGCTTGCGGCGTGCCGCGCG
>JAXDHQ010000271.1:0-3135 GCA_034664395.1 Solirubrobacteraceae bacterium | reverse complement strand
CGCCGACCAGACCACGAAGCTGGCGGCATTCGAGGGCCTCGGGCACACGACCCGGGGCGCGCCGTTCCACCTCGGCGGGATCTACGAGCACGGCACGGTCCGCCATTCGATCGAGATCCCCAAGCTGCTCTCGATCCTCGCCTACCACGACGCCGACGCGACCGTCCAGGGCCTCGACGCCGTGCCGCCGGCCGACCGCCCGCCGGTCAACGTCGTGCGCATCGCCTTCCAGGCGATGGTGGCGATCGGCACCCTGCTCGCGCTGCTGGGCATCGGCTACGCCGTCACGTGGTGGCGCCGCGGACGGCTGCCGCGGGCGCGGTGGTTCTACCACTCGGTCGTCGCCGCCGGGCCGCTGGCGCTGGTCGCCCTCGTGGCCGGATGGATCGTGACCGAGGTCGGGCGCCAGCCCTGGATCGCCTACGGGTTCATGCGCACCTCGCAGGCGGTGACCGCGGCCAACGGCGTGCTCGTGGCGTTCGTCTTCCTGGCCCTGGTGTACGCGGCGCTGGCGGTGGCGGTCGCCTGGCTGCTGCGCCGGCTCGCGCGCCGCTCGCCGCAGTCCGAGGTCCGCGAGCGACTGACGCTGGAGGCCGGATGAGCCTGGCCGACGCCTGCGCGGCCCTGATGGTGGTGGCGCTGACCGCGTACGCGACCCTGGGCGGCGCGGACTTCGGCGCCGGCTTCTGGGACCTGACCGCCGGGCGCGGCGAGCGGGGCGCGCGGATCCGCACGATGATCCGGCGCTCGATGAGCCCGGTGTGGGAGGCCAACCACGTGTGGCTGATCTTCGTCCTCGTCGTGTTCTGGACCGCGTTCCCGGTCGCGTTCGGCTCGGTGTTCTCGACGCTGTACGTGCCGCTGTTCCTGGCGGGGGCGGGGATCATCCTGCGCGGCACGGCGTTCGCCCTGCGCGACCAGGCGACGACGGTCCGCGAGGAGCGGGTGCTCGGCGGAGCCTTCGCGGTGTCCTCGGTGCTGACGCCGTTCTGCCTGGCCGCCGCGCTGGGCGCGATCGCCTCGGGGCGCGTGCCGATCGGCAACGCGGTCGGCTCGCCGCTGCGCTCCTGGCTGAACCCGACGGGCATCGTGGTCGGTGCGCTCGCGGTCCTGACCGGCACGTACCTGTCGGCGGTCTACCTCGCCGCCGACTCGGTGCGCGCTCGCCTGCCCGACCTCGCCCGCACGTTCCGAGGCAGGGCGCTGGCCTCCGGCGTGGCCGCGGGGGCCGTCGCGATCGGCGGCCTCGTCGTGCTGCGCTCCGACGCGCGCGTCCTCTACCACGGGCTCACGACCGGTGGCGGCCTGCCGTGCCTGCTGATCTCCGCCGCGGCCGGGGTGACCACGCTCGTCCTCGTGTGGAGGGAGCGCTTCCCGGCGGCGCGCTTCGGCGCGGCGGTGGCGGTCGCGGGCGTCACCGTGGGATGGGCGCTCGCCCAGCAGCCGTACCTGCTGCCGCCGCGGTTGACCATCGCGCGCGCCGCCGCCGGCCACGCGACGCTCGTCGCGCTGCTGGCCGCCGCCGCCGTCGGCCTGGTCCTCATCGCCCCCGCGCTCGTGCTGCTCTACCGGCTCGTGCTGCGCGGCTGGCTCGATCCCGGCGCCGAGAGCGCCGAGACGTGAGCCGCGCGGCGCTGCGCTGGCTGGTGCCGGCGAGCCTGGTCGCGGGGCTCGTCCTCATGATCCCGTTCGACCGCGTCGTGACCCGCGTGCTCGGCGTCCTGTGCCTGCTCGCGTTCGTCGCCGGGGGCGTGTTCCTGATCGCCTCGCCGGAGTTCCTCGCCGGCGACGAGGAGCGCTCGTCCGCGCCGTAGCGGCGCCCCCGGGCCCGCTTGCCAGGTCCCGGCCACGGCCTACCGACTGGGTTGCAAGAACCGGACGGAGGTTCGTCGTGCCCCACGAGATCGAGGGCGGCTAGATGCCCGCGGTCGACACCCGCCGAGCCGAGCGGGAAGACGGTGCCCGGACGCCTGAGCCCGGTGAGAGCGATGCCCTGGCCGCGAGCGCGCAGCGCACCCGGTCCGCCGACCGCGAGCTCGCCGCGGCGCTGCGGCGCCCCGAGCCGGCCGGCCACATGCCCGACGCCGGCTACTGGGAGGCGCTCGTGCGCCGCCGGCCGCTGCGGCCCGAGCGCGAGCGGACCCTCGTCGCCGCGGCCAAGGGCGGCGACGCCGGTGCGCGCGCCGCGCTGGTCGAGGCGTACATGCCGCTGGTCGCGGGCGTCGCGCGCGACTACCGCGTGTCGCCGAACGTCGATCGCAACGAGCTCCTGCAGGAGGGCGTCGTCGGCCTGCTGCGCGCGCTCGAGCGCTACGACCCGTCGACCGGGACGCCGTTCTGGGCCTACGCGCAGCACTGGGTGCGCCGGTCGATGCAGCAGCTCGTCGCCGAGCTCACGCGGCCGACCGTCCTGTCCGAGCGCGCGCTGCGCCACCTCTCGCGCCTGAAGGCGGCCTGGCGCGACCTCTACGAGGAGCGCCACCGCGAGCCCACGCGCGACGAGCTCGCCGAGCGCGCCGGCCTGTCGCCCGACGAGGTCTCGCGGCTGCTGGAGATCGAACGGATGCCGCGTTCGACCGAGGCGCCGCTGCTGACCGAGGACGGCACCGTGTGGGGGCTGTTCGAGGAGGTCCTCGCCGATCCCCTCGCCGACGGCGAGTACGAGCGCGTCCTCGACGCGATGGAGGCACAGGAGCTCGTCGGGCTCCTGTCGGGGCTGTCGGAGCGCGAGCGGATGATCCTGCGGGCCCGCTACGGCCTCGACGGCGAGGAGCAGACGCGCGCCCAGGTCGCCGAGCGCCTGGGCATCAGCCCGTCTCGCGTGCGAGAGATCGAGCGCCGCGCGCTGGGCAAGCTCGCCGCGGCGGCCGGCGCGAACGGCTCGGCGAGCTCGAGGAGGTCCCCGTCGTCATGACCAGCCTGTGGATGCAGCACCTCGACCCGCCGGCGAGCGCTCGGCGGATGCGGTCGCTGGAGTCGCTGCGCCAGCGGGCCGTCGACGAGCTCGGGGGGCGCACCGTGTGGTGCGCGGCCGCCGTGTCCAGTGGGCAGGCCTCGGCCCGGCGCCTGCAGACGTTCCTGCAATGGGGCGGTGGCGGCGGCGTGGCATGCGGCTCGCTCGAGGTGGCGGCCGAC
>JAXDHQ010000270.1:0-27511 GCA_034664395.1 Solirubrobacteraceae bacterium | reverse complement strand
GCGGACGACGATCGAACCCGACAGCTCGGTGCTGCGGCGGACGTACAGCGTGCGCTGCCCGGTGACGCGGTCCTCGCGCGCGCCGAAGACGTCGGCCGCCGTGAGCGCCAGGACTCCGTTCGAGGCGGCGACCTCGCCGCCGACCTTCAGGCCGTGCTCGTTGAACACGGCGGCCGGGGCGGGGAACCGCGCCAGCGCCGACGGGTCGCGCGCGAGCCGCGCCGGATGACGCAGCACGTCGACGAGAGCGTCGGCCTGGACGGCGTCAGGCAGGATCCACATGCGTCCCGCACGGCGGGCGGCCAGCGCCGCGGCCGTCGCCTCGCCGCCGAAGCCGAGGGTCCGCCCGCCCAGCGCGACCCGCACGTGGACCCCCGGAGCGCTCAACCCGACGCCGCCCTCGCCGCCCTGGGAGAGCGTCACCGCGACGGTGCCGTCCGAGCGCCGCTCGCGCACGAGCAGCCGGTCGCGACCGATGCGCAGGACGACGATCGACAGGCCGGCGGCGTCGGTGGCGCTGGTCGACGCCACCACGCATGGTCGGCGGTCGACGTCGCAGTCGCCGCGGCGCACGACGCACAGCGCGCGAACCATCTGGCGGCGGACCTCGGGAGCGATGCCCGCGCCGTGCGCGACGCCGGCGGCGCCCGCGATGGCGACGGCCACGAGCAGGAGGACGGCGACGTAGTCGGTGGAGGCCTGGCCCTTCATGCCTCGCCAGCGTCGGGCCCGCGGCGACACGGCACAACACCCGATCCGTGCCGAATCACCGCAAGCGCTGCGTCAGCGGTGGCGGTACCAGCGCCCCTCGGTGAGCTCGCGGAAGACCACGAGGTCGCGCCCGTCGACGGTGACCACCTCCCAGTAGCGACGGCGCAGCGGGCGGTCGGTCCACCAGCGATCCTCGATCAGCCACGACTCGCGCACGGCGACGACCTCGTGTCGATCGACCTCCAGGGGCCGTCCGCCGCGTCCGGCGAGGACCGTGGCCGGGCGCGGGACGCCGATGCGACGGCTGCCCGGGCTCATGGCCGGTCGTCGCCAGGGGCGGCGGCGGACGCGGCGATCACAGCTCGAAGGGCGTCAGGACCGCGCGCCGCTCGGGAACGCGCGAATCGGGATCGACGGCGAGGATCCGCAGCGCCGCCTCCGGACCGGCCGCCGCCCGCACCTGGCGGATGGCCTCGCGCAGGCGAGCGGCGCGGCGCGCGCTCCCGTCGTCGAAGAGCGCCGCGCCGGCGGGGTGCGGCGGCCCGAAGCGCTCGACCGACAGGCGCAGCGCCTCGGCCGGGGCGGGCAGGAGCCCGAGACGCTGGACGAGGACGAGGCGCATGCGCCCCGCGTCGGCCAGCGGCTCGCGGAAGACGACCCGCTCGCGCCAGGTGCCGCCCTCCACGAGCGCCGCCCCCAGCACGACGGCGCGCAGCGTTCGCCCGTCGCGCTCGCGGCGCGCCAGGAGGCGATCCACCAGCAGCCCCAGCGCACGCTCGAGCTGCGTCCCGGAGGAGGACTCCTCGAGCTCGAGCACCTCCTCGAGGACCTCGCCGGGACGTCGCGGACGCAGCGGCGTGTCGCGGCCGTGGGCCAGGTCGTGGGCCAGCAGGCCGGGGCGGCCGAAGCGATCGGCCACCGCGGCGCGCGGAAGGGCGGCGAGCGCGCCGAGCGTGCCGATCCCCAGGCGCTCGAGCTCGACGGGCAGGTCGGCCACCTCGGAGCGATGGCGCAGGAGCGCCACCGGCTCGGCGGCGAGGTCGGCGGCGCCGGCGACGAAGCCGGGACGCCGGGCGCGGGCCCGGGCCGCGGCGGCGACGACCGCGCAGAAGCGCGAGGGGCCGACGCCGAGGCGGATCGCGGCGGTGGCGCGGCCCGCGGCCGGGCGGCCGGGCCCGGTCGCGGTCGCGGTCGCGGGCCGACGTCGCAGCGCCTCGCGGGCGGCAGCCAGGACGCCGTCCACCGACCCGCCGTGCAGGCGACGCAGGCCGCGGGCGTCGAAGCACGCCAGCCCCGGCCGGCCGGGCTCGACCGCCGCCCCGATCCCCTCCAGGCGAGCCAGGACGCGCTCCCAGGCGTCGGCCACGCCGAGCGGGTCGGGCGGCACGAGCGCCAGGCGCGGGCAGCGCGCCAGCGCCTCCCCCATCCGCATGCCGAGGTGGATGCCGAACGCCTCGGCCGCCGCCGAGACCTCGCCCACGAGCTGCTCCCGTCCCGGCTCGGGAGCCAGGACGGCCGGGTGGCGCAGGAGCGCCTCGCGGCCGCCCGCGGCGACCACCAGCTCGAAGCGCGGGAGCAGGACGCACACGACGAAGGACACGAACGCATGTTCGCACCGACCCGGCTTGCGGGCAAGCTGCCTCGTCGCGGCGCCGTTCGCCGCGCTGCGCTCGCCGTCCATCGAAGCGTCGCCGCGACCCCTTCCGGGCAGCCTCGCCCCCGGTGAGGTTCGCCATCGACATCTCCCCCGCCGGATCGTGGGGCGATCCGCGCACCCTCGCCGAGCTGGCCGCACTGGCCGAGCGCTCGGGCTGGGACGGCGTCTTCCTGGAGGACTACGTCTTCTACCCCGGCGGCCGCGACGCCTACGACCCGTGGATCGCGCTCGCGGCCATCGCGCTCGCCACGGAGCGCATCCGCCTCGGCACGATGATCACGCCGCTCCCCCGCCGGCGTCCATGGAAGCTCGCCGCCGAGGCGATGACCGTCGACCGGCTCTCCGGCGGGCGCCTCGTCCTCGGCGTCGGATCCGGCGACCCCGCGAGCGACGACACCGCCCGCGTCGGCGAGGCGGTGGACGCGCGCGCTCGCGCGGACCTGCTCGACGAGGCGCTCGACGTCGTCGCGGCGCTGTGGAGCGGCGACCCCGTCACCCACCACGGCGCGCACTTCGACCTCGACGACGTCGTCCTGCGACCGCGACCGGTCCAGCGGCCGCGGATCCCGATCTGGATCGGCGGTCAGATCACCCGCCGCGGCCCGCGCGAGCGGTCGCTGCGCTGGGACGGCGCGTGCCTGTACCGCGTCGCGCCCCCCGCGTGGGAGGACCTCACGCCGGACGACGTCCGCGCCCTGCGCGACGACGCCGCCCGGCGGCCGGGCGGGAGCGACGCCTTCGACATCGCCGTCGGCGGCCGCGCGCCGGCAGCCGACCGCCAGGCCGAGCGCGCCTACCTCACCGCCCTCCGCGACGCCGGGGGCCACGCGGTGGCACGAGTACCTCGAACCGGACACGCCCCCGGCGAACGTCCGGGCGCACATCGCCGCGGGGCCGATCGCCCCCTCCTAGACGACGAGCGCCGCCACCTGCGTGCGCGCCTCGTCCTCGGACAGGCCGCCGTGATGGCCGCGGAAGCGCATGTCGAACCGCCCCGGCTCGCGCCACCAGACCGTCTCGCCGTCGGCGGGCAGGACGCAGACGTCGGCCAGGACCGCGCGCAGGCGCTCGCCGACCGGACCGAACCAGCCCGCGGCCACGAGCTCGTCGACGCGGCGGACCTCGGCCCGCTCGCCGAGCCGGCTCGCCAGGCCGTCGACGACCTCGTCGATCGTCTCCGGCCGGCAGTGCAGGAAGAGGTCGCGGGCCGAGCCGGCGGGGGCGAGCACGTGGCCGTCGCGCCCGCGCGCGAGCAACTCCGAGAGCTCGGGCCAGGACTCGTTGACGAACACCGTCCGCTGGGGGTCGACGTCGACCTGCCCGTGGTCGGCGGTCATCAGCACGACGGTGCCCTCGGGCAGCGCGCGCAGGCCGGCGTCGAGCGCGTCGAGGCTGCTGCGCACCGCCTCGGCGAACCGCGGCGACGACGGGCCCTCGAGGTGGCCGACCGTGTCGATCCGGTCCCAGTAGACGTAGGCGTAGGTCGGCCCGGTGGCGGTCCGCAGCACGGCGGCGAGCTCGGCGAGGCCGGCCGGCAGGCCGGGCATCGTGTGCAGGCGCGCCCCGCGGGCGAGCACGCCGTCGTAGGTCGAGGGCGAGAACGTCGCCGGGTGGAAGACGTGCGACTCGACGCCCTCGCTCGCCAGGCGCTGGTACAGGGTGCCGTCGGACGGCAGCACCGCCTCGGGCTGCACCCCCGCGGCCAGCAGCGTGTCGCGCCCGTGGTCGCCGGCGAACGAGAACAGCATCGGCGTGACGAGGACCCCGAGCTCGGGGTCGTAGACGTTCCACTCGTAGAGGCCGTGCTCGCCGACGGGCAGGCCGGTGTGCAGCGTGGTGACGTGCGCGGTCGTCGTGGCCGGGAACTGCGTGGTGAGCGGCACCACCGCGTCCATGCGCGCGAGCAGCGGGTGGTCGCCGTGGCGCGTGAAGAAGCGCCAGCCGAAGGCGTCGAGGAGCACGAGCACGACCCGCTGCGCCGTCGCCGGCAGGCCCGGCAGCGGCACGCCGCCGCCGTCGCCGTCGCCGCGCCCGAGCAGCCGCGCCACCGTCGCGGGCAGCGCCGCGAAGCCGCCCTCGTCGTAGCGCGGCTGGACCACTAGATCGCCGCCGGCTGGCCGAACATCTCGCCCAGCCGCGCCGCGAGGGCGAAGTCGCCCTCGAGGTCCATGCGCCCGGTGAGCAGGGCCTTGCCGGCGTCGAGGTCGCGCCCGGCCACGCGCACGAAGTCGGCCACGCCCATCTTCACGGTCAGCGCCGCGTCGGTCGCGGCGCCGGCGCGCGCGGTCGCGCGCTCGCCGTCGACGGCGACCGTCCACCGCACGAGGTCGCCGTCGGCGCGGCGGAGCTGGTACTCGAGCTCGCCGCCGAAGCCCCCGGCCCGCTCGGGGACGTAGGCCTGGGCCATCGCGCCGAAGAGCAGCCTCAGGCCGCGCTCCGAGCCGACCGTCCGCTCCAGGCGCGCGTCGTCGGAACGGCGGACGAAGGCCCGGAAGGCGCGCTCGCCCTGCTCGAGCGCCCGCTCGCGCACCGCGGCCAGCCGCGGCCGCGAGGCCCCGTTGGCGCTCGCTCGCCCGCGCCCGCGCCCGGGCGCCGCCGCCGGCGGACCCGACGCCAGCGGCGAGATCGCGTAGCCCTCCTCGGCCTCGCGCGGCGGCTCGCGGCGCGCGAGCGCGGCCTCGATGGCGGGCGCGAAGCGCTCCGCACGCGCGGCGTCGGCCGCGTCGGCGCGCGCCGCGAACTCGGGCATCACCTCGGCGGCGAAGAGCTCGAGCGCCTCGCAGATGTGCTCGTGGCGGGTGCGCCCGGACTGCATGCAGAAGATGACCTGGTCGACGCCCGCGTCCTCGTAGCGGCGGCAGAGGTCGCGGACCTGCTCGGGCGAGCCGATCGCTCCCCGCAGCGAGCCGAGCTCCTCCTGGAGCACGCGCACGCCCAGCGGCGCGTCGTCGGCGGTGATGATCGAGCGCGCGAAGCCGACGGCGTCGCGGCGGGCGAGGAACTCCTCGTAGAGGTCGGTGCGCCCCGGGCGGTGGTCGCCGAACACGTAGTAGTGCGCGAGCGAGTAGCCGAAGAAGTGCGCGCCGTCGATGCCGCGCTCGATCGCCTCGGCCTCGTCGGGGGCGCACATCATGGGCAGGACGACCGCCACCTGCGGGTTCACGGCGAAGCCCGCCGGAACGCAGCGCTCGGAGGCGACGATCGCGTGGTACTCGTCGACCCAGGCCCTGGCCTCCTCGGGCTCGACGAACGAGAAGCTCAGCGCGCCGACGCCCTTCTCCGCGGCCAGGCGGATCGTCTCGCGCCGCGAGCACGCCACCCACAGCGGCGGGTGGGGCTTCTGCAGCGGCTTGGGGACGACGTTGCGCTGGGGCATCGAGACGAACCGCCCGTCGATCCCGGCGAACGGCTCCTCGACCAGCATCCGCGTGACGACGTCGAGGCTCTCCTCCCACTGGGCGCGCTTGGTCTCGCGGTCGACGCCGAAGCCCTCGAGCTCGGCTCCGCTGGAGGTCTCGCCGGTGCCGAGCTCGACCCGCCCGTTCGAGACGAGGTCGAGCGTCGCCGCGGTCTCGGCCACGCGCGCGGGGTGGTTGTAGGCCGGCGGCAGGGGGACGATCCCGAGTCCGAGGCGTATGCGCTTCGTGCGCTGCGAGGCGGCGGCGAGGAAGACGTCCGGCGCGCTGGAGTGCGAGTACTCCTCGAGGAAGTGGTGCTCGACCTCCCACACGTAGTCGATGCCCAGGCGATCGGCGAGCTCGACCTGCTCGAGCGCGTCCTGGAGGAGCCGGTGCTCGCCGTCGTCGCCCCACGGGCGGGGGAGCTGGTGCTCGTAGAAGATCCCGAAGCGCATCGCCGCCAAGCCTATGGGCGCCGCGCGGCGTGCGCGGCGTCGCCAGGGTCAGCAGGCGTGCAGCGGCACCAGGCGGTGCATGGTCACGTGGGTGCCGAGCGCGCCGAGCGCGCTGATCGTGAACGCGTCGCACGCCCCGAACTCGATGCCGGGGAACGTCGCCGTGAACGTCCCGGCCCGGCTGGCGATCACCCGCCGCACCGAGACGTCGCGGAGGCCCTGGCGGACGACCACCTTGACGTGCTCGCCGTGGTGGAAGCCGGTGCCGCGGACGGTCGCGGGCGCGGAGTCGACGAGCCTCAGGTGCGCGTGCGAGGAGCGGGTCGACCCCGCGGCGGGGCCGGTGGTGAGCGCGACCGCCGCGAGCGCTGCGACGGCGCCGGCGCATGTGCGTCTCATAGCCCGAGTATGGCCCTTCTGGCGCGTTCGAAACGCCGCTCGATGACCGACGAACGGCGCCGCTATCGCCCGCGGTGATGGACGACCTCGACGTTGTTCCCGTCGGGGTCGAGCGCGAAGGCGGCGTAATAGCCGGCGGCGTACTCGGGGCGCTCGCCCGGCGCGCCGTTGTCGGCGTAGCCGGCGCCGGTCGTCGCGCGGTGGAAGGCGTCCACGGTGGCCCGCTCGGCCGCGGGGAAGGCCATGTGGACGTGCTCGGTCGGCGTCCCGGCCACGACCGAGAAGCTGCCCGTCTCGCCGTCGAACGACGCGCGCTCCGGTATGTCGGTGGTGAGGTGGAAGCCCGCGTGGGGCGCGACGGTCTCGTAGAAGCGCTTGGCGGCGGCGACGTCGGCGACGCGGATCCACAGGTGGTCGACGTTGCCACTGCGCACCGACTCGTGGTGGACGGCCTCGGCGCTGTTGCCGTCGGGGTCGAGCAGGAAGGCGCCGTAGTAGTCGGGGCTGTACTGCGGCCGCGGCCCCGGCGCGCCGTCGTCGCGATAGCCGGCGGCCGTGCCGACGCGCCAGAACTCGTCGGCGGCGGCCCGCGACGGCGCGACGAAGGCGATGTGCAGCCGCTGCGTGACGGGCGTCCCGTCGCCGGCGGCGGCGAGCGAGAAGTCGCCCCACTCGGCGAAGCCCTCGTCGCTGTGCGTCGGCTCGATGCCGATCGCGCTCAGCACGGTCGCGTAGAAGCGCTCGGACGCCTCGCGGTCCGAGGCCCGGATCGTGACGTGGTCGAACACGGCGGCAACTACAGCAGAGGGGGCCGCCCCTGCGCCAGGGCGTCAGCGATCCGCTCGCGGAGCGCGCAGGGAGCCGGCCACGGCGCGGGCGAGGGCGTCACGCGGCGACCAGGCGCATGACCGACAGGAACACGATCACGCCGGCCACGACGCACGCTCCGACGATCACCAGGCGACCCGGGCCTGGGGAGCGGCGCTCCTCCCTGCGGCTGGCGAGGTGGCGATCCATCACGATCCAGGCCGCCCCGAGCGGCACCATGATGGCGGGCGCGACCCACATCCTCCCGCCCTCGACGACGGCGGCGGCCAGTGCCACGACCATCAGCCCGGTGACCACGAACCAGGGAAGCGCCGCGACCGCCGAGCCGTCGCCGGACGCCGGAACGCCGGGCGTCATCGCGCGCCGCTGCGCGGCGGGAGCCTGGGAGCCGCTGTCGCCCGCGGACACCACACCGCCGGCCGGACTGGACTCGGCCTGGCCGGTGTACTCCTCGACCAGGTCGCTCAGGACCCGGTCGGGGTCGGCGACGCCCTCTTCCTCCAGCCGCGCGGTCGTCTCGGGCGACGCGTGCTCGATCTGCGTGGTGAGCTGGATCGCGCCCGCGGCGACGACCATCGTCCCGACCGCATGCACGGCCGCCGCCACGACGAGGGCCCACCAGCTCCCGGTCGCCAGCGCGACGACCGCACCGACCGTGAGCGCCGCGAGCAGCGTGACGATGAAGAGGGGGCGCATGGAGACGACCGTCGCCTTCGCGGCCGAGTCGCCGGCCCGTTCGGCGGTCGCCGGATCGGGCGAGTCGGCGGGCATCCAGACGCGCTCGGCGCCGACCGCCTGCTGGAGCTCCTCGGTGAGCGCGGCGTTCGCCTGCGGGGAGAGGTTCGGGTCGTCCGAGCGCACGAACCGCCGCTCCGTCTGCTGTCGATCGTCCGTGGCCATTCGCCGCGTGTACCCGACCGCCGTGCGGGTCAGGCGGCCGGTCTGGCGAGTTGGCCGGTCGACGTTCCCGGTCGGCCGGCGGTCGGTGCCGTGCTACCGTGCCCGGAGCAGGTCGAGCGCCGCCCAGAGGGAGGCGCAGGCACGCGGAACGCTCGGTGACAGGCTGACGCTCTCCTCTCGGGGCGCGTCTCCGGTCTCCCGTCGAACTCTCTGACCGGAGAAGCCCCGTGAACGCCACCTCGCACCAGCGCCGGCCGAGCGACGCGCCCGCAGCGTCCGACGGCCCGGATCCCCTTCTCGCCCGACGGGCTGCTGACGCCGCCATCGGACGGGTACTCGGTTCGCATGGACGAGCAGGAGCACCTACCGAAGCTGGGCTCGGCGCAGGACCTGGTCGAGGCCGCCGGTGGCCGGATGCCATCGGACCCGGGCGGCTCCCTGCGGGCGGCCTTGGCCAACGCGATGGTCGGCATGAAGAAGCAGTTCTACGGGCGTGGGCCGACCGCGGCGAAGGCGTGGCTCCTCGACGACTACGTGTTCGTGGCGATGGAGGGCGGCCTGACGCGCAACGAGGAGACGTTGCTCGCCGACGGCAAGGAGGACGTGGTGCGCAGCTACCGGCTCAGCTTCCAGGAGAGCATGACGGCGACGACGATCGGCGCCGTCGAGGAGCTCGTGGGGCGCAAGGTGCTCACCTACCACAGCCAGATCGTCTTCGACCCGGCGCGCACGTTCGAGATCTTCGTGCTGGAGCCGCTGGAGCCGTAGCCCGCCCGAGCCGGGAGGTGCTCTGATGCGCCGCGGCACCGAGGAGCCCGACATGGCGCTGGCTGCGCACGACGGGGCAGTGTTCCGGGTGGACGTCCGCCCCGACCGCGACCGGGTCCTGGTGTGCCCGATCGGCGAGATCGACCTGGCGACCGCGGGCGCCGTCGAGCAGCCGCTGCTCGAGCTCCTCGACCAGGGATTCGGCCACGTCGTCGTGGACCTGCGAGCCGTCACCTTCCTGGACTCGAGCGGCGTGCGCCTGCTGGTCGTCGCCCACGAACGCGCCCGGCGAGCGGACGCCCGCCTCTCGCTCATCCTCGGCTCGACTGGCAGCAGCCGGGCCCTCGAGATCTCCGGCCTGCTCGACCTCCTCGAGGTCGTCGACCACTGATGGGAGCGTCAGGTGGGTAGGGCTCTCGATCGATGAGCGAGCCGGCAGTCATCGCGCCCGAGGGGGAGCTCGACCTCCATGCCGCCCGTGCGCTCGCGCCCGAGCTCAACGAGGCGGCCGGAGCCGACTACGACCACCTCATCCTCGACCTGTCGTCCGTGAGCCTGGTGGACTCCAGCGCGCTCGGCGCGATCCTGCAGGCCCAGCACCGCTTCGATCGCCGTGGACGGAGGCTTTCGCTCGTGGCGCCCAATGGCAGCGCCGCGGCAGTGCTCCTCGACCTCTCCGGGTTGCGCTCGCGCTTCTCGGTGTTTCCGTCGCGCGACGCGGCGCAGGAGTGAGCGTCCGGCACGCCGCGGGCTCGGGCCGCGGCGTGCCGGACATGGCTCGTGGCACTCAGGGCTTGAGGACCACCTTCACGCACTCGTCGCGCTTGTGCTTGAACGTCTCGTAGCCCTCGGGCGCCTGGTCGAGGCCCAGGCGGTGGGTGACGACGAAGCTCGGGTCGATCTCGCCGGCGACGACGCGGTCGAGCAGCGGCCGCAGGTAGCGCTGCACGTGGCACTGGCCGGTGCGCATGGTCAGGCCCTTGTTCATGAACGCGCCCGCGGGGAACTTGTCCATCAGGCCGCCGTAGACGCCGATGACCGACACGATGCCGCCCGGCCGGCAGGCCATGATCGCGTCGCGCAGCGCGTGGCCCCGGTCGGTCTCCATGCGGGTGGCCTGCTTGACGCGCTCGACGGCGTGGAGCGCGACGTGCCCGTGCGTGGCCTCCATGCCGACGGCGTCGATGACGGAGTCCGGCCCGCGCCCGCCGGTGAGCTCCTTGAGGGCCTCGACGACGTCCGGCTGCTCGTCGAGGTTGATGGTGGCGGTGGCGCCGGCGTCCTGGCGCGCCATGCGCAGGCGGTACTCCTCCTTGTCGATCGCGATGACGTTCTCGGCGCCGAGCAGCCGGGCCGAGGCGATCGCGAACTGACCCACCGGCCCGGCGCCGAAGACGGCGATGACCTTCTCGGGGGACGGCTCGGCCATCTCCGCGCCCATGAAGCCGGTCGGGAAGATGTCCGAGAGGAACAGCACCTGCTCGTCCTGCAGGTCCTCCTCGATCTTGATCGGGCCGACGTCGGCGAACGGCACGCGCGCGAACTCGGCCTGCCCGCCGGCGTAGCCGCCGGTGAGGTGGGAGTAGCCGAAGATCCCGGCGGTCGGGTGGCCGAACATCTTCTCGGCCATTCCCGCGTTCGGGTTGGAGTTCTCGCAGGCGGAGTACTGCTCGCGCCGGCACTGCTCGCAGCGCCCGCACGCGATCGGGAACGGCACGACGACGCGATCGCCGACCTTCAGGTTGGCGACCTCGCGGCCGGTCTCGACGACCTCGCCCATGAACTCGTGGCCGAGGATGTCGCCCTTCTCCATCGTCGGGATGTAGCCGTCGTAGAGGTGCAGGTCGGACCCGCAGATGGCGGTAGACGTGATCTTCACGATCGCGTCGTGGCCGTTGAGGATCTTCGGATCCGGCACGTTCTCGACCTGGACCGTGTTGCGTCCCGACCAGACGTTCGCTCGCATGGGTGCGCTCCTCAGACGTTCGCGTATTCGACGGGCTGGGCGGGGCGCTGCTTGGGCTGCAGCTTGGCGCTGTGGCCCGTCGGCGCGCCGTCGGATCGGGCGATCTCCCCGGTCTCGACGAGCTGCTTGAAGCGGCGCAGGTCGTCCTTGGCCATCTGCAGCGGGTCGTCGCCGGTGACCTTCTTCAAGGCCGCCCCGACCGCTCCGCCGGGGACCTCGTACTCGAGCTCCAGGTGGATCTCGGTGCCGCGGTCGCCCGGTGCGTCCGTGAAGACCGCCACGCCCGACGCCTTGGCCTCGGCGTCGCCGATCGTCCGCCAGCGGACCCGGCCGGGCGTCTCCTCCAGGACCTCGATCGGGCCCAGGCGGCTTGCGTCACCCGGCTGCTGCTCGAACTCGCGCCACCTTCGCTGCGCTTCGTCGCGCGGCTTGCCCACGGTGATGCTCGCCTTCGCCTTCATGGGATGGCCCTCCCGGGTCGCTTGCGGGTCAGAGGTCATGCGCGTGCTCGCGTAGGCGTCCGCCGCGAAGCAGCCGACGACCGAGGCCATGGCCGCCTCCACCCGCGCGGGCTGCTCGCCGCGGCCGCCGCGGAGGGCGCGGGCGAGCATCGCCAGGTGCACGACGTCGCCGGCGGTGCGCGCCCACAGCCACTCGACCGGGCGACGCCGGCCGAGGATGCCGGCGGCGGCGGTCAGCTCCTGCACGCCGACGACGCGCTGCCAGAAGCGGCTGCGCGGGTCGTCACGGACCCCGATGGCCCGGTTGACGCGGCCGGGCGCGAGGAGCTGGGCGGTCCCGAGCCCGAGGCTGAACCAGCCGAGCTCGGTCGCCAGCGTCGCCGCGTCGCCGCTGTGGTCTCTTGGTGCCATGACGACGCTCTCCCCGGCGCCGTCCGTGCCTCATGCGCTTCAATCGAGCGCCGGCGCGCCGAGCACGCGGTCCGGCGGCACCCGAGCGTCACCGCTCGGCCTTCCACTCGGCATAGCGCGCGGGCAGGCACACGGCGCACGGCCGGTAGCCGGCGGCCCGGGCGCTCGCCTCGTCGGCGAAGAACACGCGGTGGCGGACGTAGCCGCCGCGCGCGATCGCCTGCCGGGCGGCACGGCAGTCCAGGCGCCCGTAGAGCTTGGAGCGGCGGTGGCCACCGAGGGCGCCCGGACGGTCGCTCTCGAACTGGGCGCCGTCCGGGCCGACGAGGGTCCAGGTGCGGGTCACAGCAGCGTGAGCTGCCGCTGGGTCCATCGGGCCCGCAGGGTGGTCGGCACGCCGCCGGCGGCCTCGAACTCCAGGAGCGCCTGCTTGCGGTGCAGGCCACCGAGGTAGCCCGTCAGCGACCCGTCGGCGGCGATGACGCGGTGGCACGGCACGACGATCGGGGTCGGGGTCCGCGCGATCGCCCACCCCACGAGCTGCGCCTCCGGCGCCGCGGTCCCCGTGCTTGCGCCGATCTCGCGGGCCAGGGCGCCGTAGGTCGTCGTCTGCCCGTAGGGCAGCCGTTGCAGCGCCCGCCATACGCGCCTCTCGAACGCGGTCCCGGTGAGCTCGAGGCGCAGGTCGAAGGTCCCCCGGTCGCCGGCGAAGTACTGCTCGAGCTGCTCGGCCGCATCCGCGAACGCCTCCGAGTCGCGGTCGGCCTCATCGAGCCTCGGGGCGCGGCCGGGGAAGCACACGCGGCGCAGGCCGGCCGCGTCGCCGATCAGCGTGAGCGGCCCGAACGGGCTCTCGTACGTGGTCCAGCTCATGTCGTAGGTGGCCATGTTGGTGAGACGGTCGTCGTCGCGATCTCGTGAGATCCCGCTCACCGCGCGTCGTGGAAGATGACGCCGAGCGCGGTGCGGGTGCCGGCGGTGACGGTCGAGACACCGTGTCGCAGTCCCACGCGGTGGTAGCCGTTCCTGCCCCTGTTCGGCCGCTCGCGCGTCGGGAAGATCACGAAGGCGCCCTGCGGGGGGCGCAGTACGTGGGCGCGGCTCTGCGCGCGCGGCCGCTGCTCCATCAGCACGAACTCGCCGCCGTCGTAGTCGCGGTCGGGATCCGAGAGCACGGTGAGGACCTGGAACGGGAAGTACACGTCGCCGTAGAGGTCCTGGTGCAGGGCGTTCCAGTCGCCCTGGTGGTAGCGCAGCATCAGCGGCGTCGGGCGTTCCTGGCCCGCCTCGCGGCATCGCTCGAGCAGCTCCTCGTGCGTCAGCGGGAACGTCGGGTTGTCGCCCGACAACAGGTCAGCCCAGCGGTTGGCGATCGGCGCGAGCCGCTCGTAGAACGCGACCCTCGCGGCCTCGATCGAGTCCGGGAGCGGGCGGGCGAAGTAGCGATAGCGGCCGTCGCCGAAACGGTGGCGGGCCATGTCGATCGTCGACCGGAACCGGTCGCTCTCGAACAGGTCCGCGAGCTCGACGCACTCGCCCTCGGTCAGGACGGGCGCGGTGACCGCGAAGCCCTGCTCGTCGAGCTGGCGCTGCAGCTCGGCCCAATCCAGCCGGCCGATGCGCCCGCTCACGGTGTCGAAGATCGTCCCGGTCATCTGCGAGGTCCTTCCTGGAGGCCGGTCGCTTCGCGCTCCTCGAGCGCCTCAGAGGGTGAGACGGACCGGCGTCCCGAAACGTGAGAGGAAGCCGCTCAACAGGGTCGGCACGGTCGTCGTCCCCGTCTCCGATCAGGACCGCGCCAACACCCTGATGGTCGTCGAGGCCCGCTAGGGGTGCCAGGCGTGCATCGCCGGCAGCAGCGCGAGCGCCAGCGCCGCGCCGCCGCCGACCGCGGCGGACAGCAGGACTCCCCTCGGCCCGGCGCCCGGGACCGCTTCGCGGCGCGCCGCGCCCCAGTCGGCTCGCAGCGAGCGCGCGACGCGCGGGACGTAGGCGAGGAAGTGCACCGCGAACAAGGCCCCCCACACGATGAAGCTCACCTTGTGGATCTCCAGCAGGGCGCCCGACTTGTGTCCGGCCACGAGCAGCAGCACCCCGGTCACGAACACGACGATCGTGACCGCCACGAGCGCCGGCGCAAGCAGCCGCAGCGCCGGCAGCGGCGGACCTTTTGCCCGGTAGGCGCGCGAGCCCGTGTAGTAGCGCAGGAAGCGATAGCCGGTGCTCGCGAGCTTCAGCAGCACCGGCGGGACCAGCACCATGCCGACGAACATGTGCGCGCTCACCAGGCCGCGCATGTGCACGATCGTGACGCCCTCGGCCACCAGCAGACCGGTGAGCACCACCGCGATCGCGCTCGTGAGGATCTCGTTGCCCTCCGCTCCACCGAAGCGATCGCGGGAGGTCACCGCTTCGTTGCGTAAGGAGCCGTGCACTTCCATCGAGACCCGGATGCTCGGCGTTCACGATGACGCTGCCCTAAATCCGACGTGAGACTTCTCTCAGGTCGGCGGAGGCGCCGTGCTCAGCTCGAGGACGAACCGCGCGCCGCCCTCGGGAGATCGCTCCGCCCAGACCGCGCCGCCGTGCGCCTCGGCGATGAGCTTGACGATCGACAGGCCGAGGCCCGTTCCCCCGCCGTCGCGCGCGCGGCTGGCGTCCAGGCGCGCGAACCGGTCGAAGACGCGCTCGCGATCCTCGGCTGGGATGCCGGGCCCGTCGTCGTCGACGACGAGGCGGACACGGTCGCCGCGCCCGTGGGCGCTCAGGCGCACCAGGCCTCCCGGCTCGGTGTGGACGACCGCGTTGCGCAGCAGGTTGCGCAGGGCCTGGGCGATCCGGTCGGGATCGGCGTCGAGCACGATGGGCAGCACCTCGCCGAGCTCCAGCCGCCGGTCGGCGGCCGTCGGGCGCAGGCCGACCACGATGCCGTTCAGGAACTCGGGGAGGTCGATCGGCTCCGGGCGCAGGAAGCCGCTCTCGTGCGCCAGCAGCAGGAGGTCCTCGACCAGACGGGCCATCCGGTCGATCTCGGTGCGCACGACGAGCTCGACGTGGCGGATCTCCTCCCGGCTCGGTTCGTCGGTCATCGCCAGGACCTCGAGCTGGCCGCGGGCGATCGTCAACGGCGTGCGCAGCTCGTGCGAGGCGTCGGCCACGAACGCGCTCTGGCGAGCGAACGCGGCCTCGAGCCGCTCGAGCATCTGATCGAAGCTGTGCGCGAGCACGCGGACCTCGTCGCGCGGGCCGCCGAGCTCCATGCGCGGGCTGAGGTCGCCGGCGTCGACGCGCGCCGCCACCCGCGCCATGCGGCGCAGCGGCGCCGAGATGCGCGACGCCACCAGCATGCCCCCGACCAGCGCGGCGAGCATGCCGATCGCCGCGGCGAGCAGGAACGCGTTCTTGACCGTGCTCTCGGCACGCTCGACGGGGCCGGTCGGCTCGGCGATGCCGAAGCGCGCGGGCCCGTCCGCGGCGGCCGCGACGCTCACCAGCAGCCGGACCGGGCCAACACCCGGAAGCACGCGCTTGCTCAAGCCCGCGGGCGCGCCGAGCACCGCACGCGCGTCCTCGGCCTCCTCGTGGCGCTGGGCGGGCGTGTCGTCGGGATCGGCGCCGGCGGTGGGGTTCAGCAGCTCCGGCTCGTTGGTGACCGGCGTGCCGACCGGCGGCACGACGAACAGCACGTGCGTGGTCGCACGCAGTGGCTGGCGACCGATGTACGCGCGCGCATCGCGCGCGAGCCGGGCCGAGGACCGCGCCGGCACCGCGGCTCGCAGCGCGGCCATGTCCTCGCGCAGGCCGCGATCGGTGCTGTCGCGCAGCCGGGTCGTCGTGCCGCGGTACACCGCGACAAAGCCGGCGAGGAGGCAGAAGGCCACGACGCCGACGATCAGCAGCGTGATGCGCGCTCGAAGGCCGGCGAGCGGGCTCACCGCACGGTGAACCGGTAGCCCGCCGAGCGGATGGTGTCGATCGGCGCCGGCCGGTCGGGTCGGCCGAGCTTCTTGCGCAGGTACCCCACGTACACCTCGACCACGTTGGTCTGCGGCTGGAAGTCGTAGCCCCACACGCCACTGAGGAGCTGCTCGCGCGAGAGCACCTGGTTGGGGTGGCGCATGAAATGCACCAGCAGCTCGAACTCCTTGGCCGACAGGCGCACCGCCTCCTCGTCGCGCTGGACCTCGCGCGACAGCAGGTCGACCTCGATCCCAGCGGCGCGCAGGCGCGTGGCCTCCGGCTGCGACGGCCGCCGCAGGTGGGCCCGCACGCGGGCCAGCAGCTCGTCGACCGAGAACGGCTTGGTCACGTAGTCCGTGGCCCCGGCGTCCAGGGCCTGCACCTTGGCGCCGACCTCGCCGATCGCGGTGAGCATGACGACGGGCAGGTCCGGCTTGGCCGCGCGGATGCCGCGCAGCACCTCGACCCCCTCCCGGCCGGGCAGCATGCGATCGAGGATCACGAGATCGACGTCGGTGGTGAGGGCGCGGCGCTCGCCCTCCGGCCCGTCGCCGGACACGTCCACCTGATGCCCCTGGGCCTGCAGCGCCTTGCGCACGAACTCGACGATGCCCGCCTCGTCCTCGATGAGCAGGATGCGCACGCGCGCATCGTAGGTCGGACCGGTCAGGACCGACGCACGTCCGCCCGGGCGCGCCGCAGCGCCAGCGCCAGCGCCGGGCAGGACCTGACGGCGCGCACGGCGTGCTCGTGCAGGCTCTCCGGGACGTGCGGGTCGATCATCGGGTAGCCCCAGTCGTCGAGGACGATGCGCTCCGGGAGCAGCTCGGCGCACAGGCCGTGTCCGGTGCACGCGGTCGGATCGAGCACGAGCTCCTCGCTCGGAGGCTCCGACGGCGGGAGGCTCACGCGGCCGCCCTCGCGCGGCTCGTGGCGGGAAGGACGAGCATCGAAGGAAGGGCGCACGCGGAGCACGGCCCGCGCCGGGCGTGATCCTCGAGCTCGGCGCGGAACAGCCTCGTGGCGCTGGCGAGCATCCTCGCCACCCCATCGGGATGGGCGCACGCGCCGCGGCCGCGCACCATGTCCGTCCAGCGGACCAGCCGCTCGCCGTCGCCGGGCACCGTCCGGGCGGTGGCGAAGCGGTCCAGCACGCCGGCCAGCGCTCCGAGGCCGTGCACGCAGGGACCGCACTGGCCGGCGGACTCGGCGGCCATGTAGGCCGTCAGGCGCGCCGTCTCGGCCACGGGGCACGCCGAGCCGCCGAGGACCACCACGACGCCGGCCCCGACGGCGGCGCCGTGGCGGCGCAGGTCGACGTCGTCGAGGGTCAGACCGGCTCCGTGCTGATCGATCCACGCGCCGAAGTAGCCGCCGACGAGCAGCGCGCGGGTGGCCTCGGTCACGCCGCCGGCGATGCCGGGCAGCTCGGCCAGCGGCAGTCCTGAGGCAACCTCGTAGACGCCCGGCGCCCGCACGGCGCCGGAGATCGTCACGAGCGTCGTGCCCGGACGCTCCGGCGTCCCGCGCTCGCGGAACCAGGCCGCCCCGCGCCGGGCGATGAGCCCGACGTGCGCGAGCGTCTCGACGTTCTGCACCAGCGTGGGACGCTTGCGATAGCCCTCCTGCGCCGGGCGCGCCGGCATCACGCGCGGGCGTGCGCCGCGGCCCTCGAGGTGCGAGATGACCGCGGTCTCCTCACCGGCCACGTACCCCGGCGCGCTCTGGCGGAGGGTCACCCGCGGCTCCCCGCGCAAGCCGGCGGCGCGCTCGGACAGCGCCGCGGCGAGCACCGCGTTGGCATGCGGCGGCGCGCAGAGCAGCACCTCGCGGGCCCCGACGGCGCGCGCGGCGGCCAGCGCCCCGTCGAGGACCAGATGGGGCGCGCGGCCCAGCAGGGCGCGGTCCTTGGCGCTCATGGGCTCGCCCTCTGTGCCGTTGACGATGACCACCGGGCGCCGGCCCTCCGCGACGGCGGCCAGCTTGACGGCCGCCGGGAAGCCGGCGCCGCCACGACCGCGCAGTCCCGCGCGGTCGACCTCGCCGATGAGCTCCGAGGTGACCGGGGGCATCCGGCCGTGGACGGCCAGGTGCCGGTCCAGCCCGATGGGGCCGCGGCCCGCAAGGCCGGCCAGCAGGCGATCGCTCATCGATGGCTCCGCGCCGCCGAGGGGTGCTTCGCGCCGAGGACGCTCGGGGGCGTCCCCGCCTTGGCGGCCCAGCCCGCGGCCATCGGACCCGACGGCAGCCAGATCGCGAGCCCGATCGCTCCGGCGGCCAGTGCCCCGCCCGCGCCGGCCCGCACGCCGAACGTCGCCGCGCGGTCGCACAGCCGCACGCCGATCGCGCCGGCGACGACCGCCGCGCAGCCCAGGCTCAGCCAGGTGAGCCAGCCGGGGCGCACGTCGCTGCCGGTGCCCAGGCCGTGGAGTAGCGCGACCGGCCAGCAGGCGTACGCCAGCCAGTGCACCGCGCGCCAGGCGCGCACGCCGAGCCGGGCGCGCAGCAGGCTCGTGACGATCAGGGCGATCAGGAGGTCCAGCGCCAGCGCGCCGAGGCCGAGCCAGAGCGGCCGGTAGGTCCCGACGAACGGGACGAACGCATCCACCAGGCGGATCGGGGCGTAGCCGTCGAGCACGGCGGTGGCGACGTGCACGGCGAGCAGCACGCACACCAGCAGCGATGTGGTCCGGTGCCAGCCGTCGACCACGAAGCGCGGCAACCGCGGCGACGCGAAGCGCTGCACGTTGGCGACGCCCAGCGCGAGCGAGAGCGTCAGCAGCACCAGCGCCACCGCGCCGGTGGCGCGGGTGAGGTACCACAGCGCCATCAGGCCGCCACCGCCGCGGCGGGCGCCCAACCGCACGTCGTGACGACCGCGCCGTCGTGACGCACCAGCCGCGCGGGCAGCCGCATCCGCCACAGCCACGCGGGAGCGGTGGCGCCCCGCACGATCGCCGCGGTGCTCGCCGTGTTCGCCTCGACGCAGCTCGCGGCGGCGACGCTGACCGTGCGCCAGATGACCGGGGCGGGCGCGCCCGTGCGCGGATCGAGGATGTGATGGACCTCGCGCCCCGCGCGCCGCCAGCGGCGCTGCGTGGTGCTCGAGGTCGCAAGGCCGCCGCCCCGCACCGCAACCGTGGTGGCGACGTCGCCATCGCGGTGACCGTCGGCGATGCCCACCGGCCAGCCCTCGTGCGGCGGCGGGCCGCCGACGGCGAGGTCGCCGCCGAGGCTCACGAGGACGCCATGGGGCGCGATCGCCGACGCGGCCGCCGTGGCCGCGCGATCGGCGGCCAGCGCCTTGGCGGTGGCGCCGAGATCCAGGCGCACGCCCGCCGGCAGCGCGATCGTGCCCGCGGCGTGGTCGACGCGCACGGTGCGCCAGCCGGCTGCGGGGACGAACGTGGGCGCCGGAGCGTCGGCGGGCAGCGCCGCGAAGTCGCGGTCGTAGCCGGCGCCGACGATCGCCGCGCCGATCGTCGGGTCCACGAGCCCTTCGGAGCGACGGGCCGCCTCCAGCGCGACGTCGACGGCCTCCAGGAGCAGAGCGCCGACCGGCACCGGCCGGCCGGCAGCGGCGTGGAGGCCCGCGATCTCCGCGTCGTCGCGAAAGCGACTGCACGCGAGGTCGATCGCGGCGATCTCGATCTCGATGGCCTGCAGCGCGTCAGGGAGCGCGGCGGCCTCGGTCACCACGACATGCGCGGTCGTCCCGAGCGCCGGCCAGGTGGCGATCGCGGCCCTCACGAGCCGCCCGAGACGACCGCGGGCGCCTGCTGGGTCGCCGTCGGCGCGACGGCCTGCGACTGCGACTGCGACGACCCGGCCGTCCCGGAGGCCGACGTGCCCGTCGAGGCGGAGCCCGAGCTGGCCGCGGTTCCCGCCGAGGCGCCGCTCGACGTCGCCGTCGTGCGGTGATGGCGACGATGGTGGTGGACCGTGGTCCTGTGGGCGCTCGGGGTCGCCGTGGCGGGCGCGGCCGCTATCGCCGGCGCAGAGCTCGCGGCGGTCGCGACCGCACGCGAAGACTGCTGCGACGACGCGGTGGCGTGGGCGGCCAGGGTCGTGAATCCGGCGACGAGCGCCAACGAGCCGCCAACCGCGAGCCGGTTGATCCGCGACATCCGCCGCAGCGCCGCGTCGCGCGCGGCAGCGGCGCGCGTGCCGGAGATACCGTGCTGCTGGTGCGAGGTCACCGCAGCAGGGTGCGCCCGCAGCCTGATACGCGGCTAAGCGCAGGCTGAGAGGTTGCTTAGACCGCGTCGCCCCGCCGGGCCCTGAGCCGTAGGTGGCCCCGCAGAGCCCGTCGTCCGATCTGGGCCGCAGCCCGGCTCCGTGGAAACCCGCCGCAGTCTCTCGGCGCGACCGTATTCCTCCCCGCCCTCGCCGGAGGACTGCGGATGCCCCACCCGCAGGCGGCGCGTAAGGTCGGCGGCTACCCATGCGCCCTCCCACCACCTCCACCTCGCCAGCCTCGCTCGGGCCGCGACCCCTCGAGGTGCTGGTCGCCGACGGCCACGCGAGCACGCGCCGCGCCGTGGGCGGGATGCTGGCCGGAGAGGGTGGCATGCGCGTGGTCGAGACGGCGACCCTGGACGAGCTCGTGCGCGCCCTGCGCGCGCACCTGCCCGACATCGTGGTCCTGGACCCGGGGGTCCTCGGCGACGAGCGCCTCGAGGGGCTCGAGCGGTTGCGTCGCTGCGCCCCGGGCCTTCCGATCCTGCTCGTGGGCTTCGGCGACGACGACGCGCACGCCTTCGAGGCGCGGCGCCACGGCGCCGTCGGGTACCTCGCCAAGACCGCGAGCCCGGCCGAGTGGGTCGCAGCCGTGCGGGCCGCGGCCTAGGCGTAGAAGCCCGCACGGCAGCCCGCTCTGCGGCGAACTGCGGTGACGGCTGCGTAGCGGGCCCCGATGCCACGCGACCTGGGCGCCGCGATGCTCTCGTCAAACGAGAGGAGCACCCATGTCGCTCATCACCGATCCAGGCAACGGCCACGTCGAGACGCCTCCCGTGCGTGAAGAAGCGCCGGTCGGGCCCGTGGACGACGCCGCGCTGTGGGCGCTGACCGACGAGGTCCGCCGCCAGAACGGCTACCTGCGACGTGGCGTCGCGGCCTTCAGCATCTTCGCCCTCGTCGCGCTGGTCATCGCGGGCGTCAACCTCCTCGCGGTGGCGGTCAAGCTCGACAAGACGACGGCGGCGACGCCGGCCGCGGTCGTCCCCGCGGCCAAGGCGACGGCGCCCGTGGCGCCCGCGCCGGTGCATGCGGTCGACGTCGGGCTGCGCGAGTTCGCGATCGCGCCGAGCCCCGCTGTCGCAAGCGCCGGCAAGGTCACCTTCACCGTGCACAACACCGGGCTCATCAAGCACGAGCTCGTCGTCCTGCGCACGAGCAAGGCGGCCGGCGACCTGACGCAGGGCGGCAAGGCCGTCGAGACCGGCAACGTCGGCGAGATCCCGAACCTGCCCGCGGGCGCGACCAAGACGCTGAGCCTGCGGCTCAAGCCCGGGCACTACGCCTTCATCTGCAACCTTCCCGGCCACTATCTGGCTGGGCAGCACGCGGACTTCACCGTCCGCTGATACGCGCACGGATGCGCACCACACATGAGAGGGGCGCCCGGCGGGCGCTCCTCTCTCGTGTGTGGCGGGGCGGCCTCCCGTTGCGGCCGCGCTGACCGCGGCGCGCTGCGGTCAACCACCGATGCCCCATCCGGGTGCGGCACGGAGCACGGATGGGCCGCAACCACCGACGACAGGGCGTCGGAGCGCGGCGAGACTGGTGGCGTCTTGATCAACCAGCCAGGAGAGGAACCCAGATGAGCAAGGTCCTGCAGTACTTCGGCGTCGCCGCGAGCATCATGCTGATGGCCTTCGGCATCGGCTCGGTCGTCACGGGCTTCAACGGACGCGATCGTGTTCGCCAAGACCTCGCCCGTGAGCAGATCGTCGGAACGCCCGACTCGACCATCCCCAACCAGCTCGTGAACACCGGCGCCAAGGCGCAGGCCTTTGCCAACGTCATGCGCAAGCACGCGCTGGAGGCCACCGGTGGCCAGACCTACGCCCAGATGCCTCACTACCTGGGCAAGGACGGCAAGCCCACCTCCGACAAGACGCTCGCCGCCGTCGATCCGAAGTCGGGCGCGCCGGTCGACAACCCGGCGCGCAACATCTGGGTTACGGAGACGGCCCTGACGACGGCCCTGAACACGTCCTACTTCGCCGAGAGCGTGGCGACGTTCGCGATTGTCATGGGATTCGCGCTCCTGCTGACCGGGATCGGTCTGCTGGTGCTGACGCTGGGGCTCCTCGGTCGGGCCAGCGCGGAGGTTCGCGAACGGCGGGCGGCCAGGTCGACAGCAGCGCCGGCAGCGAGCTGAGCGACGCGCGTCACGGACGCCCGTGAAGAGGCGTGGAGCCCCGCCCGGGGATTACGGGGCGGGGCTTCGCGCCGTCTCGGACGCCTAGGACTCCTCGAGCAGCCCGTTGTCCAGCGCGTAGCGCACGAGCTCGGCACGCGTCGAGCGCGCGAGCTTCTGCTGGATGTGCGCGCGGTGGGTCTCGACCGTGCGCACCGAGAGGAAGAGCTGCTCGGCGATCTCGGCGTTGGTGTGGCCGAGCGCGATGCGGCGCAGGACGTCGAGCTCGCGCTCGGTCAGATCGCCCGGCCGGCCCGGCGGGGCCGCGGCCAGCGCGGCGCCCAGGCGCGGCGTGAGGTAGGTCTCCCCCGCGGCCGCGCGGCGCACCGCCTCCACGAGCTCGTCGTCGGCCGCCTCCTTGAGGACGTAGCCCGCGGCGCCGGCACGCAGCGCGCGCCGCGCGAACTCCGGGTCCTCCTGCATCGTGAGGACCACGACGCGGGTGTTGGGCGACACCTCCGAGATGCGCGGGATCGCCTCCAGCGACGTCAGCTCGCCCGGCATGTTGAGGTCGAGCACGAGCACGTCGGGCTTGTGTCCGAGCGTGCTGCGCACCGCGGCGTCGGCGTCGCCGGCCTCAGCCACGACCTCGAATCCCTCGGCGCGATCGAGCAGGAGCCGAAGGCCCGAGCGCACCACGGCATGGTCGTCGGCGAGCACGATCCTGGTCATCCGCTTGCGAAGCCTCCCACAGCCTCCGGCGGTGAACGAGCCGACGTCCGTAGTCCACCGCATCGGACGCCGTGGAGCGGGCGGATGCCGGAACAGACGCGAGCGCGCACAGTAGGGGCACGATGACGACCTTCACCTCCCAGTCCCCCCAACGCGTGGTGATCGCCGGTGGCGGCGTCGCGGGCCTCGAGGCCCTCTTCGCGCTGCACGCGCTCGCCCGCGACCGCGTCGAGCTCACCCTGGTCGCCCCTCGGGCCGACTTCGTCTACCGCCCGCTGGCGGTCGCCGAGCCGTTCTCCGTGGGCCGCGCGCGACACACGCCGTTGGCCGACGCCGTCCGCGACGCCGGTGCCCGCCACGTCGCCGCCGCCGTCGAGTCCGTCGACCCCGAGACCAAGGTCCTCCACACCTCCGCGGGCCCGATCGAGTACGACGCGCTCATCCTCGCCGTCGGCGCCCAGTCGACCCCGGCCTACGCCCGGGCGCTGACCTGGGACGACCGCTCCGAGCCCGACCAGCTCGGCGGCCTGCTCCTGGACATCGAGCAGGGTTACACCAAGCGTCTCGCCGTGGTCATCCCGCCGGGTCCCGGCTGGCCGCTGCCCGCGTACGAGCTGGCGCTCCTCATCGCGCGCCAGGCGCGGGGGATGTGCGTCGACTTGCAGACCACGCTGGTCACGCCCGAGCACGCGCCGCTCGCCGCGTTCGGCCCGCGCGCCGTCGAGGCCGTCTCGGCCGAGCTGGAGGCCGCCGGGGTGGCGATCGAGACCAGCGCCTACGCCGACGTCATGGCCGGGCACGCCACAACCGTCGTCATGCGCCCGTCCGACCGGCGCCTCGAGGTCGACCGTGTCGTCGCGCTGCCGCATCTCGGCGGCCGGCGCGTCGGCGGCGTGCCGGCCGACCCCGACGGCTTCGTCGAGGTCGACGAGCACTGCCGCGTGCGCGGCATGGCGGACGTCTGGGCCGCCGGCGACGGCATCGCCTTCCCCATCAAGTTCGGCGGCCTCGCCGCCGAGCAGGCCGACGCGGCAGCCGAGGACATCGCCGCCCGTGCGGGCGCCGCCGTCGAGCCCCGCCCCTTCCGGCCCGTCCTGCGCGGACGGCTGCTGACGGGCCCAGCCCACAGCGACCAATGGATGCGCTACGACGCCGCCGGCGGCGGCGGCGAGGGCGAGACCGCCACGCAGGCCCTGTGGTGGCCGCCAAGCAAGGTGGCGGGCCGCTACCTCTCCCCGTGGCTGGCCGCCCGCGACGACGAGGCCGTCGCCGGGCACCTCCCGCGGTCGGGTGGCGTGCCCGTCCAGACCGACCTGCATCGCGAGTTCGCAGCAAGCTGACCCTCCAGCTCGGCCGCCGACGGCCGAGCCGTCATCGAGGCCCCGGCGGAGCTGCCCCAAGCCTGTCAGGCTCTCTCTCGTGAGCCCGACTTGACCGACGACCACCTCGACGACGAGCGCCTGCGGCGCCTGCTTGACGTCGGTCGCTCGCTGGTATCCGAGCTCGACCTGGAGGTCGTCCTCGAGCGGGTGCTCCAGGTGGCGCGCGAGCTCACCGGCGCGCGCTATGCCGCCCTCGGCATCCTCGACGAGAACCGCCAGGAGCTCGAGCGCTTCCTCACAGCCGGCATCGACGAGGACACCCGCCGCACCATCGGCGACCTTCCTCGCGGCCACGGCATCCTCGGCGTGCTCATCAGCGACCCGCAGCCCCTGCGCCTGTCCGACGTCGGCGAGCACGCGCGCTCCTACGGCTTTCCGCTCGGTCACCCGCCGATGCACAGCTTCCTGGGCGTGCCGATCAGCATCCGCGGCGTGGCCTACGGCAACCTCTACCTGACCGAGAAGGCCGGCGGCGAGTTCACCCAGAGCGACGAGGAGGCGCTCGTGGTGCTCGCCGACTGGGCGGCGATCGCCATCGAGAACGCGCGGCTGTATCGCGGCGTGGCCGCGCGGCGCGACGAGCTCGAGCGCGCGGTCTCGGCGCTGGAGACCACCTCCTCGATCGCGCGCGCCATCGGCGGCGAGACCGACCTCGAGCGGGTGCTCGAGCTCCTGGTCAAGCGCGGGCGCGCGCTCATCGAGGCGCGCTCGATGCTCATCGAGCTGTGCGACGGCGACGACCTGGTCGTCCAGGCGATGGCCGGCGAGGTTCCCCCAGCCCTCCGCGGACAGCGCATCCCCCAGAGCGACAGCGTCGCCGGTGAGGTCCTGCGCAAGCAGCGACCCGAGCGCCTGGCCGACGCCAGCTCACGGCTGCGCTTCACGCTCGCCGAACAGGTGGGCGCCTCCACCGGCCTGCTCGTGCCGCTGATCTTCCGTGGCGAGGCCGTCGGGATCATGGCCGCCTTCGACCGCATGACCGGCGGCCCGGAGTTCACTGCCGAGGATGAGCGTCTCATGCAGGCCTTCGCCGCCAGCGCGGCGACGGCGGTGGCGACCGCGCAGGACGTCGCGGTGCAGGGCCTGCGACGCAGCGTCGAGGCCTCCGAGCAGGAGCGCCGACGCTGGGCGCGCGAGCTGCACGACGACAGCCTGCAGGAGCTCGCCGCCCTGCGGATCATGCTCTCGAGCGCCCGTCGCACGGGCGACGCAGGCGTGCTCGAGGAGGCCGTCGACGGCGCGGTGGAGCGGGCCGCGGCGGCCATCGAGGCGCTGCGCAGCCTCATCACGGACATGCGCCCTTCGGCGCTCGACGAGCTCGGTGCGGGCCCGGCGCTGCAGGCGCTCGTCGAGCGGTCGCGGCGCCTCACCGACCTCGAGATCACCGCCACGGTCGACCTCGCCTACGAGGCCGGGCGGACCGACATCCGCCACGAGCCCGAGATCGAGGTCGCGCTGTACCGCATCGTCCAGGAGGCCCTGACCAACGTCGCCAAGCATGCTGCCGGGGCGCGCGTCGAGGTGGTGGTCGTCGAAGATGACGGGGGCATCGCCGCGACCGTGCGCGACGACGGCCCTGGCTTCTCGCTGCGCGCCAGCAACGATGGCTTCGGCCTCATCGGGATGCGCGAGCGCGCCGCGGTCGTTGGCGGCACCCTGCGCCTGGAGTCCGCGCCCGGGGCCGGGACCACGGTGCACGCGAGGATCCCGGGCCGTCGCCGAGAGTCGCCACCGGCGCGACGACTGGGCGCTGTGGGCTGACCGGTCGCTCGGCTGTCGTGGGCTCGCCTCCGTAGTCGCCCGTGCCGCGATGGGCAGCCACCGACTCTTCCTCGGACCGCTGCTCATGATCGTCTTCCGGGCGCGCTATCCCCGCTGGTGGTTCGACTGGAACCGCGAGCTGCTGCGCTTCCCGGCCGCTCCGCGAGCCCGGCTAGGCGCGCTGCTCGACTGCGGTCCCCTCGGACTCGCTCGCGACGTCCGCCGCGCGCGGGATCAGGACGACCGGGCAGGCCGCCCCGTGGACGAGACGGTCCGAGGTGCTGCCCAGCAGCGTGCGTCGCACGGGGCCGTAGCCGCGTGAGCCGAGGACGAGCACGTCGACCTCTTCGGAGAACGCCCGGAGCCGCTCGTGCGCCGTGCCGTCGATGGCGCGTCCGGTGGCGCGGTCGCCGAGCTCGTCGACGGCGTCCGCGGCGAGCTGCACCGCGTGCGCACGGCGCTCGGGCGCGAGCGCGTCCCAGTCGATGCCATAGGACCCGGCGCATACGACGAGTCCCGGTGATTGGGCGACGGTGAGCACGCGCACGGTTCCGCGGACGGCATCGGCGAGACGTCCAGCCCACGCGAGCGCGGTACGGCTGGCGCCCGAGCCGTCGTAGCCGAGGCCGATGACGGGGCGTTCGCGCAGCGACGGCAACTCGAGGCGCGGCGTCACGATGACCGGAGCAAGCGAGCCCTGGAGGACCGAGCACGCGGTGTCGCCGGCGACCAAGCGGCCAACGGCGCCGCGATGCGCGCAGCCGACCACGATGAGGTCGGCTGCGAGCTGCTCGGCGACGCGGTGCAGGCCTCGTGCCGGCGAGTTGTCGGCCGTGACCCGCGACCGCGCGCCCGCGGCCCCGACCTCGGCGATCTCGCAGCGGATCAGCGCGTGGGCCTCGTTGCGCAGCCGCGCGTCGACGTGCTCGTGCCGCCCGGACATCGGGAAGGCCGCGCAGGGATAGACGTGAACGGCGACGAGCTCGCCCCCACCGAGGTCGCCCAGGCGCTTGGCGAGCGCGAGCGCGTCACGGCCACCGGCGTGACCATCCACGCCAACGACGATCGCGCCGAACATCGAGCTGCTCTCGTAGGGCTGGATGGCGATGCTCATGTGGCGCCTCGGGGGCTCGGAATTCGACTCCACCGAAGCGTCCCGCCGGGCCGCGCCGGGCGCATCTGTCTTTTGCCGCGCAGCGCCGGTGAGTTCTACTGAGCGTTCCACCGCCGCGCGGCGCGGCGCATCCCGAGATCGCCGAGCTCGACCTCAACCCCGTCGTCGTCTCCGCGGCCCGCGGTCAGGAGACCGGGGCCGCGGCCTCAGCGTCCGCGGAGGTCTCGGACCTGCGCGCCGC
>JAXDHQ010000269.1:0-6828 GCA_034664395.1 Solirubrobacteraceae bacterium | reverse complement strand
CGTGATGCTGGCGATGATCCCCCTGACCATCCACGTCAGCGACACCTACTTCATCGTCGCCCACATCCACTACGTGCTCTTCGGCGGGTCGCTGTTCACGATCTTCGCCGGGGTCTACTACTGGTTCCCGAAGATGACGGGCCGGATGTACGACGAGAAGCTCGGCAAGCTGCACTTCTGGCTGACGTTCATCACGTTCAACCTGACCTTCGGGCCGATGCACATCATCGGCGTGCAGGGGATGCCGCGCCGCGTCTACGACTACGCCCAGCAGTTCGCGGACTGGAACCTGTTCATCTCGGTGTTCTCGTTCATCCTCGGTCTCAGCACGCTCGTCTTCGCCTACAACATGATCGCGTCGTGGCGCGGCGGGCCGCGCGCGGTGGCCAACCCGTGGCGCGCGCTCACGCTCGAGTGGCAGGTCTCGTCGCCACCCCCGATCTTCAACTTCGACTCGGTGCCGACCGTTGTCGGCGGCCCCTACGAGTACGGGGTCCCGGGTGCGGTGCATGGCGTGTTCAAGGAAGGCGCGGAGGTCCCCGCTCCGGCGGGTGCCCGAGCCGCGACGACCACGGCGGAGTAGGAGGCTGCGCGCGTGAAGACCGTCCTGGTGGTGGCCAACGAGACGCTCGGCGGGCGGCCCCTGCTCGAGCGCATCAAGCAGATGGCGGCGGCGGATGACATCCGCGTCGTCGTGTGCGTGCCGCGGACCAACCCGCGGCAGGGCAACGTGATCTACGACGAGGCGGTGTTCGACGCCGCCCAGGTGCGCATCGACCTCGCCCGCAAGGTCCTGCGCGAGGAGGGCGTCGAGGCGACCGGCGAGGTCGGCGACCCCGATCCCTACACCGCCACGCTCGACGCGATCGCCGAGCACAAGCCCGACCAGGTCGTGATCTCGACCTTCCCGGCGGCGTCGTCGGGCTGGCTGCGGCGCGACCTCATCGAGCGCATCCAGGAGGCGACCTCGGTGCCGGTCGAGCACGTGGTCGTCGACCTCGACCAGGAGGGCCTGCCCTTCGGGGTCACGCTGGCGGTCGCCAACCGCACCGCCGCCTCGGACACCTTCCTGGAGGCGCTGCAGGCCAAGGTGAGCGAGGACGAGCGGCGCGTCTTCATCTTCGTGGTCCCCCAGGAGGCCGGCCACGGCATCGGCGCGCGTCAGGCCCGCGCGCGCCTGACGCAGGTCATCGACCGCGCCCGCGCGGCCGGGCTGATCTGCGCCGGGATGATCGGCGACCCCGATCCCTACACCGCGATCGTCAACGCGGTGCAGTTCTTCCGCGTGTCGGACATCGTCATCTCGACCCTGCCCGAGACGCGCTCGGGCTGGCTGCGCGCGGACCTCATCGACCGCGTCCGCAAGGCCACCAACGTGCCCGTCGAGCACGTCGCGGCCACCGACCCCGACACGGCCGCCGCCCCGGCGGCCTAGGAGCGCGCATGGAGGCAGGATCCATGGGAGCCGGCACCGCGGTCCACGGCGACCACGACCACCACGGGCCTCCGCCCGCCAACCGGTCGTCGCGCGTCGAGCCCCAGCTCCTGGGGATGCTGCTCTTCATCATCTCCGAGGTGATGGTCTTCGGGGCCTTCTTCACGGCCTACTTCTTCATCCGGGTCGTGCAGGGAGATTCGTGGTTCCCCATCCAGGGCCACAAGCTGCCGATCGCCGTGGCCGCGTTCAACACGGCGATCCTCGTGTCCTCGTCGTTCACGATGCACTGGGCGCAGACGTCGATCAAGAACGGCAACCGCAACGGGCTGAAGGCCGGCATGCTCGCCACCTTCCTGCTCGGCGCGACGTTCCTGTTCATCCAGGTCAACGAGTACGTCCACATCGGCTTCGCGCCCCACGACTTCGCCCAGGGCTCGGTCTTCTACGGGCTCACCGGGCTGCACGGCGCGCACGTCTTCGTCGGCCTGACGCTCCTGGCGATGGTCACCGTCCGCGCCTGGCGCGGGCACTTCACGCCCGAGCACCACGACGGCGTCGAGATTCCCGGGATCTACTGGCACTTCGTCGACGTCATGTGGATCGTCGTCTACACGACCGTCTACGTCCTCTGACGTGCTGAACCCGCTGCGCAGCGAGCAGGAGGCCTTCCAGCTCTTCCTGCGGGTCCTGGCGGTGGCCGCCGTCGTGGTGGCCGTCGTGCTGCTGGCGCGCGCGATCTTCTAGGCGGCGCCGGCGGCGACCGGGACGCGCTCGGCGCGCCCCTCGATCGCGCGCATGCCCGGCAGCAGCAGCGCCGCGAACGTCACGACGCCGCCGATCACCCCCGCCCACACCAGCGTCGTGCGCACGCCGATCGCCTCGCTGACCGGGCCGGTCAGGGCGAACGACAGCGGCAGCAGGCCGATCGAGATCAGCCAGTCCAGGCTCGACACCCGGCCCAGCAGCGCGGCCGGGACGTGGCGCTGCTTGGCCGTCGCCCACACGATGGTGCCCGCGGTCTCCAGCCCGTTGAAGGCGAGGCTGGCGAGCATGAGCTGCCACACGGCGGTGGCCAGCCCGTAGCCGGCGATCGCGAAGGTGGCCAGCGTCCACGCCAGGTACATGAACGTGATGTCGCGTCGCGGCAGGCCGCGCTGGCCGATGACCGCGGCGCACCCGACCGAGCCGATGCCGCCGGCCGCGAGCACCAGGCCGAGGTCGGCCGCGCTGCCGTGCAGCTCGTTCTTGACCGCATACGGCAGCAGGACCTCGGCCGGGCCCATGAAGAGCAGGTAGGCGATCGCGGCGCTGGCGAAGGTGGCCCACAGCCACACGTGGCCGCGGATGTAGCGCATGCCGGCGCGCAGGTCGCCGCCGAACGACGCCGGCGCCACGCCGCGCTCGCGCGGGCGGGCGGTCATCGCGAACAGAGCGACGGCCGAGAGGGCGAAGGACACCGCGTCGACCGCGAAGGCGGTGCCGACGCCGGTGACCGAGATGAGCACGCCGCCCACCGCCGGGCCGGCGAGACGGAGGGCCAGGGGCCGCACGAAGTGGTCGAGCGAGTTGGCCTGCGCGAGTTCGGAGGCGGGCAGGACGTCGGGGACGATGGCGTCGAACGCCGGGCTGAAGAAGGCCGTCCCCGCGCCGTAGACGGCGACGAGCACGATCATGTGCCAGAGCTCGAGCGCTCCGGTCAGCGACAGCGCCGCCATGACCGCCAGCGTCAGTCCCCGGATCAGGTCGGCGCCGAGCATGATGCGCCGGCGGTCGAGACGGTCGCTCACCACCCCGCCGACGAGCAGCAGGGCGATGGTCGGCACGCTCATCGCGATGCCGACGACCGACAGCGCGGTGGGCGCGTTGGACAGCGTGTAGACCTGCCACGCCATCGCGACCAGGAAGACGCCGTCGCCCAGCAGCGAGATGCACATGCCGGTCCACAGCAGCCGGAAGTCGCGGTGGCGCAGCGGAGCGAGCAACCGCACCCGGCTGAAGCCGCCCGGGCGGTCGAGCGCCTCGTAGCTATGGTGCATCGGAGGACTGCAGGCCGGGGGTCGGTTCGCCGCCCTCGACCGCGCCGGCGCCCTGGTTGGAGCGCAGGAACTCCAGGGCGGCGTCGGCGCTCATGGGCCGCGCGAAGTAGAAGCCCTGCCCGAGCTCGCAGCCCAGCTCCCGCAGCGTGTTCCACTGCTCGGGGAACTCGATGCCCTCGGCGACGACCTCGAGCTGCAGCGTCTCGCCGAGCGCGACGACGGCCGTGGCCAGGCCCGAGGTCTCCGGCGACGCGCCGGCGGTGAGGAACGAGCGGTCCATCTTCAGGATGTCGACGGGGAAGCGGCTGAGGTAGCTCAGCGACGAGTACCCGGTGCCGAAGTCGTCCATCGCCAGGCGCACGCCGAGCGCCTTGAGCTCCTCCAGCCGCGCGACGGCGAGGTCGGCGTCGGCCATCATCACCGTCTCGGTGATCTCGAGCGTGAGGCTGCCGGCGGCGAGGCCCGACTCCGTCAGCGCGTCGCGCACGTCGGACACCACGTCGGAGTGCTGGAGCTGCTTGACCGAGAGGTTGACGCTCATCGACAGCGGCGGGTCGGACGGGAGCATCCGCTGCAGGCGCCGCGCCTCGCGGCAGCCCTCGCGCAGGACCCAGCGACCGATCGGGACGATGAGCCCGCTCTCCTCGGCGAAGGGGATGAACTCCTCGGGGGCGAGCAGCCCGCGCTCGGGGTGGCGCCAGCGCAGCAGCGCCTCCACGCCGGAGACGGAGCCGTCCTCGAGGCGCACGACCGGCTGGTAGTACAGCTCGAACTGGTCGCCGGCGAGCGCGCGCTGCAGGTCGGCGCGCAGCTCCAGGCGCGCGAGCACGCCCTCGTGCATCGCCGGCTCGAACAGGCGGTAGCCGCCCTTGCCGTCGCGCTTGGCGATGTACATCGCGGCGTCGGCGTTGCGGATGAGCTCCTCGGCGTCGGCGGTCTCGCCGGGCTCGAGCATCGACAGGCCGAGGCTGCAGCGGACGACGATCTCCTTGCCCTCGACGTGCAGCGGGTCGATGAGCGACTCGAGGATGCGCTCGGCCGCCTCGGCCGCCTGGTCGGGGCCGTCGACGTCCTCGAGCAGCACGGCGAACTCGTCGCCGCCGAAGCGCGCCGCGGTGTCGCTGGAGCGGATGCTCGCGGACAGCCGCTTGGCGACCTCCCCCAGGACCTGGTCGCCCGCAGCGTGGCCGAGGCTGTCGTTGATCGTCTTGAAGTCGTCGAGGTCGAGGAAGATGACGGCCAGCGCGTTCTTCTCGCGCAGCCCGCGGGCGACCGCGTGGCGCACGCGCTCGGCGAAGAACGCGCGGTTGGCGAGGTTGGTCACCGGGTCGTGGAAGGCCTGGTGGGCGAGCTGCTCCTCGAAGGCGCGGCGCTCGCTGACGTCGCGGCCGTTGAGGACGATGCCGCGCACCGCGTCGTCCTCGATCAGGTTGGTGTGGAGGATCTCGAAGTGGCGCACGCTGCCGTCGCGGTGGTGCAGCGCGCACTCGAGCACCTCGGTCTCGTGGCCGGCGTAGCCCGAGCCGTCGGCGAGCAGGTGCAGCAGTCGCCCCTCCTCGCCGGGGACGAGCAGGCGGTCGAAGCGCGTTCCGATGACGTCCTCGGGCGCGTAGCCGAGCACCCGCTCGATCGACGGGCTCTGGTAGACGACGGTCGCTTCGGCGTCGAGCACGGTGATGAGGTCGCTGGCGTGCTGGACGAGCGAGCTGAAGCGCGCCTCGCTGCTGCGCCGGTGGACCTCCTCGCTGAGGTCGGCGCTCTCGATCGCGAGCGCGACCTGGGTCGCCAGCGTGCGCAGGGCGCTGCAGACGGGACGCGAGACGCGCTGTTCGCCCACGACGAGCAGCAGGCCGCGGGTCTCGCCGCGCAGCTCCAGGCCGAGGACGAGCGCGTGGCCGCCGCTCCACGCCGGCAGGCGCAGGTCGGCGCCGGCCTCGGCGGTCAGGTCGACCTCGGCCGCGCCGGCGTCGGACACGGCGAGCAGCGCCGCGGCGGTGTCGGGCGCGAGCGTCCAGCCGCCATCCTCCGTGACGACGTCGCCGAGCGTGGCGACGACGCCCACCTCGTTCTCCTCGACACGGCACAGCAGCGTGGCGGCCATGCCGTCCACGAGCGAGCGCACCGGCTCCAGGGCGGCGCGGTAGATCTGGTCGCGGCCGGTTGCGGCGACGAGCGCGGCGCCGGCCGCGGTCAGGATCCGCTCGCGGCCGACCGAGCGCTCCTGCTGGCGGACGAGGCCGGCCATGCGCGCGACGACGAGGCCGAAGAGCATGACCGAGGCGGCGATGATGACGAGCAGGTCCAGGTTGCCGCGGCGCAGCTCCTGGCTGATCTCGATCGCGGGCGCGATCAGCGACGCGCACGTGAGCAGGACGAGGCGCAGCGGGGTCAGCCGCGGCGCACGCTCGGGGGCGGACTGGTCGAGCCCGCGCATCGACGGATGCAGGGCCGCTGCGCCCCACAGCAGGTAGAAGCTGATCCAGCCGACGTCGAGTCCGACCTGGCCGTGGTAGTCGCCGCTCAGCGTGACGAGCCCGTAGGCGAAGTCGGTCACCAGGAGGGCGACGATGCTCGCGGTCAGCAGGTAGAAGGCGGGCTGGCGCCGGCCGGTGTCGACGGCGAGGCGGATGGCGGCGGCCAGCAGCAGGATGTCGCCCAGCGGGTAGGCGATCGAGACCAGCCGCGCGAGCAGCGGCATCGAGCCGTCGTGCACGTAGGGGGCGATGAGCGCGACCCACGACAGCAGCGACAGGCCCAGGGTCATGATCAGCGAGTCGATCACCCCGGCGCGGTCGCGCTCGGGGTTGCGCCGGCGCGTGAGCACGACGAGGCCGGCCATGAGCGCCGGGTAGACGAGCACGTAGGCCCCGTCGCCGATCGACGGGAACGGCACGTCGGCCCCGAAGAGGCGCGGGTAGCTGTAGGTGTAGAGGTCGCCGAGCCAGAAGAGGGCGAAGCCCAGCGCGAAGCACCACCAGGCGACGGCGCAGGCCGGACGGTGGCGGCGGACGCCGACGACGATCGCCACGACTGGCGACAGGCCCAGGAGGTTCATGACCGGGCCGCTGCCGGCGAACGGCGGCAGCCAGACGTAGGCCGCGGTGACCACCGCGCCCACCAGCAGGTAGACCTGCCAGAGCTGCGTGCGTCGGACGGCCCCAGCGAACATGGTCAGGCCGCCTGGGGCACGATCTCGTCGGTGAGCTGGAGCTCGCCGCGCGAGGCGAGCTCCTCGAGCGCCGCGATGACGGAGTCGATCTCGGCGTCGGTGTTGGCCGCCGTCACCTGGATGCGGAAGCCGACCTCGTCCTTGGGGACGAGCGGGTAGGCGGCCAGCGTGACGTACACGCCGCG
>JAXDHQ010000268.1:0-3591 GCA_034664395.1 Solirubrobacteraceae bacterium | reverse complement strand
GACCAGCGCCGCCCACGACGCGGCGATGACGTTCTCGCCGACGCCGATCGCGCCCCATGTGGCGGTGCCGTCGGAGGCGTCGAGGACGACCCGGGTGACCGCGTCCGTGCCGTGGGTCTCGTCGAGGATCCGCACCTTGAAGTTCACCAGCTCGATGTCCTTGAGGTGCGGGTGGATCTCCCCGATGGCGTCGCGCAGCGCCGCGTCGAGGGCGTGGACGGGGCCGTTGCCCTCGGCGGTGCGGACGTAGCGCTCGCCGTCGAGCCAGATCTTGATCGTGGCCTCGGTCTCGACGTTCCCGTCGGCGCGCTGCTCGACGATCACGCGCCAGGACTCCAGCCGGAAGAGCTGCTCGTAGTCGCCGGACTCGCGGCGCAGGAGCAGGTCGAACGAGCCGTCGGCCGCCTCGAACTGGTAGCCGCCGTGCTCGAGCAGCTTCACGCGGTCGATGACGCGCTGGGCGGCGGCGTCGTCGAGCTCCAGGCCGGCGGCGGAGGCGCGCTCGGCCACCGTGTGGCGCCCGGCCAGCTCGGAGACCAGCAGCTCGCGCGTGTTGCCCACGAGCGCCGGGTCGACGTGCTCGAACGTGCTCGCGTCGGCGCGCACGCCGGCCACGTGCATCCCGCCCTTGTGGGCGAACGCGTCGCGCCCGACGTACGGCTGCGAGCGGTTGGGCGGGCGGTTGACGAGCTCGTCGACGAAGTGCGCGGCCTCGGTCAGGCCCGCGAGCTGCTCGTCCGTGATGACGGCGTGGCCCATCTTGAGCTGCAGGTTGGCGACGATCGAGACGAGGTTGGCGTTGCCGGTCCGCTCCCCCACCCCGTTCATCGTGCCCTGCACGTGGGCGGCGCCGGCGCGCACCGCCGCCAGCGAGTTGGCCACGCCGCACTCGGCGTCGTTGTGGCAGTGGATGCCGACGCGCACGCCGGGGTGCTCGGGGACGAGCCGCGCCACGACGGCGCCGGTCGCCTCGGCGATCTGGTCGGGGAGCGACGAGCCGTTGGTGTCGCACAGCACGACGGTCTCGGCGCCGGCCGCCGCCGCGGCGTCCAGGCAGGCGAGCGCGTAGCCGGCGTCGTCGCGCCAGCCGTCGAAGAAGTGCTCGGCGTCGTAGATCACGCGCTTTCCGGAGCCGGCGAGGAAGGCGACCGACTCGCCGACCATGGCCAGGTTCTCGTCGCGCGAGACGCGGACGACCTTGTCGAGGTGCAGGCCCCAGGTCTTGCCGACGATCGTGCACACGGCGGCGAAGCAGCCGGCCAGCACGCGGAGCCCCTCGTCCTCGTCGGCGGCGGCGTCGCGCCGGCGGGTCATGCCGAACGCGGCGATCTCGGCGTGGCGCAGGCGCTCGTCGGCCAGCAGGTCGAAGAGCTCGAGCTCCTTGGGGTTGGAGGCAGGGAAGCCGGCCTCGACGAGGTGCACGCCGAGCTCGTCGAGCCGGCGCACGACGCGCACCTTCTCGGCGGCGGAGAGGGTCAGGCCCGGGCCCTGCATGCCGTCGCGCAGGGTGGCGTCGTAGAGCTGAAGGTCGGTCACGGGAGGTCCTTTTCGGTGGGCGATGGGCGAACAGCGGGCAGCGGCACGCGCTCAGCGCGCGCGCCGCTCCGGAATTCGCCGCCCACCGCGCACGATCACGCGACGTGCTCCCGCACCGGGACAGGGTCCAGCCACTCGCGGTAGCGCTCGGCGCGCCCGTGCAGCGCGTCCTCGAACGCCGACTGCACCGCCCGGGTGATCTCGCCCGGCTCGCCGGTGCCGACCGCGTGGTCGTCGACCTCGCGCACGGGCACGAGCTCGGCCGCCGTGCCGGTCATGTAGATCTCGTCGGCCAGGTACAGCTCGGCGCGGGCGAGGTCGCGCTCGACGACCTCGAAGCCGAGGTCGCGCGCGATCTGGATCGCCGACTTGCGGTTGATCCCGTCGAGGATCCCCGCGGTCTGCGGCGGCGTGTAGATCCGCCCCTCGCGCACGACGAAGATGTTCTCGCCCGAGCCCTCGGACACGTGACCGTGGTCGTCGAGGAGGATCGCCTCCTCGTAGCCCGCCTTGTGGGACTCGATCTTGGCCAGGATCGAGTTGAGGTACTGGCCCGACGCCTTGGCGTGCGGGATCAGCGAGTCGCCGCTGATGCGCCGCCACGACGACACCTTCGCGCGCACGCCGTTGCGCTTGCTGTCCTCGCCCAGGTAGGCGCCCCACTGCCACACCGCGATCGCCACGTCGACCGGTGCGTCGAGCGGGAACAGCCCCATCGTCCCGTAGCCGCGGTAGACCAGTGGGCGGATGTAGCACGAGCGCAGGCCGTTGCGGCCGATGAGCTCGAGCGTCGCCTGGCGGATCTGCTCGCGCTCGAACGGGATCGGCATGTAGTAGAGCTCCGACGACCGGAAGAGGCGCTCGACGTGGTCGGCGTGGCGGAAGACCGCCGGGCCGATCTCGGTGTCGTAGCAGCGCACGCCCTCGAACACGCCGGTGCCGTAGTGCAGGCCGTGCGTGAGTACGTGGACCTTCGCGTCCTCCCAGGCGACGAACTCTCCGTTCATCCAGATGAGGTCCGCTTGCTCCACGTCGGGCTCCTTGCTCAGTCGAGGTGTGCGAGCACGGCGTGCGTGGCCTCGGCCGTGCTCGCGGTGCCGCCGAGGTCCGGGGTCCGCAGGCCCTCCTCGAGCGCACGGTCCACGGCCGATTCTAGGGCCGAGGCCTCCGCTTCGCGACCGAGCCCGTGCCGCAGCATGAGCGCGGCCGACAGGAACATGGCCAGCGGGTTGGCGATCCCCTGGCCCGCGATGTCGGGCGCGGAGCCGTGGACGGGCTCGAAGACCCCAGGGCCCCCGTCCCCCAGGCTGGCGCTCGGCAGCAGCCCCAGCGAGCCGGTCGTGACCGACGCCTCGTCGCTGAGGATGTCGCCGAACATGTTCTCGGTGAGGATCACGTCGAAGTGCCGCGGCGCGGTGACGAGCTTCATCGCGGTCGAGTCCACGAGCGCGTGCTCGAGCTCCACGTTCGGGAACTCCTCGGCGTGCACGCGATGGACGACCTCGCGCCAGAGGCGGCTGGTCTCCAGGACGTTGGCCTTGTCGACGCTCGTGACGCGGGAGCGGGCGGCGCGGAAGGCGATGCGCGCGATGCGCTCGACCTCGGCGGCGGTGTACGAGCAGAGGTCGCTGGCGGCGTCCGCGGTGCGGGTCTTCTCGCCGAAGTAGATGCCGCCGGTGAGCTCGCGCACGACGAGCAGGTCGGTGCCCTCGACGACCTCGCGCCGCAGCGGGCTTGCGTCGAGCAGGGCCTCCACCGCCCGCACCGGACGCAGGTTGGCGTAGAGGCCCAGCTCCTTGCGCAGGCCGAGCAGCCCCTGCTCGGGCCGCGGCGCCGAGGGGTCCGTGGTGTCCCATCGCGGGCCGCCGACCGCGGCGAGCAGGACGGCGTCGGCGCCCCGGCAGGCGTCCAGCACCTCGTCGGTCAGGGCCGTGCCGTGGGCGTCGATCGACGCGCCGCCGAAGGGGTGCTCGGTGAACGTGAAGTCGCCGAGCTGCTCCAGCACGCGCAGCGCCGGAGCCGTGATCTCGGGCCCGATCCCGTCACCGGGCAGGA
>JAXDHQ010000267.1:0-10963 GCA_034664395.1 Solirubrobacteraceae bacterium | reverse complement strand
AGCGTGACGTACACGCCGCGGTCGAACAGGAGCTGGCCGACGTCGGCGATCCGCTGGTAGTCGCGCAGCGGGACCTCGATGATCGGCAGCCCCGAGTGGTTGGGCGTGTGCACGCCCAGGCGCGTGAGGCAGTCCAGGACGCGGGCCGTGCGCTCGAAGAGGACGCGCCGCAGCTCGTCGCCGCGGCGCTCGTTGACGTCGAAGCCGACGAGGACGGTGGCGAGCGAGGCGACCGGCGAGGGGCCCGAGTACAGGTACGGCGGAGCCGCGACCTTCAGCAGCTCCTTGACGTCGGTCGGGCAGGCGATGAACGCCAGCAGCGACGAGTAGGCCTTGGAGAAGCCGCCCACGAGCACGAGGTCGTCGTAGGTCTCGTCGAGGTGGCGCACGACGCTGTTGCCGCGCAGGCCGTAGGGCGAGGTCTCGTGGGGGCCGCGCTCGCCGATGACGCCGAAGCCGTGGGCGTCGTCGACGTAGAGCAGCGCGCCATGCTTGCGCGCGACCGCGGCGAAGGCGCGGATGTCCGGCGCGTTGCCGGTCATGCTGTTGACGCCGTCCATGCACACCAGGCGCGTGGGATCGCGCTCGGCGGCCAGGAGCTCGTCGAGGTGGTCGGGGTCCTCGAAGCGGAAGCGCCGGACCGCGGCGCCGCGGGCGCGGGCGACCTGGCAGCCGTCGTAGATGGTCTTGTGCGCGCGCGCGTCGAGGAAGATCGTCCCCGAGGCGGCGAGCAGCGGGATCACCGACATGTGGATGTGAGTGATCGTGGGCAGGACGAGCGAGTCCTCGCAGCCCAGCAGCGCGGTGAGGCGCTCCTCGATCTCCTCGTAGAGGATCGGGCTGCCGAGCAGTCGCGACCAGCTCGGGTGCGTCCCCCAGGCGTCGAGATAGGCCGGGACCGCCTCGATGATCTCGCGGTCGAGATCGAAGCCGAGGTAGTTGCAGGAGGCGAAGTCCGCCAGCCACTGGTCGCCGACGCGGATCATCCGGCCGTCGATCTCGTCGATGACGGCGTCCATCATCGGATGGCTCGCCTTGAGGGCGGCGAGATCGCTGCAGGTCTCCAGCCAGTGCTCGATCCACGGGCGGGCACCGCTCGCGCGGACGCTCGCCGCACGGCCCGGACCCAGCAGCCCGGTCAATTGAGGGGAAGCGCTCATCTCGTCGGGGCTATCGGACGCGAGGGCCCCGGCCTTGAATGGCGCTGTAGCAGATGGACCGGCGGCGCGTCGCCTACGGGCGCCGCGGACGGCTACTTGACGACGAGCTTGCCCTGCATCCCCGCCGCGCGGTGGCCGGGGACCGAGCAGTAGAACGTGTAGCTGCCGGGCGCGAAGGTGGCGCTGAACTGCGAGACGCCGCCGTTCGTCACGACCTGGCCCTTGCCCTTGCCGTCGATGACGATGTCGTGCGGCGTGCCGGACTTGTTCTGGGACTTGATCGTGATCTTCCCGGACGTGCCCTGGCCCTGGTCGGTCACGTAGGCGAGCTGGCCCGTGGGATCGGTGTCGATCTCCAGCGCGCCGGCCTTCTCGACGGCGGGCTTGCCGCCGCCGGCCTGCTTGACCGCGGTGCCGATCCGGCCCGGGTCCGTGCCGGACTTGGCCACGGCGTACGCGACGTAGGCGGCGACGTTGTAGGCCTTCTGGCCGGTGACGACCTTGGGCGGCATGACCCCCTGGCTGTTGGGGTGCAGGATCCAGCCGTGCACCACGCCGCGGATGCCCGAACGACCGAGCCCGTCGCGGATGGGCTGCTGGAAGGCCTCGTCGAGGTTGGGCCCCGTCGTGCCCTTCGTCTGCGCGCGGCCGAGCACGTGGCACGACCCGCACTTGGAGACGAAGAGCTGCTTGCCGGCGATGAGGTTGGCGTTGGCGCCGGGACGGGCCGAGCAGGCGCTGAGGGCGGTGGCGCCGGCGCCGACGGCGAGGAGCGCGACGGCCGCGCGCAGGCCGGACCTGGAGAGGACTGCTCCCATCGGCGCGGGACTCTATCCACTCGCGCGGACCCCTGCGTCCCTCGCGTACGTCCCCTCATTCGACGCTGGCGAGGGCCTCGCGGCGGCCCTGCGCCGCGGCCACGACGCCGTCGGCCACGCCCTCCCACGAGTAGCGCTCGCGGGCGGTGGCCACCAGCGCGGCGCGGGTGCGCTCGCGCAGGTCCGCGGGCGCGCGCAGCCATCCGCCGACGCGCGCGGCGATAGCCTCGACGGCGCCGTCGTCGATCGGGAACGACAGCCAGTCGCGCGCCGCCTCGGGGACCGCAGCCGCGAGGGCGGCGCTCACCTCGGCCGCGCCGGAGTGGCCCGCCGACACCGGCAGCACGCCGCACGCCGCCGCCTCGGCGGCCACCATGCCGAACGCCTCCGGGAACGTACTCGGGAAGACCAGCGCCTCGCAGGCGGCCAGCACCGGCGCGAGCTCGTCGTGCTCGAGGCGGCCGGTGAGGACCACGCGCTCGCGCAGGCCGCGCGCCGCTTCCCAGTAGGCGTCGGGGGCGCGGTCGAGGAAGGCGAGCAGATGGCGCAGCGGCGCCCGCGGGCCGCCCTCGAGCTCGCGTCCGGCGAGGGCGATCTCGCGGATGGCGTCGCGGTCGCCGCGCGACAGCGCGTCGAGGAGTGCCTCGAACCCCTCGCGCCACGCGCCGAAGCCGACGACGACCAGGCGCGCCTCGGGCACCAGCGGCCACGCGGCGAGCAGCAGGTCGACGCCCTTGGAGACGATGAGCTTGCCGACGAAGCAGACGTGGCGGTCGTCGCCCAGGCGCAGCGATCGCAGCGCGGCGGCGGCCGCGGTCGCGTCGCGGGCGAAGGCGCCCTCGCCGCCATCGGAGTCGGCCGCGGCGAGCTGGTCGGCCAGGGCGCCGACCGCCGGCGCCGCGTCGTCGAGCGGGCAGAACTCGTCGACGTCGACCCCGGGCGGGCCCAGACGGGTGCGCGCCGGGAGCCCGTCGTCGTCCATCGCCGCCCAGAGCGACTCGGCCGTGTGCCGGGAGCCGACGAGGACCGTGCGCGCGCCGGCCAGGCCCTCGCGCGCCCACGGGAGGAAGCGCTCGGGGTCGCGCTTGACCACGTACTCCAGCGCGCTGCCGTGGACCTTGACCGCGTAGGGCACCGCGTCGCCCAGCCCGCGGGCGAGGATCGCCGGTCCCATGACGAGATGGTTGGCCAGGGCGACGTCCGGCCGCGCGCCGGCGCACACGTCGCGCACGGCGGCGACGTTGGCGGCCACGTAGGCCTCGACCTCGTCGTCGTCGCACTGCAGCAGCGTCCGGGTCTCCAGGCCCTCGTAGCGGTCGGCGACGTAGACCGGCAGCAGGCCGCCGATGTCGGGCCGCCAGACGGTCACCCGCACCGGCTCGCGCAGGACCTCGACCCGGGGCTCGCCCCCCTCCCACGTCCCGATCGCGTCGACGAACGGCAGCTCGCGGGCGCGGCGCTCCTGCGACAGCAGGTCGACCGTGTGCCCGCGCGCGGCGAGGGCGGCCACCAGGCGCGCGTTGTAGACGTTCGACCCCGTCCCGCGCAGGAGATAGCCGTGGAAGACGAGGATCCGCATGGGCGCTGACCCTAGATGACCGCACCGCTCACGCAGGGTCCGGGGGCGACCATCGGATAGGGTGCCGCGCATGGCAGCAGGTCAGAGGTACCGTCTGCGCACGCCGTCGACGGGGCGCGAGATCATCGTCGAGGGCGATCCCGAGAAGGTCTACGTCGACCAGGACACGGGCGAGGAGCTCGAGGTCGTGGGCATCGTGCTGCCGATGGGACCCACCGGCTCGCGGCTGCCGTGGGCGGTCGAGAACCTGCGCTTCTGCAACTGGTGCGACCAGCTCGCGCAGCGCGATCTCAACGACTGTCCGAACTGCGGTCGCCGCATGGCCCCGCTCGCGTCCTAGGACCGCTCTACCCTCTTGTTCATGCGCGTTCGCATGACCCACCTCCTCGCGACCGCCTGCGTGCTCGGCGCCTGCCTGGGCCTGAGCGCGTGCGGCGGCAACCAGGCCGCGACCGACGTCGTGCCCAAGACGCTGCCGGACATCTCGGCGCCGCCGGGCGCCGACGCGCTGGCGTCCCCCGCCTCGCAGAGCTCCACGGGCACGACGACCGGGACGACCACCGGCCAGTCGACCACGTCGACGGGCACGACGACCGCGCCCACGACGACGCAGTCCACCACGCCGCAGGCGACGACGCCCAGCGGCACCGGCGGCGCGACGGGCACGGGCACGTCGGGCACCGGCGGCGCCGGCGGCGCGGGCACAGGCACCGGCACGTCGACCGGGACCACCGGCGGCGGGACCGGCGGCGCCACGCCGGGCGAGTTCAGCCAGTTCTGCAAGGACAACCCGGGCGCCTGCCCGGGCGGTTAGTGACCCTCGGCGTCGAGCGCGAGGACTACGGCGGCGGCAGCCTCGATCCCGCCGACGTCCATCCCGACCCGATCGTCCAGTTCCGGGCCTGGTTCGCCGACGCCGTGCAGTCGGGCGTCGGGCAGCCCGAGGCGATGACCCTGGCCACGGTGGGGCCCGACGGGCGGCCGACGTCGCGCTACGTCCTGCTGCGCGGCGTGGACGAGCGCGGCTTGCAGTTCTTCACGAACTACGACTCCGACAAGGGCCGCCACCTGTCCGAGCGCCCGTACGCGGCGCTGACCTTCGGGTGGCTGCCGATCCATCGCTCGGTGCGCGTCGAGGGCCCGGTCGAGCGCCTGCCCGAGGCCGAGAGCGACGCCTACTTCGAGGGTCGCCCGCGTGAGGCGCGGCTGGGCGCCTGGGCCTCGCCGCAGAGCGCGGTGATCGCCGGGCGCGACGACCTCGAACGGGCGCTGGCGCAGGCCCAGGAGCGCTTCGCCGGCGGCGACGTGCCCCGCCCCGCGCACTGGGGCGGCTTCGTGCTGCGCCCCGAGCGTCTGGAGCTGTGGCAGGGCCGGGCCGGCCGGCTGCACGACCGCGTGCGCTACGAGCGCGACGGCGACGCGGACGGCTGGCGGATCGAGCGGCTCGCGCCCTAGCCGGGCGCGGGCGTCGTCGTCGTGGGCGTCGTCGTCGTGGTGGTCGGCGGCGGCGTCGTGGCGGGCGGCGGCGCCGGTGCGTCGGCCGCCGGCACCGGGTCGGTCACGAGCGTGGCGCTGTAGGCCAGGCGTGCGGTGCGGTACAGGCAGAAGTACTGCGCGAGCTGGTTGGGCAGCGTCTGCGCGGTCTGCGTCGAGGTGTCGTCGCACGTGCCGCGCCCGCGGCTGGCTCGCCAGGACGTGTCGGTCCCGAGCCCGACGGCCAGCGCCGGCGCCCACGTCGGGACGCTCAGCGCGACGACCCAGCCCTTCTTGACCGGGATCGACTTCTGCAGCGCGAACTGGGCCGTGGTGCCGAAGAACGGGGTCAGCGTCTGCAGCTCGCCCTGCGCCACCGCGCGCGAGCGCAGCTTGCGGCGCGGGTTGAGGATCGTGATCTGCGCCTGCGACTCGCCGCCGAGCTTGGAGTTGAAGAAGTCGGTCTGCTTCGTGCCCGGCTTGCCGAGGCTGATGGTCCACGCGACGATCCGGCCGTTCTGCGGGACGGCCATGAGGCCGCGGGTGGCGCCGACCTTGACCTGGTAGCCGGTCGTGCGGCTCACCGCCAGGCACGGCTGGCCCGGACACGACGGGACGGGTGCCGGGTCGAGCTTGCCGATCTCGATGATGTCGGCGCCGGCCACCGCGGGCGCGGCGAGCGCCACGCAGCAGGCGACGATCGCCATGAGGGGAAATGGTGCCATCAGGGCCTCAGAACACGGTCGCCCAGCCCGGGTTTCGCCGGGATTCGCGCTCATCGCGCGCTTTCCTTCAGCGTCAGCGTCGCCGTCTGGGGCGCGTTGGGGGCCGTGTCGACGCAGGAGACGCGCGCGCAGCCGGGCTTCGTGGCCTCGGCGGCGAAGTGGATGGCGGTCGGGTTGCCGATCGCCGCGAGGGCGAAGCGCAGCGTTCCCGTGCGGGCGCTGGTGCGGCCCACCTCGGCGTCGGCCACCCGCAGCGGCCGCTGCCCGGCGCGGTTCTGGAAGACGCTCCCGCGCATCGTCTCGCCGTCGGGCTTGGAGGTCATGCACGCCAGGTAGTCGGGCGGTGCCCCGCCGGGCGCGGTCTTCGTCCAGAGCCGCAGGCACAGCGAGCCCGGCGGGCCCTTCGACGCCAGCAGGTCGTGCGCGACCCAGCCGGAGGCGAGCGTCAGGGCGGCGCGCACGCGCCCGTCCGAGCCGATGCCGAGCTGCACGCGCACGAGGTCGGGCGCACGGACGCTCGCGTCGACGGGGTCGCGGAAGACGACCGGACGCGGGCTCGTGGCCGCCGACGCGCCCGCCGCGAGGGCGAGCGCGGCGACGATCGTCGCCGCCGACGCGCGTCCGGGTCGCTGTGGGGCCGGTGCCCGCATTCGGCGGATCATGACGAGTCCGCCCCCCGGAAAGCCCCTGTGCAAGCGGGCGCCCAGCGGCGTCGCGCCGCGGTCAGCGCCGCAGCTCCGCGCCGGCGGCGGCGATGTCGTCGGAGTCGCCCGGCGACGGGGTCCACGGCAGCTTCAGCGGGTCGTCCTCGTAGCGCGGGATGACGTGGACGTGGAAGTGGAAGACGGTCTGCCAGGCCGCGGACCCGCAGCTATTGAGGAGGTTGACGCCGGCGGCGCCGAGGGTCTCCTTGGCCCGCAGCGCCAGGCGCTGGGCCGCCGCCGCGCACGCCGCGAGGTCCTCGCCCGGGAGGCTCAGCAGGTCGGTGGCGTGGGCCCTGGGGACCACGAGCGCGTGGCCGCGCGTGGCCGGATTGATGTCCATGAACGAGACCGTCCGCTCGTCCTCGGCGACGACCGTGGCCGGGATCTCGCCGGCGACGATCTTGCAGAACAGGCAGTCGGGGTCGCGCTCGGCCATGTCCGGCAGCCTATCCGGCGGCTGCAGAAAGCCCGGCGCCGACCGACTACCGGGCCGATGGACCGCCAGCCCAACAGCGACATCGTGCGCCGCATGTGGGACCTCTACGCCTCCGGACGCCCCCGCGACCTGCTCGAGCACGTCGACCCCGACGTCGAGTGGCACCCCCTGGTCAACGGGACGGTGTGCCGCGGCCGCGAGGAGCTCGGGCGCTGGGCGAGCGACGTCCAGACCACCTGGAAGAGCGTCGTCGTCGTCCTTGAGGGCATGAGCGAGGCACCCGAGGAGCGCGTCGTCGCCTTCGGGCGCATCGTCGCCTTCGACCACGGGGGCGAGCAGGACCTCGACAGCCCGATCGCGTGGGTGCTGCAGTTCCGCGAGTCGCGGGTGGTCCACGCTCGCGCGTTCCGCGGTCGCGCCGACGCCGAGGCCTGGGTCAGCGCCCGGCCCGAGCGGCCCTAGCCAGCTCCAGCGCCTCCTCCGGCGTCCTCACCTCGCCCGCGAAGCGGGCCTCCGCGATCCGCGCCAGCAGCTCGCCGAGCTCGGGGCCGGGAGCGATCCCCAGCTCGGACGCGAGCACGTCGCCGCGCACCAGCGGGGCCTGCGGGCCGTCCGCGCGCCGCGCCAGGGCCTCGCCCAGGAGCTGGCGGGCGAGCTCGAGATGGCGGGCGATCGCCTCGTCGGCCTTGCGCCCGCGGGTCGCCAGCCGGTCGGCGACGCTCAGGAGGGTGACGTCGGCCTCCACCGGCTCGCACGCCAGGAGGTAGCGGTAGATCGCGCGGCGGTCCAGCGGCATGTCGCGGACCAGGAAGCCCAGGCGCAGGTGGTGGCGGGTGAGCGCCGCCACGTGCGCGCGCAGGCGCTCGCTCGCGCGCAGCCGCGTCAGCGCGCGGCGCGCGAGCTCGGCGCCCGCCTCGTCGTGGCGGGGGAATCCGATGCGCCCGTCGGGGAGCGTGATGCGCGTCTGCGGCTTGGCCGCGTCGTGCAGCAGCGCGCCGAACCGCAGCGCGCCGCCGCGGGTGAGCTCGTCGGCGAGCGGCTCGGCGAGCAGCGCGCGCACCGGGCCGGCGAGCTCCTCGCCCAGCACGGCGGCGGGCTCGCGCTCGAGCTCGATCACGGCCTCGAGCACCTCGAGCGTGTGGCCGTGGACGTCGCGGTGGTGGTAGCGGCTCTGCTCGATGCCCTGGAGCGCCGCGAGCTCGGGCAGGACGACGGCGACGAGGCCGAGCTCGTCGGCCAGGGCGAGGCCGCGCAGGGCCTCGTCGGCGGTCAGCAGGCGGCGCAGCTCGGCGAAGACGCGCTCCTGGGCGACGTCCGCCAGCCGCGCGGCGTGGTGGCGGACGGCGCGCGCGGTGTCCGGCTCGACGTCGAAGCCCAGCTCGGTCGCCAGCCGGGCGACGCGCAGCGTGCGCAGCGGGTCGTTGGCGAAGGCCTGCGCGGAGACCATGCGCAGGCGCCGCTGCTCGAGGTCGCGCCGGCCGCCGTGAGGGTCGACGAGATCGCCGCCCGCCAGCGGCTCGGCCATCGCGTTGACCGTGAGGTCGCGCGCGGCCAGGTCGGCCTCGAGCGAGCCGCCGGCCAGCGGGACGAAGTCGACCTGCCACGAGCGGTCGCGGCCGACCACCCGCCAGGCGCCGAACTGGTCGGAGAGCTCGAACGACGCGCCGCCGGCGCCACGCCCCAGGCGCCGGGCGGCGGCGCGCACGTCGCCGTCGACGGCGACGTCGAGGTCGGGCGTCGGGCGCCCGAGCAGGCGGTCGCGCAGCGCGCCGCCGACCAGCCACGCCCGCTCCCCGGCGAGCGCTTCCCGCAGGACGTCGATCACAGCGGCGCCCCGTCACGATGGTGGATCCGGGGCACGCGCCCGGTCAGTCCGCAGGTCACCTCGTAGTTGATGGTTCCCAGTCGGGCCGCCATCTCCTCGACCGGCAGCCCGGGGCCGATGAGGATGACCTCGTCGCCGCGGCGCACGCCGCCGCCGTCGGGGCCGAGGTCGAGCGTCACGTTGTCCATCGAGACGGTGCCCACGACCGGGAAGCGGCGCCCGCCGACGAGCACGTCGGCGTCGTTGGTCAGGGCGCGGCGCAGGCCGTCGCCGTAGCCGATCGGCACGGTGGCGATCACGGTGTCGCGCTCGGCGACGAAGCGGCGGTTGTAGCCGGCGCTCTGGCCGGCGGCGCACGGCTTGACCTCGGCGACGCGGCTGGCGAGGACGAGCGCGGGCTCCAGGTCGCGCGCGGCGGCGTCCTGCTGGAACGGGTCCAGCCCGTAGATCGCCACGCCGGCGCGCACGAGGTCGAAGTGGCAGGCCGGGTCGCGCAGCAGGCCGGCGGAGTTGGCGGCGTGGAGGATCAGTCCCGGGTGGCGCTCGGCGAGCGGGCGCGCCCAGGCGGCGAAGCGCTCGAGCTGCTGTGCGAAGAACGCGTCGCCGAGCTCGTCGGCGGTGGCGAAGTGCGTCATCGCGCCGACGAGCTCGACCTCGGGTGCCGCGGCGGCCGCCGCCGCGGTGCGGTCGGCCTCGTGCGGGTCGCGGGTGCCCAGACGGCCCATGCCCGTGTCGAGCTTGACGTGGACGCGCCCGCCGCCGCGCGCGGCGACGGCCGCCACGTGCTCCTCGCGCCAGACGACGACGTCGGCGCCGGCGGCGAGCGCGACGTCGAGCTCGTCGGGGCTCAGGGCGCCGAGGACGAGGAGCCGGGCGTCGATCCCCGCCGCCCGCAGCGCCGCCGCCTCGTCGGCCGCGGCCACGGCCAGCCACGTGGCGCCGCCGGCCAGCGCCGCGCGTGCGGCCTGGGGCGCGCCGTGGCCGTAGCCGTCGGCCTTGACCACGGCGCACAGCGCGGTGCCCGCGCCGAGCTTGCGCCCGAGCCGGGCCACGTTGCGCTCGATGGCCCCGACGTCGACCCGGGCCTGGGCCCGCACCGCGCTCACCCCGGGACGCGCGTCATCGCCTCGAGGACGTCGACGCGGGTCACCACGCCGACGAGCCGACCGTGCTCGACCACCGGCAGGCGGTTGTGCCCGCGGGTCGCGATGATCCGCCCCGCCTCCGACACCGAGGCCTCCGGCTCGATCGTGATCGGGTCCTCGGTCATGAGGTCCGCGACGTTCGAGGCGAACGCCTTGCGCAGGCGCTCCTCGAACCGCCGCAGCGGCTCGAGGAAGACGACGCCCCCGAACAGCTCGACGAAGTGCGGGAGGTGGAGGTCGCCCTGCTCGTCGGCGATGACGAGGTCCGCCTCGGTGACGATCCCCACGCACCGCCCGCCGTCGTTGACGACGGGCACGCCGGGCAGCTCGTGCCGGCGCATCACCCGCACGACCGTCTCGACGTCGTCCTGCGGCGTCACCGTGGCGGGGTCGGCGTCCATGATGTCGCGCACGGTCAGGGCCATCGGGGGGTCGGAGTCTAAGGTCCCGCGGGGCGTTGGTGCTGGCGTTTGCGCTCCCGACGCCGGCGGCGCCGCGCAGCCAGGGCATCGAGGGAAGAGACCGAAGCCCCTACCCCCGCGCGAACGGCAGCGCCTCCACCACGTCCCGCGCGATCACCCCGTCCACGCCCTTCTCCCCCGCGGCCCGGACCCCGGCGCGGGCGTGCAGGCGGACCGCCGCGCAGGCCGCCGCGAACGGCTCCATGCCCCGCGACAGCAGCGCGGCGACCACGCCGGTGAGGACGTCGCCCGTGCCCGCGGTGGCCAGCGCGGCGGTCGCTCCGGGGCTGACCGCGACCAGGCCGCCGGGCTCGGCGACGAGCGTGTCGTCGCCCTTGAGCACGACGATCGCATCGGCCTCGGCGGCCGCGCGGCGCGCGTGCTCGAGCCGGCGGGCCGCGACCTGGTCGGAGTCGATCCCCAGCAGCCGGCCGAGCTCGCCCTCGTGCGGCGTGAGCACCGCGGGCGCGCGGCGCCCCGCCAGGACGCCCAGCGCGCCGGCGTGGGCGTTGAGCCCGTCGGCGTCGAGCACCATCGGCAGCCTTGCCCGCGCCGCGAGCAGCCGGGCGAACTCCGCGCCCCCGTGACCGAGCCCCGGACCCAGGACGAGCGATCCCGCCCGCTCGGTCAGCTCGAG
>JAXDHQ010000266.1:0-6556 GCA_034664395.1 Solirubrobacteraceae bacterium | reverse complement strand
ACATCATCCCCAGCGTCTTCAACCGCGACGTCGCCCCCGCCGTGGCGGCCGCGGTCGCTCGCGCGGCGGCCGACAGCGGCGTGGCCCGGGTCCGCCCGTCCGAGACCGCCGGCTGACGCTCGCTACGAGCGCGCGACCGGCGACGCCGCGCTCGTCGCCTCGCGCACGTAGGCGATGGCGTCGTCGAGCGCCACGACGTCGGCGTACTTCGCGTGGATGTCGAAGAGGTTGGCCTCGTGCGGTCCCGGAACGCGGTCGCCCACGCACTCGCGCGGCACGAGGGTGGGGAAGCCGTGCTGGAGCAGGTCGATCGCCGTGGCGCGGATGCAGCCGCTGGTCGTCGCCCCGCACAGGATCACGGTGTCGACGTGCAGCGCGACCAGGATCGCCGACAGGTTGGTGCCGAAGAACGCCGACGCACCCTTCTTGACGATCAGCGGCTCGTCGGGCCGGCGGGCCAGGCGCGGATCGATCTCGACCCAGCGGCTCCCGATCCTCAGGTCGTGCAGGGCCGGCATCTTCTGCGGCCACAGGCCGCCGTCCCGGCCGCTGCCGTCGTAGCCGACGGCGGTGAAGACGACCGGCACCTCGCCGGCGCGCGCGACGTCGAGGAGCTGCCGGGTCGCCTCGACCTCCGCGGTCAGCTCCGAGCCGAGCCGGCACTCGGGGTCGGTGAAGCCGCACGAGAAGTCGACGACGAGCACGGCGGGGCGCACCCCCATCGACATCGTGCCGCCGAACGTCGCGCGCTCGTAGACCCGCCGGGTCTGCTCGTCGCTCACGCTCAGCTCGCTCCAGCCGCGGCCGGCGCCGGCGCCTCGTGGTAGCGCTCCAGGTACCAGTCGGCGATCTCGTCGCTCGTCGTCGCCCACACGCCGTCGTGACCGAGGATGTGCTCGAGCGCCCGGACCAGGTAGGGGTGGCGGAAGGGAAGGCCCACCACGAACGGATGCAGGCCGAGCGCCATGACCCGCCCGCTCGTCTGCGCCTCCTCGTAGAGGACGTCGAACTGGTCGACGACCGTCCGGTAGAAGTCCTCGCCGCTCAGGCTCTTGCCCACGAACAGCGGGATGTCGTTGACCTCGATCGAGTAGGGGACCGAGATCATGGGGCCGGACTGGACGTTGAGCGAGAACGGCTGGTCGTCGCAGCACCAGTCGCAGACGTAGGTGAGCCCGAGCTCGGCGAGGATCTCCGGCGTGTTGAGCGTCTCGGTTAGCGCGGGCCCGAGCCAGCCCTTCGGCCGGGTCCCGGTCGCCGCCTCGATCGTCCCGACGACGTCGGAGAGGTAGGCGCGCTCCTCGTCGGGCGACATGCCCGTCTCGAAGATCGAGTTGTTCTTGCCGTGGGCGATCCACGTCCAGCCGCGCTTGGTCCCCTCCTCGACGATCTGCGGGTAGCTGGCGCAGACGTCGGAGTTGAGCATCACGCTCGCGCGCAGCCCGAGGCGGTCGAGCGCCTCCATCATGCGCCACACGCCCACGCGCGGGCCGTAGTCGCGCCAGCCGTAGTTGAGCGGGTCGGGGACCAGCCCGGCGGTTCCGGGGAACAGGCTCGTCGACGGCTTGTCGACCTCGTAGTGCTCGATGTTCAGCCCGATCCAGAACGCGAGCCTCTTGCCCTCCGGCCACTCGATCCGCGGCCGACTGACGATGGGCGAGTAGCTGTAGAGCGCGTTGTCCACCGATCCCTCTCCTCTTGACGGTCCTCCGACCGTACGGCGGCGGCCGAGCCGCGGACAAATACGAAATCGGAGCCGCCGTCATAGCGGGCGGGGTATGGCGACCACCCGTGAGGGCGCCGGCCGTCAGGCGGCGGCGGTTGCCCGGAACAGCTCGGTGAGGGGGCTGTCGTGGAGCGTGGCGCGGCGGCGCCGCGTCGGCGCGGGGGCCAGGGGAGCGGCCTCGGCGGCCGGCTCCGGGCCGGGCGCCGGTTCAGCGCGAACCAGTCCGCGCTGGCGCTCGACCGCGAGGCGGGTCTGCACCCCGAGCTGCTCCAGGACCTCGAGGTACGCGATCGCGTCCGCCACCTCGCGCGCCGCCCCGCGACCGAGGACGCGGGCCTCGCGCTCGGCGTCCAGCACGGTCTGGCGGGCCGCCTCCCGGGCTACGGCGTCCGCCAGCTCGGCCAGCCGCTCGACGCTCCAGGACTTGACGACCCATCCCATGGCCGTACATTCCACGCGGGCGCGGGTCGTCCTTCGTGAAGCGGCCGTACACGACCGACCGTTCGGCCTGTGGCACCTCGCCGGTATCGGCGGCCCCGCGCGACGTCAGCGCCTGGGGGACCAACGCCAAGGGGCCGGGTCCTGGTCACGCTGCGCGGAGTCCTGCGTCCGGAGTCGGCCGGCGCATCGGGCAACTGGGCATCGGCCGGCGCGCGGGCGCCCTTGCGCATCAGGCACCCTTCGATAGGGTTCCTTAGCGAGCGTTAAGGAAGGTCGCACGAAGGGAGAGACGGTGAGCGACAGGCTGCTGGCGATCGTCGGCGCGGGTGAGATGGGGCGCAGCGCGCTGGCGATCCTGCTCGAGGACGATCCGACGCTGCGGCTCAGGGTCTTCGATCGCAGTCCGCAGGCGCTCCGGGAGGCGGCCGACGCCGATCCGGCGCGCGTCGAGTGCCGCGCCGTCGAGGACGCCGACGCGCTCCTCGACCTCGCCGGCTGCGAGCTCGTCCTGAACTTCGCGGGCCCGTTCTACGCCGGCGAGGCCCCGGCCGCCGCGCGCTCGGCGCTCGAGCACGGGTGCGGCTACGTCGACATCTGCGACGACGCGGAGGGGACGCAGGCGCTGCTCGACCTCGACCCGGCCGTGCGCGACGCGGGACTGAGCTTCGTCTCGGGCGCCGGCCTGTCTCCGGGCCTGACCAACCTGATGGCCAAGCGCGTCCTCCAGGAGGCCCCCGAGTGCGATGGCATCCGGGTGGCCTGGGCGACGCGCGAGCGCGATCCCGGCGGGCTCGCGCCGCTTCGCCACATGCTCCACATGGCGGTCTCGCCGAGCCCGCAGTGGCGCGACGGCCGCATGGCCTTCACGCCGGGCTTCGTCCCCGAGACGGCGCGCGCGTACCGCTTCCCGGAGCCGGTCGGCGAGATCGAGTGCTACGACACCGCGCACCCTGAGCCGATGCTGCTGTCGCGCTCGTTCGGGCAGCTTCGCAACGTCACCTGCCAGGGCGCCACGCTCCCGCACTGGGCCAACGCCGCGTTCTCGGCCGTCGCCCGGCTGGGCTTCGGCGACCCGACGCTGACGGTGGCGATCGACGGCGCCGAGCTCGACCCGCAGGAGTTCCTGTGGCGGTTGCTGTGGGCGCGCCACGACCGGCGTCCCGGGCGCGAGGTCGTCGACCTCGGCGCCATCCAGGTCGTCGGCTGGGAGGGCGAGCGGCCGGTCGTGCGGATGTCGCTCGTCGACCGGTCGAGCATGAGCCGGTCGACCGGCGTGGGCGCCGTGACGATCGCCCTCTCGATGCTCGAGCAGGACCTGGCGCCCGGCGTCCACGGCCCCGAGGCGCTCGACGCGCAGCGCGCCTTCGCGATCCTCGATCGCCTGCGCGCCGCCACCGGCGCGTTCGCCGACGGACCGGTGGTCGAGCGCCACCCGGGACTCCTGGACGACAGGGCGCTTGACAGCGCGTCGGTCCCTCCGGGATCCTTCATGAACGCTCGTTAAGGAAAAGCGCAGAGAAGAGAGAGGCCTGTGAGGTACCGGATCACCGTAGACACGGGAGGGACGTTCACCGACGTCGTGGTCGCCGACGAAGAGGGGCGGCTCTTCGTCGGGAAGTCTCCTACCCACGAGCGGGCCTTCGAGGGCGTGCGCGGCGGGCTGGAGGTCGTCGCCGAGCAACTCGGCGTGACGCTCTCGGACCTGCTGGCCGACACGTCGGTGTTCATCTACTCGACGACCCGGTCCACCAACGCGATCCTCGAGGGCCGCATCGCGCGGACCGCGATGCTGTTGACCGAGGGGTTCCCGGACACGCTCGTGCTGCGCGAGGGCGGCAAGCTCCACGGCTTCGACCTCACCGTTGCGTTCCCCGAGCCGTACATCCCGCGGCGGCGCACCTGGGAGATCCCGGAGCGCATCGACTCCGAGGGCGACGTCATCAAGGCGCTCGACGAGGCGGCGACGCGGAAGGTCCTGGAGTCCCTGGCCGGAAAGGGGATCGAGGCGGTCGCCGTCTGCCTGCTCTGGTCGAACGTCAATGGCAGCCACGAGACGCGCGTCGGCGAGCTCATCGAGGAGATCCTCCCGGGCGTCCCGTACACGCTGTCGCACGAGATCAACCCGATCGTGCGCGAGTACCGCCGGGCCTCGTCCGCGGCGATCGACGCCTCCCTCAAGCCGCTCATGGGCGCACACCTGCGCGAGGTCGCCAAGGACCTCGCCGACGCCGGCTTCGCGGGCGAGCTGATGGCCGCGACCTCGTTCGGCGGCGCGATGCACGTCGAGGACCTCGCCGACCGTCCGATCTACTCGGTCCGCTCGGGCCCGGCGATGGCGCCGGTCGCGGGCCGGACCTACGCCTCGGCCGAGCTCGGCGTCGACGACGTGATCGTCTGCGACACCGGCGGCACGAGCTTCGACGTCTCGCTCGTGCGCGACGGCGCGATCAGCTTCACCCGCGACACCTGGCTCGGGCCGCGGTTCACCGGCCATCTCACCGGCTCGTCGTCGGTCGACGTCCGGTCGATCGGCGCCGGCGGCGGCTCCGTCGCCTGGGTCGACCCGGGTGGTCTGCTGCGCGTCGGCCCGCAGAGCGCGGGCGCCGACCCCGGCCCCGCCTGCTACGGCCGCGGCGGCGACCGCCCGACGGTCACCGACGCCGCCGTGGTGCTCGGCTACATCGATCCCGACACGTTCCTCGGCGGGCGCATGCAGCTCTACCCCGACGCCGCCCGGCGGGTGCTCGGGCAGCTCGGCGAGCGGCTCGACCTGTCGGTCGAGCAGGCGGCGGAGGCCGTGCTCGCCGTCGCCAACGAGCACATGGTCCGCGCGATCCAGGAGATCACGATCAACGAGGGCGTCGACCCGCGCGAGAGCCTCGTGGTCGCCGGCGGCGGGGCGGCGGGGCTCGGCATCGCGCCGATCGTGCGCGAGCTCGGCTGCGCGCGCGTGCTCGTCCCGCGGACCGCGGGGGCGCTGAGCGCGACCGGCGCGCAGTTCTCCGACATCGTCGCGGAGTTCTCGGCCAGTCGTTTCGCCGACACCGGGCAGTTCGACACCGACGGCGTGAACGCGGCGCTCGCGAACCTCGAGGAGCAGGTCGAGGACTTCGCCAAGGGCCTGCGGTCGAGGGGCGTGGAGGGCATGTCCACGCAGCTCTTCGTCGACGCCCGCTACGCCTATCAGGTGTGGGAGCTCGAGGTCTCGCTGCCGCGCAACCGCTTCGAGGGCCCCGACGACGTCGCCGCGCTGAGCGCGGCGTTCGACAGCGTCCACGAGCGCGTGTTCTCGGTCGCCGAGCCGGGCGCTCGGATCGAGTGCCTGACCTGGAAGGCGCGCCTGTACGCGCCCATCGGCCGGACGGCCGTCGAGGCGCTGCCGTCCGTCAGCGCCGCGGCGCAGCGCGAGGCGCGCCCGCGCGCCACGCGCGACGTCTTCTTCGGCGGCGCGTGGCTCGCCACGCCGATCTACGTCGGCGGCGCGCTGCCCGAGGGGACCGTCATCGACGGCCCCGCCATCATCGAGGAGCCGACGAGCACGCTCGTCGTGCCCAGCGGCTCCACGGCCACCGTCTCGGATCTCGACAACTACCTCCTGGAGGTCGCCGCATGAGCCTCGCCAGCCCCTCCTCCACGGCCGGCGCGAGCGCCGAGGCCCAGCGGCTCGACCCCGCGCTGCTGGCGGTGGTCGCCAACCGCCTGGACGCCATCGTCCGGGAGATGACCAGCACCCTGCTGCGTGCCGGGCGCTCGGCCGTCATCAACGTGGCCCGTGACTTCTCGTGCTCCATCGTCACGGCCGACGACGATCTGCTCTCCTCGGCGGAGGGCCTGCCCGTCCACGTGTTCGGCTCGCACCTGCAGACGGCGGCGATGCGCGAGCTGCACCCGGACTTCCGTGAGGGCGACGCGTTCCTCGACAACGACCCGTACGTCGGGAACACCCACCACGCCGACCACACGATCCTCGTGCCGGTCTTCGCCGGCGACCTCCACATGTTCACGGCGGTGGCCAAGGCCCACCAGGCCGACGCGGGCAACGGCCTGCCGACGACCTACACGCCCTTCGCGGTGGACATCTACGAGGAGGGGGCGCTCTCGTTCCCCTGCGTGCAGGTCCAGCGCGACCACGCGGACATCGACGACGTCATCCGGATGTGCCGGCGGCGCATCCGCGTGCCCGACCAGTGGTACGGCGACTACCTCGCGACCCTCGGGGCCGCGCGCACCGGCGAGCGGCGCCTGCACGAGCTGGTCGACAAGTACGGCGTCGAGCTCATCCAGCAGTTCGTCGTCGAGTGGTTCGACTACTCCGAGCGGCGCATGAGCCACGCGATCTCCGAGCTGCCCAGCGGCACCGTGGTCGGGAGGGGCCAGCACGACTCGTTC
>JAXDHQ010000265.1:0-5136 GCA_034664395.1 Solirubrobacteraceae bacterium | reverse complement strand
TGTCGCCGTCGGACAGCAGCCCCGCGAGCGGCGCGACGCCCATCGCGCCGCTGACGACCGCCAGCGCGGCCGCCGTACGCGTCGCCGCCACGACGCGCCACGGGTCGCCCGCGCGCAGTCGCGCGAGGATGAACGAGACGTGCGCGCACTCCAGGGCGATGATGGCGAGGCTGCCGGTGGCCCGCCAGAACGTCTCCGAGTCGACCTCCACCCAGAGGCCGAAGGCGACGACCGCGAAGGTCAGGGCCGCCGTCGCGCTGGTCACCGAGGCCAGCGCTCGCGAGCGCTCGCGCACGCCGATGCCGGCGGCGGCCATCGAGCTGACGAGGGCGAAGAGCGTCGCGGTCGCGATGACCTTCCAGTCGGTGTCGGAGAAGTCACCGCGCAGCAGCGCGAACGACGCGACGGCGGCGGCGACGCACAGGGCGCCGATCAGGATGCGCAGGACGATGCGTCCGAGGGGCAGCGGTTGGACCATGAGATCCTGATCGGCCGGCGGCGGCCGGCGCTAAAGGCCGCGCTCGAGCTCGAGCTCGTCGCGGATGGGGATGCCCGCGTGGCCGGCGGCGGGGATCTGCGGCTTGCGCGCCCGGGCGGCGTCGAGCGCGCCGGGCCGCAGCGCGGTGAGGCGGAAGCCGTGGCGCTGGTAGAGGCGCAGCGCGGGCAGGTTGTCGTTGGTAGTGACCAGGCGCAGGCGCTGGCGGCCGGTCGCGCGCGCCACGTCGGCCACGCCCTCGAGCAGCGCTCCGCCGACCCCGCCGCCGACGGTCAGCGCGTCGAGGCTCATCAGCTCGCACACGCCGTCGCCGAGGAGGTAGGTGGCCAGGCCGGCGCGCTCGCCGCCGGCCTCGGCGACCAGCGCGGGGAGCTCCCTCAGGCGGTGCTCGCGCCCGTGGACGACGACCAGGTCGTCGCCCCAGCGCTCGACGAGGACCGCGGCGGCCCACGGGCGCTCGTCCTCGGCCAGCGCCCGCACGACGACCTCCGCGTGCGGCGCGAGCAGCTCCAGGCGGTTGCCGAACGGGTCGTCGGTGTAGATCCGCGGGCCGTCCCAGGCGACCGGCCGTCCGGCCGCCTGGAGGCGCTCGGCCAGGACGGCGAGCTCGGCGGCGCGCGGCACCGCGAGCGCCGGGTGGGCCTTGCGCGCCGGCGCGAAGGGCTCCTCCACGCCGACGTGGAGCTGGTGGTCGCCGCACTGGAACCACACGCCGCCCCGCGCTCGCAGCCGCTCGGGCTTGACGATCTCGGGCAGGCCGAGCAGCTCCGCGTAGAAGGCGCGGGCCGCGTCCTCGCCGCCACGCGGCGCGGCGACCTGGACGTGGGCCAGGCCGGCGATCACGCGCTCAGCGTGAGCTTGCGCGGGCCGGCGCGGAAGCCGAGGTCGATCAGCGCCGCCTCCCAGCGCGAGCCGACGACCGGCTCGCCGTCGACGCGCTCGACCGACAGCTTGCGCCCGCGGCCCGCGGTCACGAACGCGGCCAGCGCCTCGAAGGCGGGGCGCAGGCGCGCGTCGTCGGCGCCGACCAGCGTGGCGAGGCCCTTGCCGCCGCGCTCGACGTAGAGCACGGGCTCGGCGCCGGCAAGCACGACGTAGGCGCCGGCGACGCGCTGGGGACGGCGCGCCTCCTCGTCCCGCTTGGGCCACGGCAGCGCCGCGCCGTACGGCTGCGCCGGGTCGGTCGCGGCCAGGACGATCGGCGGCGCCTCCTCGTCCGCGCGCTGCGCGCGCAGGCGCTCGACCGCGCCCGGGAGCGCGAACTGGGCGCCGCCCAGACCCTCGACGAAGTAGCCCCGCCGGCACACCCCGAGCGTTTCGAGCTGGCCGAAGGCGTCGTAGAGCATCGCGAAGCCGCCGGGGATCCCCTCGGCCAGCACCTGCTCGCGCGTGACGATGCCGTAGCGCTCGAGCAGCAGCTCGGCCAGCGTGCGGCGGCGGGCGCCCGGCTCGGCCTCGGCGCGGAAGATCGACGACGTCAGCGACCAGCGGCCCTGGACCTGGGCCTGTGCGCCCGTGCGTCGCGTGCCGAAGCGCCGGCCCGGACGCGCGCGGTGGTCGCGCGCCCGCTGCGCCCGCGCCAGGGTCAGCCGCGGCGCGCGCAGGGGCGCCCACGCGTCGTTGGTCACCTCGCCGGCCCACACGAGGTCCCACAGCGCCTCCTGCACCTGCTCGGGCGAGATCGGCAGCTCGGCGAGGAAGTCGGTGAAGAAGCACGGCGCCTGCGCCAGGCGCTCGCGGATGAGGTCGTGCTCGGGCTGGGCCGGCGGCTCGCTCTTGCGTCCCGGCGCCCCGATCGCCTCGGCGTCGTCGCGGAAGTAGAGCGCCACGCGCCCGGAGTTGCGTCCCAGCGCGCCGGCGCCGACCCACACGACCTCGCCGCTGGCGCAGAGCTGGTCCATCCACGTCGGCGAGTAGGCGCCGCAGCGGCGCGGCAGCACGTCGCGCTCCCAGACGTCGGCGGGCAGCGCGAGGCCCTGCAGCGGGACGAGCACCTCACGCAGCCGGTCGACGCCCGCCCCGCCGGCCGGGTGGCGGTCGACGCCCTGCCACGAGGGCAGGAAGGCGGCCAGCGAGCGCTGGTCGGCGGCCTCGATCTCCTTGCGCAGGACGGCCAGCGAGGCGCGGCGCAGCCGGCGCAGGACCTCGGGGTCGCACCACTCCCGCTCCATGCCGCCCGGGCGCAGCTCCCCGCGCACGAGCGCGCCGCCACGCTCCAGCGCGACCAGCGCGCTCGACGGATCGACGCCGTAGCGGTCGCGCAGCTCGGCGGTGGTGAACGGCCCGTGCGTGCGCGCGTAGCGCGCGACGAGCTTCTCCAGCGGCGCTTCGACGTCGGTCAGGAACGCCTCGGGCAGGCCGCCGGGCGGGACCACGCCGAACGCGTCGCGGTACAGGCCGGCGTCGTCGGCGGCGATCCAGCGCTGCTCGCCGCCGACCCGCACCCGCACGGCACGCCGCTCGCGCTCGAGGTCGGCCAGCATCGCGCCGGCGTCCAGGCCGGCGAGCACGCGGTCGCGCGCCTCGGTCTCGGCGAGGTCGCCCAGGCGGCGCAGGACGTCGGCCAGCGCGTCGCGCGAATCGGCGCGCGTGCGGTCCGAGCGGTGCTGCAGGTCGGCCTCGACCTGCTCCAGCGCGCCGGGGTCGATGAGCTCGCGCAGCTCCTCCTGGCCGAGCAGCTCGCGCAGGAGGTCGCGGTCGAGCGACAGCGCGGCGGCCCGGCGCTCGGCGTTGGGCGTGTCGCCCTCGTACATGTACGTGGCGACGTAGTCGAAGAGCAGGCTGGAGGCGAACGGCGACGCGGTCGGCGTCTCGACCTCGACCAGCGACAGCTCGCGGCGGTGCAGGGCGCGCAGCAGCTCGGTCAGCCCGGGCAGGTCGAGCACGTCGCGCAGGCACTCGCGGTAGGTCTCGAGGATGATCGGGAACTGGGCGTAGCGGCGCGCGACCTCGAGCAGCGACTGCGACTTCAGCCGCTGCTGCCACAGCGGCGTGCGCTTGCCGGGGTAGGCGCGCGGGATCAGCAGCGAGCGCCCGGCGTTCTCGCGGAAGCGCGCGCCGAACAGCGCGCTCGTCGCCAGCTCGGCCACGACCGCGTCCTCGAGCTCGTCCGGGTCGACCATGACCAGCTCGGCGCCCGGCGGCTCGTCCGCGTCGGGGAGGTGGACGATGATCCCGTCGTCGGACCAGATGGCGTCGGACTCGAGGCCGTACTGCTCGCGGATGCGCCGCGACAGCGCCAGGCCCCAGGTGGCGTGCACGCGCCCGCCGTAGGGGGAGAGGACGCACAGGCGCCAGTCGCCGATCTCGTCGCGGAAGCGCTCGATCACGATCGTGCGGTCGGAGGGGACGACGCGCGTCGCGGCCTGCTGCTCGCGCAGGAAGTCGACGAGGTTGCGAGCGGCGAGCGGGTCGAGGTCGTAGTCGCGCTCGAGGACCTCGGCGGGCTGATCGACCGCCCACCGGCTGAACGCGCCGATCTCGCGCCCGAGCTCCTTGGGGCGCCCGACGCTGTCGCCCTTCCAGACCGGCACCGCGCCGGGCGCGCCCGGCGCCGGCGTGACGGTCACGCGGTCGCGGCCGATGTCCTCGATCCGCCACGTCGACGCGCCGAGCAGGAACGTCTGGCCCGGCCGCGCCTCGTAGACCATCTCCTCGTCGAGCTCGCCGACGCGCCGCCCGTCGGGCAGCACGACCGAGAACAGGCCGCGGTCGGGGATCGTCCCCGCGTTGGTGACCGCGAGCTGGCGCGCGCCCTTGCGCGCCCGGATCGTCCCCGCGACGCGATCCCAGACGATGCGCGGGCGCAGCTCGCCGAACTCCTGCGACGGGTAGCGGCCGTCGAGCATGTCGAGGACGTTCTCCAGCAGCTCGCGCGAGAGCTCGGCGTAGGAGTGGGTGCGCGTGACCAGCGCGTACAGCTCGTCGACGGCGACCGTCTCGGGCTCGGCGGACGCCGCGATCGCGACCACGTGCTGGGCGAGGACGTCGAGCGCGTTGCGCGGCACCACGGTCGGCTCGATCTGGCCCTCGCGCATGAGCTTGGCCACGACCGCGCACTCGAGCAGGTCGGCGCGGAACTTGGGGAAGATGCGGCCCTTGGAGACGTCGCCGACCGAGTGGCCGGCGCGGCCGATGCGCTGCAGCCCGCGGGCGACCGACTTGGGCGACTCGACCTGCAGCACGAGGTCGACGGCGCCCATGTCGATGCCGAGCTCGAGCGAGGACGTCGCCACGAGGCACGGCAGCTCGCCGGCCTTGAGCATCTCCTCGACCACCGTGCGCTCCTCGCGCGCGAGCGAGCCGTGGTGGGCGCGCGCGATGTCCTCCTCGGCGAGCTCGTTGAGACGCAGCGCCAGGCGCTCGGCGCCGCGGCGGTTGTTGACGAAGACGATCGTCGAGCGGTGCTCGCGGACGAGCTTCAGGATCTCGGGGTAGATCGCCGGCCAGATCGACTTGCGGGTGGCCTCGCCGCCGGCCATGAAGTCGAGGTCGGCGCCGTCGGACTGGTCGGGCTCGACCATCGACTCGACCGGCACGTGGATCTTGAGGTCGAGCGGCTTGCGCACGCCGACGTCGACGATCCTCGCCGTCCGCCGCGGGCCGACCATGAAGCGCCCGACCTCCTCGAGCGGGTTCTG
>JAXDHQ010000264.1:0-22166 GCA_034664395.1 Solirubrobacteraceae bacterium | reverse complement strand
GCTTGATCGGCCAGGGGCGCGCGCCGCCCCGGCGCGGCCGCGAGGTCAACGACGGCGCCGGCCAGCGCCGTCGCGTCGGCGCGGCGCAGCAGCCCGGTCACGCCGTCCTGCACGATCGAGCACGGGCCGCCCTCGGCGACGGCGACGACCGGCAGGCCGCTGGCCTGCGCCTCGAGCAGGACCTGGCCGAACGTGTCCGTCCGGCTGGCGAACAGGAAGAGGTCGGCGCTGGCGTACGCGCGGGCGAGCTCGTCGCCGTGCAGCCAGCCCAGGAACGTCGCGTGCTCGCCCAGGCGGGCGCGCAGGACGTCCTCCTCCGGCCCGCCGCCGGCCAGGCACAGGTGCAGGCGCGGGTCGCGCGCCCGCGCGGCCAGGAAGGCGTCGGCCAGGAGGTCGGCCCCCTTCTCGCGCGTGAGCCGGCCCACGTAGAGCACGTCGATCCGGCCCTCGTGCCCTCCGAGCATCGTCGGGTCGCGGCGCTCGGGCGAGAAGCGGTCGAGGTCGACGCCGCGGTCCCAGCGCCCGATGCGCTCGGCCTCGATGCCCATCCCGCGCAGCACGGCGTCGGACGCCGGGCTCGGGCTGAGCACCACCTGGCACTGGCCGTAGAAGGCGGCCATCGCCGCGCGGGCCAGGAACTCGAGCTTGGGGTCGGCCGTGCGCAGCGCCGCGTAGGCCGCCAGCTCGGTGTGGTAGGAGCCGACGACCGGCAGGTCCATCACCCGGGCGATGACCGCCGCGGCGACGCCGGCCGGCCCCGGGCTGCAGAGGTGCACGAGGTCGTAGCGGCCCTCGGCCAGCGCCTCGACGATCGCCGGCAGGCTCGGGACGCCGACGCGCAGGCCCGCGTAGAAGGGGATGTCGACCTCGGCGACCGCGCTCAGGCGGCGGTCGACGTTGGGGTCGGTGCCGACGACCTCGACCTCGAAGCCGGGCACCCCGCGCTCGCGGATCTCGTCGAGCGTGTGGGTGACGCCGTGCATCCCGCCGACGGCGTCGGCGACGAGGGCGACCCGGCGCCGCTGCGCGGGCGGGTCGGAGTCCTGGACGAGCTTGGCCTTCTCCTTGCCCAGGAAGGCCGCCGCCGGCGCGTAGGGGATCGCCGCGACGCAGGCGGTGAAGAGGCCCGCGCCCGCGGCGCCCAGGTCGCCGCCCGACGTCGTGGCGGCCAGCACGCCGTCGACCGCGACCGCGAGCTTGCGCTCGTGCGCGCGGCGCGCGCGGCGGAAGAGGTCGGCGTGGCTGAAGTCCTCGTCCTGCAGCATCGCGATGAGCTCGCCCTCGCCGACCTGCAGGCCGACGGCGTCGAGCCAGGCGCGCAGGAGGGCGCGGGCGTCGTCGGGCCCGAGGTCGGCGCCCATCGCGCCACCCCGCGCGTCGCCCTCGCGCATCACGCGCTCGACCATCGACAGCACGGCGCGAGGCTCGATCGGGCCGCCCTCGCCGCGGCCGAGCGCCCGCACGGCCAGGGCCATCGCGGCGTGGGCCCACTTGGCGGCGCTGCCCTGCTCGCCGCGGGCGGTCGCGCTCCCGGCGCGCACGTGGGCGAGCAGCTCCTGCCACGTCGCCGCCGCCGGGGTCTCGGTGAAGGTGCGCCCGACGTCGACGCCGGCGTGGTCGTCGGAGCCGCCGACGCCGGTGCCGCCGTGGGTCTCGACGTAGACGGCGGCGGGGGCGTTGAGCTCTGGTGCGCGCGAGCCGTTGCGCGTCTCCCAGACGTCGAAGAGCTCGGCCAGGCGACGGCGGTGGCGCGGCGTCAGCGGCGCCCGCACCGCGTAGAACGGGTGCGCCAGCGCGCAGGCGATCGCGCGCTCGTGCAGGTAGCCGGCCACGCGCTCGACGTCGCCGGCGTGCGCCTGCAGCCAGTCGTGGTCCTCGGCCGCGATGCCGTAGCAGAGGACGTGCACCGCCTGGGGCTCGCCCTTGAACCAGGCCGTGAGCTCCTCGGAGACGAAGCCGTCGGGGCGGTCGGCGATCTGCAGGGCGCCGGCGATGGTGTCGTGATCGGTGATCGTCACGAAGTCCATCCCCCGGCGCTTGGCCAGCTCGTAGACCTCTTCCGGCGGCGTCGCGCACTCCGGCAGGCCGAGCGCGCGCTGGACTCCGAGCCGGGACAGCTCGGAGGCGGTCGAGTGGCAGTGCAGGTCCGCCCTGCTGGGTGTGCGAGCGTTCATCTCGCTTGGGCAGATTCCCCTGCAAAGGGCCGTGTTCTGTGAAGCCCTCGGAAACATGGTGTGACGGAGCGGTGAACGCGCGCACACGGGGCGCCGCGCGTGGAAGGTTGCCGGCGTGATCGAGCTCGGCCCCCTGCGCGTCGAGGCGTCGCTCGTGCCCCCGCGCCTCGACGTCCGCCGGGACGCACGGACGCTGCTGCACGCGCTCACGCCGTGGGCGTGCGAGGGCGAGGTCCGCGACCGTCTCGTGACGTTCACCGAAGGCGTCATCGCCGACGAGGTCCGCGGCTTCCCGGAGCGGCCGGTGCAGGCCGAGCTGCAGCACGCCGACGCGCGCTCGATCCGCCTGGGGCTGCGCCTGCGCGGCGGCCGTCGCGCGCGGATGACGCTCGGGCTCGCGGGCCCCGAGCACCTCGTGGTCGAGCTCGAGGCCGAGGGCGACCCGCTGCGCCTGGGCCTGGAGTGGGACGCGCGGGCCACCGAGCGCTTCGCCGGCCTCGGGGCCCGGCACGCGCTCCGCGTCGACCACGCCGGGCGCACGATCCAGCTCGGCGCCGACCGGCGCTACACCGGCCCGGACTGCCCGCCCGACCTGCTCGAGATGGGGGGCATCCCCCAGGGCGACTACGCCCCCGCGCCGTGGCTGCAGTCCAGCCGCGGCTACGCGCTGTGGTGCGAGACGCACAGCAACGGCACGCGCTGGGACCTCGACGGCGGGGGCTCGACGGTCGGCGTCTCGACGCGCGCGGTGGCCGGGCCGCTGCGCCTGCACGTCCTCACCGACCCCACGCCCGCGGCCCGCCTGCGCCGGTACCTGCGGATGACCGGCCTGCCGGCGCTGCTGCCGCCGTGGGGCTACGGGTTCTGGAAGTCGCGCGACGTCTACGAGCACCGCGACGACGCCGAGGAGGACTTCCACGGCTGCCGCTGGCACGGCATCCCGCTCGACGCCATCGTCCTCGACTCCCCCTGGGAGACGCACTACAACACCTGGGAGCCCAACCCGCACCAGTTCCCCGACTTCGCCGGCATGGTCGCGCGCTGGCGGGCCGCGGGCGTGCGCACGGTGGTGTGGGTGACGCCCTGGGTCAACCTCGACGCCATCGACGGGCAGGTGCCACCCGACCCGGAGTCGCGGCGCCTGCACCGCGGACCGGCGCCGACCTACGCGGAGGGCGAGCGCCTCGGGCTGTTCGTGCGCGCCGCCGACGGCGAGGCGCACGTCGCGCGGTGGTGGATGGGGACGGGATCGATGATCGACTTCACCAACCCCGACGCCGAGGCGTGGTGGCGCGCCCAGGCGGTGCGGACGCTGCGCCTCGGCGTCGAGGGCATCAAGGCCGACGACGGCGAGGGCTACTACGTCGGCGACGAGCTGCGCTTCGCGGACGGCTCGCGCGGCGGTGAGACGGCGTGGCGCTACGGGCTGCTCTACCGGCGCTCGATGCAGCGCGCGCTCGACGAGGCGCACGGCCCGGGCCGCGGCGTCGTGTTCGGGCGCAGCGGCTGGACCGGCCAGCAGGCGGTCGGCCACCTGTGGGCCGGCGACCAGGCCTCGGACTTCTGGTCGCTGCGCACGCTCGTCGCCGCGACCGTCGCCGCGGCGGCCAGCGGCTTCTCGAACTGGTCGCACGACGTCGGGGGCTACCTCGGCCGCCGCGTCGTCGAGCGCTGCCCGCCCGAGCTGCTCGTCCGCTGGGCCCAGCTCGGCTGCTTCACCCCGCTCATGCAGGCCCACGGCCGCCTGCAGCAGGAGCCGTGGACCTACGACCGGCGCACGCTCGAGCTCTACCGCGGCTACGTCCTGCTGCACGAGATGCTCAACCCGTACCTGCGCGCCGCCGCCGCGACCGCCGCCCGCAGCGGCCTGCCGATCGTCCGGCCGGCGTCGCTGCTGGCCGGCGGCGACTGGGAGGTCGCCGACGCCTTCGGCCTCGGCCCCGCGCTGTGGGTGGCGCCCGTGATCGAGGAGGGCGCGACCGAGCGCGAGGCGTGGCTGCCGCCCGGCGACTGGATCGAGGCGTGGTCGGGCGCGCGCGTGCGCGGCGGGCGCGAGGTGCTGGCGCCGGCGCCGCTGCACGCGATCCCGGTGTGGGTGCGGGCCGGCGCGATCGTCGTCACCCATCCGGCCGGGCACGTCGGCGCCGGCCTGGGCGACGCGCCCGACGCCGAGCGCCCGCTGGTGGCGACGCTGTGGGGCGAGCCGCGCTGCGGGCGGGCGGCGGCGCGGCTGGCCGACGGGACGACGGTCCGCTGGGTGCGCGGGCGCTGGTCGACCGATCGCGAGCGCGACGTGGCCTACGCGCTGGCGGCGTGACGCTCGGCGTCGGCGTCGAGCTCGGCGACCAGCTCCTCGATCCGCCGCGCGATGTCGTCGCGCAGGGCGCGGACCTCCTCGATCGGACGCCCCTGGGGGTCGGGCAGGTCCCAGTCGACGCGCCGCTGGCGGCCGGGGACGACCGGGCACGCGTCGCCGCAGCCCATCGTCACCACGACGTCGGCCTCGCGCGCGAGCTCGAGCGTGAGCCGCTGGGGCCGGTGGTCGGAGACGTCGATCCCGATCTCGCCCATGGCCTCCACGACCTCGGGGTGCGGCCCGCCGCCGGGCTGCGCCTCGCTGCCGGCCGACAGCGCGCGATGGCGTCCGCCGGCGGCGCGCTCCAGCAGCGCGCGCGACATGACGCTGCGCCCCCGATTGGCCTTGCAGATGAACAGCACGGTCGCCATGGCGCCTGCACCCTTCCGCTCGCGCGCGCGGCCTGTCAAGCCTAGGCCGCGGCGCGCTCGGGCAGCGCCACCGCCAGCGCCCGCTGGACGGCGCCCGCGATCTCGTGCAGCGCCGGGCGCTGCGACGGCTCGATCTCCAGCATCAGCGGCGCGTCGTGGTCGCGCAGCAGCGGCGCCAGGCGGGCCCACGGCAGCGAGCCGCGCCCGGGCGGGAGGTGCAGGTCGAGCTTGAGCGGGTCGATGCCCGGCGCGTCGAGGTCGTGGCGGCGGGCGCCGAGGTTGTCGTGGACGTGGAACAGGACGACCTCGCGCGCCACGGCGGCGGCGAGCGTCGCCGGGTCGGCGCGGTTGGCGTCGGCGGTGATGTGCAGGTGGCCGACGTCGAGGAGCATCCCCGCCGCGGGCGAGCCGAGCCGGCGGACGAGGTCGGCCACCGCGAGCGGGTCGTGGCACAGGCGCCGCGGGCCCGGATGCACCGGCGCGAGGTTCTCGATCGCGACCGTGACGTCGAGCGTGTGCGCCCGCTGGAGGAGGCATCCCAAGGAGCGCTCCTCGAGCAGGGCGCGCTCGCGGATGCGCGCATGGGCGGGGCCCTCGGCATCCGCGAAGTTCAGGCCGTGGTAGGCGACGAGCTCGGCGCCGGCCTCGGCCGCGTAGTCGAGCAGGCCGTCGAAGGCGCGGTCGTGCTCGGCGGTCCCCGCGCTGAGGTCGTCGGGGGCGTGCAGGACGAGGCGCAGGCTGGCCCCGGCGAGCACCGTCCGCAGCGCTCGCGCGTGGCGGCGGCAGCGGGCGCGGTCGGCGAGCATCGCGCGCGGCGGCGTGTGGACCTGCAGCCAGCGCAGCCCCGCCTCCTCGTGCGCGGCCAGGAGCCCGGGCGTGGGCCAGGCGTCGCGCGGAAGGTTGAGCCCGAGGCGTTCGTCCATCGTGACTGCATGGTTCGCCACGGGGCGCGGCGGCCGTGTTGCCGGAGCGTGACCGACCGGTGAAAAGGCCGTTACGCAGGCGGTTCGAGCGGCAACGGCCGGCGCGGGACCGGCGCCGAGTGCACGATCGACGTCGTCGTCTGACCGAACGGGGTGAAGCGGTCGAGCACGCCCTCGAGGTCGTCCATCGCCCGCACGTGCAGGCGCATGACGAAGCAGTCCTCGCCGGTGACGCGCTCGCACTCGACGACCTCGGGCGTGGCGGCCGCGATCTCGGGCACCTTGTGGAGCTGGCGGGCGAACGGCCGCACCCGCACGACCGCGGCCAGCGCGTAGCCGATGGCCGCCGGGTCGACCTCGGCGCGGTAGCCGGTGATAACGCCGGCGCGCTCGAGGCGCCCGACGCGCTCGGCGACGGCGGGCGCCGAGAGCCCAACGCGGCGCCCGAGCTCGGCGAACGGCACCCGGCCGTCGCGCTGCAGCTCGTCGAGCAATCGACGGTTGACGCCGTCGATGAGATTTGGTTCGGAGGCCATGGCGCGGGAACTCCTTCGGTTGGCCATGGAACCATAGTCCTCTGCCGTCGACCATGTTGATCGATGTCCACGACCGCCACGCGCCGCCGCGCGGCCTCGGCGCCGCCCGAGGCGTTCTTCGTCGTCAGCGCCGTCTTCCACTACCTCGGCCCCGCCTTCGCGGTCCTGCTGTTCGCGCGGGTGGGCGTGCTGGGCGTGGCATGGCTGCGGATCGCGTCGGCGGCGGTCGTGTTCGCCCTGTGGCGGCGGTCGTGGCGGCTGGCCGGCGACCGCCTCGTCCTGGCGTGGGGCGCGGTGCTCGCCGTCATGAACTGCTGCTTCTACGTCGCGATCGACCGCCTGCCGCTGGGCACGGTGGCGGCCATCGAGTTCCTGCCGATCGTCGGCCTCGCGGCGGTCGGGGCGCGCACCGCGCGCAACGTGCTCGCCCTCGTCCTGGCGGTGGGCGGCGTCGCGCTGCTCACCGATGTCGCCCTGCACGGCGACGCCCTCGGCGTGCTGTTCGCCTTCGCCAACGCGGCCCTGTTCGCGCTGTACGTGGTCATCGGCCATCGCGCGGCGCAGCGCGGCAACGGGGTCGACGCGCTCGCCGCCGCCATGGTCGTCGCCGCGGTGGTGGCGACGCCGCTTGGGGCCTGGGCCGCCGCCCCGGCCTTCGGCGACCCGGTGGCGCTCGCCGCCGGCGTCGGCGTGGGCCTGTCGTCGTCGGTCATCCCCTACGTGACCGACCAACTCGCGATGGCCCGCCTCCCCCGCGCCAGCTACGCGCTGCTGATGTCGCTGCTGCCCGCGACCGCCACGGTCGTGGGCATCGTCGTCCTCGCCCAGCTCCCGTCGGCGCGCGAGGCGATCGGGGTCGCGCTCGTCGTGGCGGGCGTGGCGGCCCACCGGGCCGGGGACGCCGGCTAGCGGTGCCTTCCGTCGCACACCGCCGGGCTCGCCGGGCGTGCGTCGAATTTCAGACGCATGGCGTCCGCTTTTCGACACACCCCCTCGCACGAGGACGACCGCTCGCGCCCCACAGCGCCACCCACTCCGCTTGCCTCGATGCCGAACGCCGCGCAGCGCCGCTGGCGCAAGGCGGAGAACGTTCGAGTCGCGGCTAGACCTTCGCCTCGAACGACTCCAGCGCCGCGTAGGCGTCCTCGACCGCTCGCTTCGCCGCCGTGTGGCGGGCGGTCGACTTGGCCGACTCGTACTTCGTGGCCCAGCGATGGGCGTCGGCGAGCTCCTCCTCGACGCTCGCGAGCGCGGCCTCGGCCCCCTCGACGGCGCGCTCGAGACGCTGCTGCTCGCGCACGCGGTTCTTCGACGGGCCGGCGGCCTTGGCGGGCGCAGGCGCGGCGGCCTTGGCCTTCGCCGGGGTCGCGCCGTTGCCGGCGCCCACCGCCGGCGGCGGCGGCGGCGTGGCCGAAGGCTTTAGTCCGAGCGCCTTGCGCTCCTCGCGCACCCGCGCGTACTCGGCCCAGCCGCCGACGTAGGAGCGCAGGCCGTGGTCCTCGATCGCGACCGTCCGCGAGCCGACCGCGTCGAGCAGCGCGCGGTCGTGGGTGACGAGCAGGAGCGAGCCGGGGAACGCCTGCAGGGCGTCCTCGAGCGCCTCGCGCGACTCGAGGTCGAGGTGGTTGGTCGGCTCGTCGAGGATCAGGACGTTGGCGCCCGACTGGACGAGGATCGCCAGCGACAGCCGCCGGCGCTCGCCGCCGCTGAGGCCGTCCAGCGGCTTCTCGGCCTCCTCGCCGCTGAACAGGAAGCGCCCGAGCAGCGCCCGCGCCTGGTTGGGGGGCAGCCCGGTGCGCTTGACCGCCGCCTCGAGCGCGGTCCGCGCGCCGCCGCCCTCGAGCTCCTCCGCGTGCTGGGAGAGGTAGCCGACCTTGACGTTGTGCCCGGAGCGCAGCTTGCCGTCGTCGAGGTCGCGCTCGCCGACGAGCGCCTGGATGAGCGTCGTCTTGCCGGTGCCGTTGGGGCCGACGAGGGAGACGTGCTCGCCGCGCTCGAGCCACAGCTCGGCGTCGTGCAGCAACACGCGCGCCGGCTCGGAGCCGACCTCCAGGCGGCCGCCCTCGAGCTCGAAGATGACCCGGCCCGAGCGCTCGGGCTTCTTGAACTGGAACTCCAGGCCCTTGCCGTCGCTGGGATCGCGCTCGATCCGCTCGATCTTGTCGAGCTTCTTCAGGCGGTCCTGGGCCTGGCGCGCCTTGGTCGCCTTGGAGCGGAAGCGCTCGACGAAGCGCTCCATGCGCTCGATCTCGGCCTGCTGCTTCTCGATCGCGCGGCCGAGCGCGAGCTCGCGCGCCGCCTGCTCCTTGCGCCACGCGTGCCAGGTGCCGTTGAAGAAGCGCGCGCGGCCGGCCTCGAGCTCGAGGACGGCGGTCCCGACGGTCTCCAGGAACCAGCGGTCGTGGGCGACGAGCACGATCGCGGCGTCGAGGCCGAGCAGCGTCTGCTCCAGCCACTCCAGCGACTCGATGTCGAGGTGGTTCGTGGGCTCGTCGAGCAGCAGCAGGTCGGGCGAGGCGGCGAGCGCCCGCGCCAGCGAGCCGCGGGTGAGCTGGCCGCCCGAGAAGGTCGACAGCGGGCGGTCGAGGTCGGCGTCGACGAAGCCCAGGCCGTGGACGACCGCGCGCGCACGCTCGCGCCAGCCGTAGCCGCCGGCGGCCTCGAATCGCGCCTGGACGCCGGCGTAGCGCCCCATCGCCGCCTCGTCGCCCTCGGCCATCGCCTGCTCGAGGCGGCCGAGCTCGGCCTCGAGCTCGAGCGGCTCGCGCGCGCCCGACAGGACGTACTCGCGCAGGCTGAGCCTGCGCTCGCGCGGCGGGCGCTGGTCGTGCAGGGCGACGCGCGTGCCCTTGGCCAGCACCAGCTCGCCGCCGTCGATCGACGTCTCGCCGGACAGCATCCGCAGCAGCGTCGTCTTGCCCGCGCCGTTGCGCCCGGCGATGGTCATGCGCTCGCGGCGCTCGAGCTTGAACGAGACGCCGCGCAGCAACGGCTCGCCGGCCATGTCCTTGGAGAGGTCTGAAGCGATGAGGACGGCCACACCCCCATGGTAGGTCGCGTCGGGCGGACGCCCCTCAGCGGTCGAGCCCGGCGTCCTCGATCAGCCGCTTCGGCGCGACGGTGAGGTAGGCGTCCTCGATCGCGCCGGCGATCTCGTCCCAGCTCAGGTCGCGGTCGAGGCGGACGCCGAGCCAGCCGCGGTGGCCGACGTAGGGCGGGACGAAGTAGTGCTCGGGGACCGCCTCGACCAGCGCGGCCTGCATCCCCTCGGGCGCCGCGCACCACAGCGCCAGGCGGCCGTCGTCGTGGTGGTGGTCCATGTACATCACGAACGCCCGCTTGTCGCGGACGAAGAAGGTCGGGGCCCCGTGGCTGGGGCGCTCGTTGCACTCCGGCAGCGCCAGGCACAGCGCGCGGACGCGGTCGAGCGGGCCGGAGGACGGCGCGGGCGTCATCGCTCGCGCAGGCCGCCCTGCGGAAGCCCTGGGCCGCTTCGCTGCCACGCCACGAGCAGCTCGTTCTCGCGCTCGACGTGCTCGGCGGCGCCGGTGACCTCTCCGAACATGGCCTTCAGGCGTCGCATGCCCTCGGGCGGATGCGCGGCCATCTGCCGCGCGAGCTCGAGCGCGGCCGCCTCGGCCTGCGCCGCCGGGGCCGTGCGGTGCAGCAGCCCGAGCGTGCGCGCCTCCTCCATCCCGAGCGTGCGACCGGTGAAGACGAGGTCCTTCGCCGTCGCGAGCCCGACGAGCGGCGTCAGCCGCGCGGGGCCGACCGGCACGCCCAGGCGGGCCCCCGCCCAGGCCAGGCGCAGGTTGTCGCCGCCGACGCGCAGGTCGCAGCCGGCGGCGAGCTCGGCACCGGCGCCCACGACGTTGCCGACGCAGACGCAGACGGTCGGCGCCGGGAAGCCCTCGACCGCCGCGTACACGCGGGCGAACGCCTCCATCCGCGCGACGCCGCCCTCGCGGTCGAGCTCCTCGGTCACGTCGGCCCCCGCGCACAGCGCCCGCTCGCTGGTGGTCGAGATCACGAGGACCCGCAGGTCGACGTCGGCGGCGAGCTCGTCCAGCGCCGCCTCGAGCTCGGCCAACGCCCCCGAGTCCAGCGCGTTGCGCGCCTGCGGTCGGTCGAGGCGCACGACCTCGATCCCGTCGTCGAGCCGCTCGCGCTGCAGGGTCGCCATCCGCCGGGATTGAATACGATGGGAGCCTGATGAAGCGCCTCCCCATCGTCCTCACCGCCTGCGTCGTCCTGCTGCTCGCGCTGGCCCCGGCCGCGCTCGCGCACGATTCCGGGCAGGGCTGGTACGGCGAGGCCGACGACAAGGTCGTCACCAACGCCGGCTTCCTCCTCATCCTCTTCTTCCCGCTGTTCGTCTTCGCGATGAGCATGCTCCAGGGCGCCCTGGACCGCCGCAAGGAGCGCCGCAAGAAGGCCCACAAGGACCTCGCCGGCGACGAGCGCGCCTGGCGCGGCGGCTGGTAGCCGTATCTTCACAGCCCGCCGCCGACCGGCGGGCACGATGGTGGGCGTAGGACGAGATCCCTCCTCGTTGACCGTCACGCACGTCCCGGAGCTCCCTGCCCGGGGCGTTCGTGTTTGTAGGGTCCGCGGCGATGACCGACGAGGTGCACTACGAGCGGATCGGCGCCGCCGCCGTGCTGACCATCGACCGTCAGCACCGCCGCAACGCCGTCGACGGACCCACGGCCGAGCGTCTGGCCTCCTGCGTGGAGGCCTTCGAGGCCGACGACACGGCGCGGGCGCTGATCCTCACCGGCGCCGGCGGCGTGAGCTTCTGCGCCGGCGCCGACCTCAAGGCGATCGAGACCTTCGCCCCGCGCCTGGGCGACCCGGGCGGCCCGCTGGGCTTCACGCGGCGCACGCCGACCAAGCCGACGATCGCCGCCATCGGCGGCTGGTGCCTGGCCGGCGGCCTCGAGCTCGCCCTGTGGTGCGACCTGCGGATCGCCGCCGAGGGCTCGGCGCTCGGCTTCCCCGAGCGCCGGTGGGGCGTCCCGCTCATCGACGGCGGCACCCAGCGGCTGCCGCGGATCGTCGGCCTCGGCCGCGCGCTCGACCTCATCCTCTCCGGGCGGATGGTCGACACCGACGAGGCGCTGGCCATGGGACTGCTGACCGAGGTCGTCGCACCCGGCGAGCACCTCACGCGGGCGCTGGCCGTGGTCGAGGCGCTCGCGCGCTTCCCGCAGGACGCCATGCTCGCCGACCGCCGCGCCGCCATCGAGGGGCTCGGCCTGCCGCTGGCCGAGGGCCTGGCGCTCGAGGCGGACGCGGGCCCGGCCGTGTTCCCCGGCGCCGTCGCCGGCGCCGCCCGGTTCGCCGGCGGCGAGGGGCGCGGCGGGGCCGGCGCCGGCGTATAGGATCGCCCCCCTCCAACGGGCTGGGACAGGAGCCATGACCTACTTCGTCACCGGCGCCACGGGCTTCATCGGGCGCCATCTCGTGCAGGAGCTGCTGAGCAACCGCGAGGGCGAGGTGTTCGTGCTGGTCCGCGAGGGATCGCGCGAGCGACTCGCCGAGCTGATCGAGCGGTGGGACGGCGGCGAGCGCGTGACGCCGGTCGTCGGCGACCTCACCGGCGAGCGGCTCGGGGTCGATCCGGCCTGGATCGACGAGCACCGCGGGACGATCGAGCACGTCTTCCACCTGGCCGCCGCGTACGACATGACCGCCGACGCCGAGGTCAACGAGCGCACGAACGTGCTCGGGACCCGCAACGCGGTGGCGCTCGCCAACGCCCTGGAGGCCGGCCACCTGCACCACACCTCCTCGGTGGCGGTCACCGGCGAGTTCAAGGGGCTCTTCCGCGAGGACATGTTCGACGAGGGCCAGAAGCTGCCCACGGCCTACCACCGCACGAAGTTCGAGTCCGAGCGCATCGTGCGCGAGGAGTCGACCGTGCCGTGGCGCGTCTACCGCCCGGCGATCGTGATCGGCCACTCGCGCACCGGCGAGATGGACAAGATCGACGGCCCCTACTACTTCTTCAAGGCGATCCAGAAGGCGCGCGCCGCGCTGCCGCAGTGGTTCCCGCTCGTCGGCCCCGAGCTCGGCTACACGAACCTCGTGCCCGTCGACTACGTGGCCGCGGCGATGGACCACATCGCCCACCAGCCCGACCTCGACGGGCAGGCCTTCCACCTGTGCGCGCCCAGGTCGCAGCGCTCGGGCGAGGTGCTCAACACGTTCGCCCATGCCGCCCACGCGCCGCACCTGGCGGTGCGCATCGACAAGCGCCTCACCGACGCGCTGCCCAAGGGCGTGCTCTCGCTGCTGATGCAGCTCCCCGCGCTGAAGGACGTCCGCCGCACGCTGCTGGGCGACCTCGGCATCCCCGAGGAGGTGGTCGGCCACGTCGGGTTCAGCGCCCAGTTCGACACGCGCGACACCGAGCGGGCGCTGAAGGGCACGGGCATCGAGGTCCCGCCGCTGGAGAGCTACGCCGACCGCATCTGGGACCACTGGGAGCGCACGCTCGATCCCGACCTCTACAAGGACCGCTCGTTCGAGGCGGCGATCAACGGGCGCACGGTCGTCATCACCGGCGCGTCGAGCGGCATCGGCCGCGCCGCGGCGATGAAGATCGCGCGCGCCGGCGGCGTCCCGATCCTGGTCGCGCGCTCGATGGACAAGCTGCAGGAGACCAAGGCCGAGATCGAGGCGGCGGGCGGCACCGCCTACGCCTACTCGGCCGACCTCTCCGACCTGAGCTCGATCGACGTGCTCGTCAAGGCGATCCTCGACGAGCACGTGCGCATCGACATGCTCGTCAACAACGCCGGCCGCTCGATCCGCCGCTCGATCGCCCTCAGCCAGGACCGCTTCCACGACTTCGAGCGCACGATGGCGCTCAACTACTTCGGCGCGATCCGCCTGACCATGGGCCTGCTGCCGCACATGCGCGAGCGCGGCTCCGGCCACGTGGTCAACGTCTCCTCGATCGGCGCGCAGACCAACCCGCCGCGCTTCAGCGCCTACGTCGCCTCCAAGGCCGCGCTCGACGCGTGGACGCGCGTGGCCAGCTCCGAGCTCGTGGGCGACGGCATCACGTTCACGACCATCCACATGCCGCTCGTGCGCACGCCGATGATCGCGCCGACGAAGATCTACGACTCGTTCCCGACGATCACGCCGGACGAGGCGGGCGACCTCGTGTGCGAGGCGCTGCGGGCCAGGCCCAAGCAGATCAACACGCGCCTGGGGACGTTCGGCGAGGTCGCCTACGCGCTGGCGCCCAAGGCCGTCGACCAGATCCTCCACATGGCCTACAAGCTGTTCCCCGACTCGGCCGCGGCGCGCGGCGAGCAGGACCCCAACGAGAAGGCGTCGATGGAGCAGGTGGCCATGGCCAACCTCATGAAGGGCGTCCACTGGTAGGGAGCGCGCGGACCTGCGCGAGCAGGTCGCTCGGCGTCATGTCCGGGGTGACGCGCAGGCGGGGCAGCGCGTACGGGTCGCCGGTCGGGCTCGCGCGGCCGGGCTGCGTGCTCGTGGCACCGAGGTAGCCGGCCGCCCGCACGGCCGCCTGCACCGTCGGGTCGAACCGGCCCGCCGGATAGCAGAAGAAGTCGACGGGGATGCCGAATTCACGGCGCAGCTCGTCGCGCGAGCCGGCGACCTCCGCGTGCAGGCGCGGCGCGTCGACCTTGGTCAGGTCGGGGTGCGTCAGCGTGTGCGCGTCGACCTCCCAGCCGTCGCGGACGAGGCCGCGGATCAGATGGCGCGGCAGGCCGGTGGCCCCGATGTTGTGGACCTCGAGGTTGAGCACCCCCGGCCAGCCGAGCGCGTCCAGGGCGGGCCGCGCGTTCGTGTACTGGCTCAGGTAGCCGTCGTCGAAGCTCACGACGATCGGGTTGCGCGGCATCGTCGCCTGGCCGTGCCACGCGCGCCAGGCCCGCAGGAGCGTCGTCGCGTGGTAGCCGGCGCGGGCGAGCGCGTGCATCTGGGCGCGGAACAGCGGCGCCGGGACCCAGAGCTGGGGGTACGGCGTGCCCGCCGGCGCCGCGGTCACGACGTGGTACATGAGGATCGTGACCGGCGCGCGGCGCGGGCCGGTGGGGACCGGCCGCACGCGGCGCGCGGGCGTCGCCGTCTTCGGGCGGCCCGCCGTGCTCGTGCTCGTGTGCACGGCGCGCCCGGTCGTCGTGCCGGACGTGGTCGAGCGGTGGGTCGAGCCGCACGCGGCCAGGCCGCAGACGGCGGCGAGCACGGCGACGCGTGCGGCGGGACGAGAGCGGAGCCCCACGCCGCGGATCGTAGGGGGCCGTCCGGCGCGTCGCGCCGGCCGAGGAGGGCGGCTGGCTACCGTTGATGGTGGCGCGCGGGCAGCCGCCGGCGCACGAACCGCGACAGCCAGGGAGGAGCCGCATGCTCTTCGGCTCAGAACACGTTCGCCGCTACGTCGAGACCGACGGCGAGGAGGGCCACGACTGGAAGGACGTCTCCGTCCTCATCCTCACGACGACCGGGCGGCGCTCGGGCGAGGCCCGCAGCGTGCCGCTGATCTACGGTCGCCATGGCGACGACTACCTCGTCGTGGCGTCCAAGGGCGGCGCTCCCAAGCCACCGGCGTGGTACCTCAACCTGTCCGACGACCCCGACGTGACCGTCCAGGTGAGGGGCGATCGCTTCCGCGCCCGCGCCCATACGGCGCGCCCCGACGAGAAGGACGAGCTCTGGCGGACGATGGCGTCGATGTTCCCCGCCTACGACGACTACCAGCAGCGGACCGAACGCGAGATCCCGGTCGTGGTGCTCGAGCGCGGCGGGTGAGGGATCGCAGGCGCCGGCCGCGGGGTCCGCGCGCCGGTCTCAGAGCCGGAAGACCGGCACCAGGCGCTTCTCGTGCTCGGACTCGATGCGCGCGATGACCTCGATGTGCTCGGCCAGCGGCGTGCCGCGCAGCTTCTTCCCGAGGCCCTCGTCGACCTGGAAGATGCCGGCGCTGTTGGACATCTCGATCTCGACGCGGACGGCCTTCTCCTCGCCGGCCTCGATGCGCACCTCGTCGATCGCGTACGCCGAGATCGAGTGGATGTCGAGCCGGCCGGCCTCGAACTCGACGCGCGAGCGGCCCTTGGCCATGTCCAGCGCGTCGGCGACGCGGACGATCGCGCCCTCGACCGTGAGCGGCTTGCCGGTCGAGCGGTGCGAGATGACCGCGTGCATCGCCTCGGCCACGACGATCGAGCGCTCGGGCTCGGCGTAGATGCCCTCGAGCAGGCCGCCGAGCTTATCGGCGGTGAGGAAGAGCGAGTAGGCCTCGTGGTCGATGCGGTGGATCGACATCCCGACGCAGTGGAACAGCGACGCCGCCGCGATCGTGACCTCGGCGTCGCGCTCGGCCATGCCGTGGTCGGTGACCATCGCCGGCGTGATCCCGCGGCGGAACAGCAGCCGCGCCAGGCGCAGGGCGATGTTGGTGACGATCTGGATGTGGACCCACGAGTGGTCGGTCAGCCCCAGGCGCTGGGCGTTGATCCCGGCCATGTGCCACCAGGCCTTGACCTGGAGGTCGCCGTTCACCGCCTCCAGGAGCTGCTCGAGGCGCCGGTTGCCGCGCGTGGGCGCGCGGATGTGGATGTCGGCCAGGCTGTCGGCGGGCGGCACGTGGTGACGGAGCCTAGCCCCCGTCACCCGTCCGCGGCAGCGTCAGGCGCGTCCCGCCGACCTCGATCGCGGCCGCCGGCGCCCCGTCCGCGGGCACGGTCCACGACACGCTCAGCGGCGTGCGGCCGCCCGGGCTGACCCGCGCCGACGCGCCCGCGCCGACGCCGACGACCTCCGCGGCGAACATCTCGGTGCCGTAGCCGCGCAGGACGACGTTGGGCAGGAAGCCGTCGGAGAAGCCGGCGGCCGACGGGAGCCGGCGGCCGTCGCGGTCGATCACGCGCACGTCGCCCGCCTTCAGGGCGAGCGCCTCGTTCGTGCGGTTCACGACCGTCCCGAAGAGCAGATGCCCGCCCGGCTGGCCGGCGTCGGCCTGCGTGCGCGGAGCCTCCTGCCAGCGCAGCGAGCGCTCGGACCCGCACCCGGCGCTCGCCAACGCGGCGGCGACGAGGACGAGGACCGGGAGGCGGCGGCAACCCATGCCGGCTGGAACGTCGCCGGGGGTCGGAACTTGCCCTATGCGGCCGCAGCCCCCTCCGCCGCCCGCGCCTGGTGGCCCACCATCAGCTCGCGCTGCACCGAGCGCGGCTCGGGTCCCCGCGGCTCGCGGCGGGTCCAGATGCCATCGGGGCCGAGCTCCCAGGAGCCGGTGTCGTCGGCCAGGCAGCGCTCGAGCGTGTCGAGGAGGTCGTCGCGCAGCGACGGGTCCTCGACCGGCGTGACGAGCTCGACGCGCGTGTCGAGGTTGCGCGGCATGAGGTCGGGCGAGCCGATGTAGACCTTCGTCTCGCCGTTGCGCTCGAAGGCGAAGATCCGGGAGTGCTCGAGGAACCGGCCGACCACGGACGTCACGGTGATGTTGTCCGACACGCCCGGCACGCCCGGCACCAGGCAGCAGATGCTGCGGATGTTGAGGTCCACCTTCACGCCGGCCTGCGACGCCCGGTACAGCGCGCGGATGCAGCGGCGGTCGACCAGCGCGTTCATCTTCATCGCGATGCGCGCCGGCTCGCCGGCCTGGTGAGCCTCCACCGTGCGCTCGATCTCCGACACGATCGCGTCGCGCATGAAGTTCGGCGCGACGAGGACGCGCCGGTAGCGCCGCGGGCGCGCGTAGCCGGTGAGGAAGTTGAACATGTCCGCCACGTCGGCGCCGATCTGCTCGTCGGACGTGAACAGGCCGAAGTCGGTGTACAGCCGCGCGGTGTTGGGGTGGTAGTTGCCGGTCCCGATGTGGACGTAGTGGCGCGCGCCGTCGCCCTCGCGGCGCACGACGAGCACGCACTTGGCGTGGGTCTTCAGCGCCGGGTGGCCGTAGACGACGTGGACGCCGGCCTCCTCCATCGACCGCGCCCACCCGATGTTGGCCCGCTCGTCGCCGCGCGCCTTGACCTCGACGAGGCACACCGCCTGCTTGCCGTGCTCGGTGGCGCGGATCAGCGCGGGCACGAGCGGCGTGTCGTCGCTCGTGCGGTACACCGTCATCTTGATCGCGAGCACGTCGGGGTCGTTGACCGCCTGCTCGACGAAGCGCTCGACCGACGTCGTGAACGAGTCGTAGGGGTGGTGGACGAGCACGTCGCCGGCCCGGATGACCGAGAACAGGTCGACGCCGTCGCCGTCCTCGCCCTGCAGCCGCGGCTGGGTCACCGGCGTCCACGGCGGGTCGCGCAGGTCGCTGAAGCCGGGCAGGCCGACGAGCTGCCAGAGGTCGGTGAGGTCGAGGCGACCCTCGACGACGTAGACCTGGCGCTCCTCGACCTCGAGCGCGTGCTCGAGCTCGGCGCGCAGCGCCGGGCTCATGCTGCTGTCGACCTCGAGCCGCACGACCTCGCCGAAGCGCCGCCGGCGCAGCTCGGCCTCGACGGCGCGCAGGAGGTCGTCGGCCTCGTCGGAGACCTCGAAGTCGGCGTCGCGCGTGACCCGGAAGAAGCCGTGGTCGACGATCTCCATGCCGGGGAACAGCGTCTCGAGGTTCGCCGCGATCAGGTCCTCGAGCGTGACGAACACCGTCCTGCCGTCCCCCACGGGCACGAACCGCGGGAGCATCTCCTTCGGCACCTTCACGCGCGCGAACGTCGTGAGCTGCGTCTGCGGGTCGCGCACGAGCACGGCCAGCGACAGCGACAGGTTGGAGATGTAGGGGAACGGGCGCCCGAGGCCGACGGCCAGCGGCGTGAGCACCGGGAAGATCTGGCGGCGGAAGCGCTCCTGCAGCGACGCGCGCTGCTCGGGGTCGACGTCGTCGAGCGAGACGACGCAGATGCCGTGCTCGGCCAGCGCCGGGCGCAGCTCGCGCTCGACGCAGCGCGTCAGGCGCGCGGACAGCTCGGCGATCCGCTCGCGGAGCTCGTCGAGGACCCGCGACGGCGTGCGCCCGTCGGGCCCCGGGTCGCTGAGCCCGGCGTCGACCTGGTCGTGCAGGCCGGCGACCCGGATGGTGAAGAACTCGTCGAGGTTCGAGGTGAAGATCGCCGCGAACTTCGCGCGCTCCAGCAGCGGCTGGTCGGGATCCTCGGCGAGCTCGAGGACGCGCGCGTTGAACTCCATCCAGGAGAGCTCGCGGTTGAGATAGAGCCGGGGGTCGTCGAGGTCGGGATCGGGATCGACCACGTCGGCCGCTCCCGCGGGAGCTCGGACGCCCTGGGTCGGCACGGTGCGGATCGTCTGCTGTTCAGCCATCGTCCTGGAGAGGCGGCGAGCCTACGGGCGCGGCGCCGTCCATCCGGTTGCCATCTGGTGAACACGGTGTTATCAGCCTCGGGCGCTCGGCGATCGCGAAGCGCAGGCGCGCGGCGAACCCCTCGCGCTCGAGCTCGCGCCACAGCGCGATGAAGCGCTCGAACAGCAGGGCGCGCCGCGCCTCGAGGTAGATCCCCAGCGTCTCGAGGCCGCGCCACGCCTCGGCGTTCGGCGTGCCCGACGCCAGCGTCGGGTCGAGGTCGTCGGCGTCGCCGGCGCGCGTGCGCGCCTCCAGCGCGTCGGCGGCGCGCAGCTCGTCGTGCGTCGCGCGCACCCGCGGGAGCTGCACGTCGCAGTCGTGGATCTCGCCCAGGAGGTCCTGGAGGTCCTTGGCGCGCTTGATCGCCGTCTCGCCGTAGGGACCGAAGCACGGGCCGGCGGCGATCTCGAGGATGTAGCGCAGGCGCTTGGCGGCGATCCGCATGTCGTGCAGCGCCTGCACCTGGCGCGGGTCGAGCGCCTTGGGGACGAACGAGGTCAGCTCGTCCAGGCGCACGGCGACGATGCGCTGGAGGTTGTCGGCCAGCGCCGCGTCGGGGTGCAGGCCCTTGACGCGCCGCGCCTTCACTCGAGGTCTCCGTCCAGCGACGCGGTCGCCGACAGGGCAGCCAGCCGCCCGCGCAGGTCGTTCTCCTCGACGTCGGCGAGGGCGGCGGCGAGCGCCTCGTTGCCGCTGGCCTGCTCGTGGCGCACGCGCTCGGCGAACGCCTCGACGCCGGGCCGGTCGGCGGGCTTGACCGCGGCCGCCAGCTCCTCGAGCTGACCGAGGTGGACGTCGGGGTCGCGCCGCTCGCCCAGCGCGTCGGCCAGCGCCTTGACGTCCCGCAGGACGCAGCGAAAGCGCTTCCGGGGAAAGCAGGGCTCGTAGATCTCCAGCACCGCGCGCAGGCGTCGCGTCGCCACGCGCATGTCGTGGACCCGCTCGATGTCGGAGACGTCGAGGACTCCCTCGGCGTGCTGAAACAGCTCCCGGGCGCGGACGTCCACGGTGCGGGCCGCCGCCTCGCGGTAGGGGAGCTCGGCGTGCAGGCCTGGGATGTCGTGGGCCTTCGCCATGACGTTCCATTCAACTACCCGAGTCCAGGGCGTGCAGGACCACGCCCTCGCGCAGGCCGCCCTGGGCGATGAGCAGCGGCGCGCGCCCGAACGCCGTCCACGCCGCCTCGAGCAGCAGCAGGCCGGCGGGCAGCAGGCGCACGCGCTCGACGTGCAGGCCCAGACGCCGCGCCGCCTCCGCGGCGGGCTCGGCGATCAGCACCGACAGGACGCGCGCGATCGTCTCCGGCGCCAGCTCGCCGCCGACGGCGGCGAGCGCGGTGGCGCTGCCCCCCACCGCCAGCACCACGCACGGCGCGTCCGGCGGCTCGACGCCGGCCAGCGCGGCGTCGACCTCGGCGCGCACGGCGGCGAGCTCGTCGAGCGCGGGCGGGTCGGAGCGCAGGTGGCGGTCGGCCAGGACGCCGGAGCCCACCGCCAGCGAGGTCCACCACCCGACGCCGCCGTGCCGCGTGCCCGTGACGAGCTCCGACGAGCCGCCGCCGACGTCGACGACGCCGAGCAGGCCGTCGGCCTCGCCGTCGGCGAGCGTCGCGATCGCTCCCGCGAACGCGAGCGCGGCCTCCTCGCGGCCGGTGAGGACCTCGACGTCGACGCCCGCGGCGCGCATCACCGCGCGGCACAGCTCGTCGCGGTTGGGGGCGCGGCGGATCGCCGCGGTGGCCACGACGCGCACCGACGGCGCTCCGTGGCGCTCGGCCAGGCGGACCTGCTCGGCCACGACCTCCGCGAGCTGGCGCACGGTCTCGGGCGCGATCGCGCCGTCGCCACCGCCGGCCAGGCGCACGAAGCGGCGCACGGCCGCGACCTCGCGCAGGCCGCCGCCGACGCGCTCGGCGACGAGCAGTCGTGTCGTGTTGGTGCCTATGTCGATGCACGCGCAGCGCATGCGGTTGCCATCATTGCCGTCGGTGAGCACTTCCGCACCTGCCATCCTCGTGCGCGACCTGCGCAAGTCCTACGGCGACCTCGAGGCCGTGCGCGGCATCGACTTCGAGGTCGCGAGCGGCGAGGTCTTCGGCCTGCTCGGCCCCAACGGCGCCGGCAAGACGACCACGGTCGAGATCCTGGAGGGATACCGGACGCGCTCGAGCGGCATCGTCTCGGTCCTCGGCCACGATCCCCAGCAGCGCGTGCGCGACCTGCGCGAGCGCGTCGGGATCGTCCTGCAGTCGACGGGGATGTACCGCCACATCACGCCGCGCGAGGCGCTGCGCCACTTCGCCGGGTTCTACCCCCGGTCGCGCGACGTGGAGGAGGTCATCGCCATCACCGGCCTCGAGGAGAAGGCCGACGCCCAGGTGCGCACGCTGTCGGGTGGCCTGCAGCGCCGGCTCGACCTGGCGCTCGCGCTCATCGGCGACCCCGAGCTCATCTTCCTCGACGAGCCCACGACCGGCTTCGACCCGGCCGCGCGGCGCAATGCGTGGAGCGTCATCCGCTCGCTGCAGGACCTCGGCAAGACGATCCTGCTCACCACGCACTACCTCGACGAGGCCCAGGCGCTGTGCGACCGCGTCGCCATCGTCAAGGACGGGCGGATCCTGGCCGAGGGCGCGCCGGGCGAGCTCGGCGCCGCGTCGCTGCGCTACCGCGTCGTCTGGCGCGACGAGCGCGGCGAGCTGCAGGCGCGCGAGCTCGAGGACCCCACCGCGCTGCTGCACCAGCTCACGAGCGCGGCGCTGGCCCGCGGCGAGCCGCTGCGCGACGTGCAGGTCACCCGACCGTCGCTGGAGGACGTCTACCTCGAGCTCACCGCCGAGGCGCCCGAGGAGGCCGTGCATGGCTGACGCCGCCGCCCTGACCTACCGCCAGTGGCGCCTGGAGCGCCGCCTGTTCTGGCGCAACCCGAGCGCCGCGTTCTTCTCGTTCCTGCTGCCGCTGCTGTTCCTGTTCCTGTTCGGGGCGATCTTCAGCTCCGACCAGAAGAACCTCGACGTGATCGTGCCGGGCATCGCCGGCATGAGCATGCTGTCGACGACGTTCAGCGCGCTGGCGATGAACATGACCTTCCTGCGCGAGGCCGGCGTGCTCAAGCGCATCTACGGCACGCCGCTGTCGCCCAGCGTCTACCTCGGCGGCGTGGCCGCCAACGCGGTCACCAACGCCTTCATCCAGCTCGCGGTCGTCGTGGTCGCCGGCCGCCTGTTCTTCGGCATCGGCTGGCCCAAGCACTGGATCGAGCTGCTGGTCTTCGCGGCCGTCGGCGTGGCGTCGCTCGCCGCGCTCGGCGTGGCGTGGTCGCACGTGATCCCGAACTTCGACGCCGCGCCTGCCTACACGAACATCGTCTTCCTGCCGGTGATCTTCACCTCCGGCGTCTTCTACGACGTGGACCGCGCGCCGCAGTTCCTGCGCGACATCGCCCAGGTGCT
>JAXDHQ010000263.1:0-5500 GCA_034664395.1 Solirubrobacteraceae bacterium | reverse complement strand
GAGCGGCAGCGTCACCCGGCGCAGCACCGCCAGCGGCCCGCAGCCGAGCGAGCGCGCCGTCTGCTCGTGCGTCGGCGACGCCTGCAGCAGCGCGGCCCGGACGCCCACGAGCGCCAGGGGCAGGAACAGCACGGCGTAGGCGAGCAGCAGCAGCAGCGTGGTCTGGTAGATCGCCCGCACGTGGTGGACCGAGACGAGGATGAACGCCAGCGCGACGACGATCCCCGGCAGCGCGTACGCCACATAGGTGCTGCGCTCCAGCAGCGTCGACAGCCGGCTGCGGTGGCGGACGGCGAGGATGCACACGGGCAGAGCGAGCACGGTGGTCACCAGAGCGGCGCCGAGGCCGAGCCGCAGCGAGGCGCCGGCCGCCGACAGCAGGGAGGCTACGGGCAGGGCGGACGAGCTGCCGTGCGCCAGCCAGTAGACCAGCGCCGCCATCGGCACGCCGAGCGCGGCCGTCGCCAGCACCGCGAAGGCGAGCACGATCGCCGGGGTCGCCCGACCGAGGTCGTGGCGGTGCAGCGCGCGCGCCGCGCCCGAGCCGAGGCGCACGTACCGCGCCCGTCCGCGCATGAGCTGCTCGAGCACGAGCAGCGAGACGCACAGCACGACCAGGACCAGCGCCAGCATCGACGCCGCGGCTCCGTCGAAGCTGAGCTGGTACTGGTCGTAGATCGCCGTGGTGAACGTCTGGAAGCGCAGCATGGCGAAGGCGCCGAACTCGGCCAGCAGGTGGACGGCGACGATGAGCGAGCCGCCGAGCAGCGCCGGCTTGGCCTGCGGCAGCGTGACGCGGAAGAACGTCCGCCACGGCCCGAGCCCGAGCGAGCGGGCGGCCTCCTCGAGCGCGGGATCCATCCCCCGCAGCGCCGCGACCATCGGCAGGTAGACGATCGGGTAGTAGGCGAGCGTCACGATCATCGTCGCGCCCCCGAACCCCTGGACCGCCGGGGTCAACGACACCCACCCGTAGCTGGTGACGAAGGCGGGCACCGTGATCGGCAGCGCGGCGACGACGGCCCACACGCGCCGGCCGGGCAGGTGCGCGCGCTCGACGCACCACGCCACCGCGGTGCCGATGACCGCGCACGCGACCGTGGCGGTGACCGTCAGCGCGACCGTGTGGACCAGCAGCGTGCCGACCAGCGGGCGCCACAGCAGCGCGCGCGCCTGGTCGACGCCGATCGAGACGGTCTGGCCGACGACGAAGGCGATCGGCAGCAGCGCCAGCAGCGCGACCGCCAGCGCCGCGGCGACCAGGGCGACCGGCGGGCGGCCGGCCCGCCGCGCGAGCGCGTGGCGCGGCCACGCGGTGGCGCGGGCGATCGCCTCGGCCATGCGCCTACACCAGCCCGGCCCGCTGCATGAGCGCGAGCGCCCGGCGGTCGTCGCCGAGCGAGGCGGCGGGGATGTCAGGCGCGCCGAGCGACGACATCGGCTTCAGCCCCGGGGGCGGCGCCACGCCGCCGACCAGCGGGTACTCCCAGTCGCCGCTGTGCACCATCGCCTCCTGGCCCTTGCGGCTCACCAGGAAGGCCACGAGGTCCTGCGCCAGCTTGGGCTCGCGGCTCGACTTCATCACCGCGGCGCCGGAGACGTCGACGAGCGCGCCCGGGTCGTGGTGGCCGATGTAGTGGAGCTTGGAGCGCATCTTCGCCTGGCCGATCTCGTCGGCGGCGCGGTACCAGTAGTAGTGGTTGACGATCCCGGCCGCGACCTGCCCCTTCTCCACCGCGGCGACGATCCCCTCGTTGTCGTTGTAGCGCTTGGCGTTGGCGGCGAAGCCCTTCAGCCAGCTCACGGTGGCGCCGTCGCCCTCGACCTTGGCCACCGCCGCCACGACCGGGACGAAGTCGACCTCGGCCGGCGCGAGCGCGAGCTTGCCCTTCCACCCGGGCTTGGCGAGGTCGAGGATCGAGTGCGGGAGCTGGCTCGCCGGCACCACGCGCGGGTTGTAGACCAGCGCGGTCTCGCGCGCGGCGACGCCGACCCACTGCCCGTTGGCCGCGTTGTCGGCGGACGGCACCTGCGCCAGCGTCGAGGCCCGCAGCGGGCTGAGCAGCCCCTTCTCGGAGAGCAGCGTGAGCGGCGGCGCGTTCTCGGTGAAGAACACGTCGGCCGGCGACGCCGAGCCCTCCTGCGCGAGCTGGTTGGCCAGCTCGGGCTCCTCGCCGAAGCGCACGCGGACCTTGGCGCCGGTCTGCTTCTCGAAGGCGGCGACGACCGCCTTCGTCATCTGCTCGTGCTGGCCGCTGTAGAGCGTGATCGTCCCGCTCGACCCCGACGACGAGGCGCCGCAGGCGGCGACCGACGCGGCCACCAGGACTCCGGCGACGACCGACAGGACCCGTGCACGACTGAGAGCGGTCAAGGAAGCGATCTCCTCGGTGGAGCGGTGCGTGAGTTAGGGCAGCCTAATTAGGGCTGCCTGACAGTAACACCACTCCGGCCCAGCGTGGCGCAGGAGTGCGGGCCCTCGCACGCGAGCGCGTCACCGCGCACGACCCCGCCGGCCTGGCTGCCTACGACCCCGAGCTCTTGGACGGCGCGGACGGCCGCGGGAAGTGCATGAGGAGCAGGCTCGAGAGGACCTCGCCGTCGGTCCCCGCCCCGTCGCGGGCGACGAGCCTCCCGGCGCTCTCGGCCTGGATCTCCAGGGCGCGGTCGAGCAGCCCTGCGAGCAATCCGGTCAGCTCGCTCCAGCCCTGCTCGTCGAGGACCAGGTGCGTGCGCGAGAGGTGGCGGTCGTCACGGGCATCGAACGTGCCCTCCTGCAGCGCCGCCGCGGTGTCCGACCAGGCGCGCTGCAGGACCGCGCCGGAGATGCCGTGGCGGGCCGAGGCGGGCAGCGCCGCCCAGTCCCGCGCGCTGAAGAACGGGCGCGCCACCGCCCGGTAGTAGTGCTCGATCGCCCCCCGCCGCTGGCCGTGCGCACGAGCTCCAGGTACCCCAGGTTGAGCAGCGTGCGGGTGTGGTAGGCGATGGTGCCGAGCGGCTCGCCGAGCTCCTTGGACAGCTCCACCGGACTTGCGACGCGCTCGTTGAAGCGCATGAGCAGGCGCATGCGCAAGGGGTGGCCGAGCGCCTTGAGAAGACGCGCATCGATGACGTCCCGCGCCTCTCCGCCGACCTCGTGCATCGCCGCCATCGCGTCGCCGCCTTGATCGTGCTCCGGCCAGTTTCGACCCCGGAGCGGACGTGATTGATCAGCGAATTTACATCGCTGAGCGCCTACGGTCCATCCGGACCCGCACCGCCCACACCGGAGAGGAGGTGAAGCCGTGCCGCACATCGAGAAGCTCGACCAGCCGATCTGCCCCGACATCGCGATCACCAAGGGCCAGTAGCCCCCGGCGGCGCCGTCACGTCGCAGCGCCCGGAGGGCACGCGGCCGTGGCGCCCCCCGTCTCACTCCTCGGTCGGCGGCTGCTGCTGCGCGGCGTCGCGGTCGCCGACCGCTGCCGACCCCTCGGGCGAGGCCGTGCCGTCCGGCGAGCGTGCGCCGGACGCAGGAGCGTCCGAGGAGACGCTGGTCGATTCCGTGGTGGAGGCCTGGTCGCCGCGCTGCGACGAGTCCGGGCCGCCGTCGCGGTCGCCGGCTGCCAGCTCGCCTGTGGGCGGGTGCGCGGCACCGGGCGTGGCGTGGTCGGGGCGCGGGGCGGCGGTCGCCGGCGGAGCCTGGCCCACGGCCGGCGTCGTGACCCTCGCCAGCTCGACGGGCTCGCGCGACGACGCCGGCGGCTGTGCGCTCGGGCCGCCGCGACCCGGGCCGTCGACTCTGGAGCGGCGCACGGTCGTGGCGCCGCTGCGGCCGACGGCGCGGTCCGTCGAGGTCGTGCTCGCGCCGGTCGACGGGCGCGCCCCGGACGACGAAGCATCGACCGGTCCTGTCGCCCGCTCCGCGAGGCGTCCCGCGGGCGCGTCGCGCAGATGACGGATCTCGGCGCCGGCCCCCACCGTGAGCGCGCCCGCGGCGAGGACGGCCGCGGCGATCTTCGCGCCGGCGGCCACGGTGCCCGTCGCCACGGCGACGCCGCCCGCGGCCTCGTCGACGCGGCCGGCGCGCTCGGCGGCACCGGCCAACCAGCGCAGCAGCGGCACCGGGACGACGCCGGCGGCCGCCTGGCGCAGGCGCGCGCGTCCGCGATGCACGAGCTGGCGGACCGCTCCCTCGGTCACGCCGAGCGACCGGTCGTCACCCTGGTCGTCGTCGGTGCCGTCGGCCTCGTCCACGCTGTCGTCGTGGGACGAGCGCACAGCGGTGTAGGTGCCGTCGTCGTTGAGCGTCGCCTCGATCTCGACGACGTCGCCGATGGCGAACGCGGCGAGGTCGAAGCCGTCGGGCAGGTTCACGGCGATGGTCCCGCTGGACTCGCCGTCGTCGTCGGCCGAGAGCGTCAGCGTGCGCGTCGACTCGTCCAGGGCGATGACGATGCCCTCGAGCTCGATCGACCCCAGGTCAACGCCGAGCTCGTGGATCTCCTTGGTCTGCATCCCGGCGCTCAGCGTCTGTGACCTTCGGTTCATGGAGATCCTTCTTTCGAGTTGGGGGTCCTCAGCGAGGATCCGCGCCAGCCCGAAGGTCACGCGAGGTGGACGTCCGTTCGAGCGCGCACGCGTCGGCCGTCCGCGCTTGCGCCGTCGATATCGTTGCGGCAACCGTGGCCAAGCAACGCAATCCGCAGGCCGAGATCGACTGGGCGTCCGCGTCGGTCAGCGACGGAGACCTCACGGTCGGGCTCGCCGGCGACGCCACCTCCGACTGGACCGACCGCCTGGAGGGGGTCATCGAGCGCCTCCAGCGGTCGGGCAGCGGCTGGGGCGCGACCAAGGCCAGCCGCAAGGAGCTGCGCGTGGCGTCGGTCGCGCCCGGATCGGAGGCGGACCTGCGCCACTTCCTCGACAGCGCCGTCCTCCAGGTCAACGCGGACTTCGCGCCACCGGAGGACGAGGGTGACGGCGACGGCGCGTCCGAGGCGGACAGCGAGATGCGCGCGGTCTTCCGGTCCTTCGCCGACGACGGCGAGACGCGCGACGAGGCCGAGCCCTCGACCTGAGCGCTCGGCGGCCGGGCGTCAGCCCGGGACCGCGATCGCGATGCGCCCGCGGCAAAGACCGCCGGCGACGGACGTTGCGCTCGCGCAGGGCTTCCAGCGCCGACGGGATCGCACCGAGCGACGCGAGAGCAGGTGCGGCGCAAAGGCAAGAGGCCCCGCGCGCGCGGGGCCTCTCCACGAGGGGTGAGCGACGGGACTCGAACCCGCGACCACCTGGACCACAACCAGGAGCTCTACCAGCTGAGCTACGCCCACCAAGGAGCAGCGAGTCTACGGCGTTTGCGTGGGGTGACAGCGGGAAGCACGGGCTGCATGGCTTCCACAGAGACCCCCGCGCGCGACGCCGTCCTCGTCAAGTACCTCAGCGAGGCGTACGGCAAGGAGAAGCAGCTCGAGCAGAACCTGACGGTGCTGATCGGGCGGGCTTCGAACCACAAGAC
>JAXDHQ010000262.1:0-12763 GCA_034664395.1 Solirubrobacteraceae bacterium | reverse complement strand
CGGGGGTCGATCACCTACGTCGGCAACCACGGCGCCGAGGTTCTGCGCGGCGGGGCGACGGAGGTCGAGCTCGACCCCGACGTCGCCGCCTGGTCGGAGCGCATGCGCGAGTGGGCCGACGGCGTGTGGAGCGACCGCCTGGACCGGCTGCGGGTGCGCAGCGAGGACAAGGAGTTCATCCGCGCCTACCACTGGCGCGGCGCGCCGGACGAGGCGGCGGCCGAGGCGGCCGTCCGCGAGATCGCCGAACGCGCCGAGGCGGCGGGGCTCGTCGCGCACTGGGGGCGCAAGGTGCTCGAGGTCCGCCCGCCCGTCGCGCTCGACAAGGGCCGCGGCGTGCAGCGCCTGCTCGCCGACGCCGGCATGCATGCCGCCCTCTACGTGGGCGACGACACCACCGACCTCGACGCCTTCGAGGGCATGAGGCGGCTCGTCGCCGAGGAGCGGCTGCGGACCGCGCTGTGCGTCGGCGTGCGCTCCGACGAGACGCCGCCCGAGCTCGAGGCGCAGGCCGACGTGCTCATCGACGGGCCGGTGGGCGTGCGCACGCTGCTGTCGGCCCTCGTCGCATAGGCGGCCATGCGGTTCGTCGACCTGCTCAGGACGACGGTGATGCTCAGCGCGGGCTCCGCGACGATGCTCGCCATCGTCACGGTGATCGGGGCGACGGCGACGTCGGACGACACGCTCGTGCTCGTGGCGACCGGCTGGTGGGTCCTCGCCTCGGCGATCGGGGCCCTGCTCGGCCGCCGCTCGCAGGTCTCGCCGGCGATCGGCCGGCTGCTGGCCGACGCCAAGACGGCGACGATGATGCCCGAGCACCGGCCCGCCGCGGTGGTCCTCAACCGCCTCTGGCCGCTGCTGGTGTCGACGGTGGCGGCCGGCGCGATCGGCTTCGTGTTCCCGCAGGTGCCGGCGGTGGCGTGCGGCTTCGCGGTCATCTGGTCGCTCGCCTGGCGCCGGCAGGACGCCGCGGTCCTCGCGATCGAGGAGCGCGACGGGGTGACCTTCTACGTCGAGCGCACCTCGCCCGTCCGGCCCATGCGGCTGGTGCGGATGCCGGGCCTGCGGCGCGAGGTCCCGACGCTCACGTCCGTCAACGGGACGCGCTGAGCCGCCCGCGGTCGCGGACGGCCGCCAGAATGCGAGCCGCATGGCGCCGGCCGACCCGACCTTCCCGCCCGAGCGCTCGCCGCGCGACGCCGCGACCGACGTCCTGCTCGTCTCGCTCGGGTCGACCGCCGGGCTGCGCGCCGCCGACGCCGAGCTCGCCGACGCGCTGGCGCGGGCTGGGGCGCGGGTGGCGGTGGTCGCCGCCCGGCCGCCGCGCGAGGTGCGCACGCTCGGGCTCACCGACCTCGTCTGGGCCCGCGCCGCGCGCGCGGCTGCCGAGCGCGGGATCGCCGAGCACCGCCCGCGCGCGATCGTCTACTGCACGGTGACCGCGGCACTGCTGTGGCCGCGGCCGGGCGCGATCCGCTACGACGCCCCGGCGTCGGGCAACCGTCCCGGACGCCACGGCGTATGGCAGCGCCCGCTGGAGCGCCGCCGGCTGCGCGAGGCGACGCTGCTCGTCCCCCAGGCGGCGGGGGCCCTGGCGGAGTCGCCGTCGCCGCGGGCCGAGGCCGTCGTGGTGCCGATCGCGGTCGAGCCGTCCGGCCCGCCCGCGGCGATCCGCGACGTGGCCGCCATCACCTACGCGGCCAACCCGGAGAAGAAGGGCCTGGATCGCGTGCTCGCGGCGTGGAACGCCGTGCGCCGCGACGGCGAGGAGCTCGTCGTCACCGGCATGGACCCGGCTCGCGTGCCGGCGACGGCGGGCGTGCGCGCCACCGGGCCGCTGGCGCCGGAGGCCTACCGGGCGCTGCTGCGCCGCGCCCGCGTCTACGTGACCGCGCCGCGGCGCGAGGACTACGGCTTGGCCCAGCTCGAGGCCCTGGCCGACGGCTGCCAGCTCGTGACCACGGCGGCGCCCGGCCCCTACGCCGCGCTGCCGCTCGCCCGCTCGCTCGATCCCCGCCTGGTGGGCGACGACCTCGCGGGCGCCCTGCGCGCCGCCCTCGACGACCCCGTCGCCGGCTACGCCGGGCGGGCGCTGGCCGCGATCGGGCCCTACCGGCGCGCGGCCGTGGACGCCACCGTGCGCGACGAGCTCCTGCCGCGGCTGCTCAGCGCGCGCGCTTCCTGAGCGCCGCGAACTGCGCCCAGGGCAGCGTGTTCGCGACCTGCTCGGGCGTCAGCCACGCGCGGCGGGCGGTCGCGATGCCCCAGCGCGTGTTGGGCAGGGTGTTGGTCCCGTGGGCGTCGGAGTCGATGACGATCCGGACCCCGGCGCGAGCGGCGGCCCGCGCGTGCACGTCGTTGAGGTCGCGCCGGTCGGGCGCCGAGTTGATCTCGAGCATGGTGCCGGTGCGCGCCGCCGCCTCGATGATCCGGTCGACGTCGACCGCGTACGGCGCTCGCGTCTCGATCTTGCGGCCGGTCGGGTGGCCGATGGCGTCGATGAGCGGATGCTCGATGGCGGCCACCATGCGGTCGGTCATCGCCTGCGCGTCCATGCCGAAGGAGGTGTGCACCGATCCCACGACCCAGTCGAGCTCCGCCAGCAGCTCGTCGTCGTAGTCGGGCGCGCCGTCGAGCCCGATGTTGGTCTCCGTCCCGATGAGCACCTCGATGCCCTCCACGCGCGCGTTGAGGTCGCGGATCTGCTCGATCTGCGCGCGCAGCGCGTCGGGCGCGACGTGGTTGCCGAACCCGTGCGTGGCCGAGTGGTCGGTGATCGCGATGTACTCGAGGCCGAGGTCGCGTGCGCGCAGCGCCATCTGCTCGGCGCTGTTGCGCCCGTCGCTGAGCGTGGTGTGCATGTGCAGGTCGCCGCGCAGGTCCGCCTGCTCGATGAGCGCGGGCACCTCGCCCTCGCGCAGCGCGAGCTCGCCGCGATCCTCGCGCAGCTCGGGCGGGATCCAGGGCAGGCCAAGGCGCGCGTAGACCTCCTCCTCGGTCGCGCAACGCAGCGTCGTGCCCGTCGCGTCGTCGAGGATCCCGTACTCCGAGACGTGCAGGCCGCGCCGGACCGCGGCCTCGCGCAGGGCCATGTTGTGGGCCCTGGAGCCGGTGAAGTGCTGCAGCAGGTTGCCGAACTGGTCGGGCTCGACCACGCGCAGGTCGACCGCCATGCCGGTGTGCGTCCGTGCCCGAGCCGCGTTGTCGCCGGGCGACGAGGCGGCCTCGATGACGTCGAGCGCGGCGAAGGCGGACAGGAGCGCCGCCGGATCCGACGCCGTCGCGATGATGTCGAGGTCCTTGACCGCGTCGGCCAGCCGCCGCGCCGAGCCCGCGATCTCGACCCGGTCGGACGCCGGGTGCGCCCGCAGCGCCTCGACGATCCCCTCGCCGATCTGCAGGGCCTTGCTCAGCAGTACCCGCGGCCTCGGCGCCTCGTCCACGCCGGCCGCGAACGCCGCCAGCACCGCCTCCTCGAACTTCACGCCAAAGCCGCGGACGTCGCGCAGCCGCTGCGTCTCCGCGGCGACCCGAAGCGTGTCGAGCGAGTCGATGCCGAGCTCGTCGTAGAGACGCCGCGCGCGCTTGGGCCCCAGCCCGGGCAGCCGGGTCAGATCGACCAGTCCGGGCGGGAACTTGGCCCGCAGCTTCTCGACGGCGGGGATCGACCCCGTCTCCAGGAGCGCCTGGATCTTCTCCTCGAGCGTCTTGCCGATGCCGGGCAGCTCGGTGACGTTGCCGTCGCGCGCCATTGCCGCCACCGACCGCGGCGCCTCGCGTACCGACTTCGCGGCGTTGCGATAGGCGAGCACGCGGTGCACCACCGCGCCGTCGAGCTCGTACAGGTCGGCCAGCTCGTCGAAGAGGGCCGCGATGGTGGCGTTCGGAGGATCGGGCACGAAGGCTTCGCCCATAAGGTACGCAGCCGCCGATGTCCGGACCCCCCTGGCTCATCCTGCCGACGTACAACGAGGCGGAGAACCTCGAGCGCGTCGTCGCGGCGGCCCGCGACGTCCTCGCGACGATCGCGCCCGACGGCTTCCGGGTGCTGGTGGTCGACGACTCGTCCCCCGACGGCACGGGCGCCCTGGCCGACGACCTCGCCGCGCGCCATCCCGGCGAGGTCGAGGTCCTGCATCGGCGCGAGCGCCGCGGCCTGGGCGCCGCCTACCTCGCCGGCTTCGCGCGGGCGCTGGACGCCGGCGCGGGCTTCGTGTTCGAGATGGACGCCGACCTGTCGCACGACCCGGCCGACCTGGCCCGTCTGCTGGCCGCGGTCCGAGACCAGGGCGCCGACGTCGCGCTGGGCTCGCGGTACGTGCCCGGCGGCCGGGTGGCGGACTGGGGCGCGCTGCGCCGGCTCGTGAGCCGCGGCGGCTCGTGGTACGCCCGCCGCGTCCTGCGTCTCGACGTCGCCGACCTCACCGGCGGCTTCAAGTGCTTCCGCGCCGACGTCCTGCGCGAGCTCGACCTGGCCAGCGTCCGCTCGGTGGGCTACGCGTTCCAGGTCGAGCTCACCTACCGGGCGGTCGTGCGGGGATTCCGCGTGATCGAGGTCCCGATCGTCTTCCGCGACCGCGACCGCGGCACCTCCAAGATGTCGTGGCGCATCGCCGCGGAGGCGGCGTGGCTCGTCCCTCAGCTCCCTCGCGGGGCCGCGCACCTGCGCGATCGGCCCCCGGGCGCTCAAGGCGACGCTCCCCGCGCCGACCCATAGGTGGTGACCACGAGCCGCCTCGCCTTCGTCCAGGGCATGGACGAGACCCGCGCCGCCCTGCGGCGCTGGAACACCGCGCCGCTGGCCACCGTGGCACCCTGGACCGCCGGCGCGCTGGCCATCGCCGCGCTCCTGCTCTACGCGGTATGGGTCGTCTCCCACTTCACCACCCCCGACGCCACCGGCTACCTGCTGCCCGGCCTCAACGCGCCGGCCACGCTGGGCTCCGTCGGGCACGTGCTCCTGCGCAACTCGCTCGTGCTCGCGCTCCACGCCTTCGCGTGCGTCGCGGGATTCATCGCCGGCAGCTCGCTCCCCCACCAGGCGGAGAGCCACCGCGGCTGGATGCGGACGCTCCACGAGAAGGCCGGGCCGGCAGCCATGGCGTTCGTCGCCGCCGCCACCCTGTTCTCGCTGTGCACCCAGGCCTACGTCCTGGGCAGCATCGCCTCCACGCTCGCCAACCAGCTCCACATCGGCCAGGCCGAGCTGATGCTCACGCTGCTCCCCCACGCCCTGCCCGAGCTCGTCGCCGTGTTCCTGCCGCTGGCCACCTGGATGCTGGCCAGCCGCCGGGGCGCCTGGGACGAGCTGCTGGCCGCGACCGTCGCGACGACCGCCCTGGCGTTCCCCGTGCTCGTGCTGGCGGCATGCATCGAGGTCTTCGTCTGGCCGCACCTGATGCTGCTCGCCTCGCCGCTGGGCTGACGCTCCGACTGCCTGTCGAGAGACGCCACTACACTTTGTATAGTGGCGAGTCAGACGACCGCCCCGCCGCCCCCGATCACGGAGACCCCTATGGCAGCCAACATCGCCGACGTCACCGACGCCAACTTCCAGGCCGAGGTCATCGAGTCCGAGACGCCCGTGCTCGTCGACTTCTGGGCGCCGTGGTGCGGGCCCTGCCGGGTCGTCGCTCCCATCCTCGAGGAGATCGCCCAGGAGCGCACCGACCTGCGGATCGTCAAGCTCAACGTCGACGACAACCAGGAGACGGCCGCCAGCTTCGAGGTCCTCTCGATCCCGACCCTGATCCTCTTCAAGGAGGGCCAGGTCGCCAAGAAGGTCATCGGGGCCTACCCGAAGAAGCGCCTCGAGGCCGAGCTCGAGCCCGCGCTCGCCTGAGCCGCCTCGCGCCCGCGCCGCGGTCGTCGTGACCGCGCGCCATCACGTCAGGACCTCCTCCTCCACGCGCAGCCGGGCGTCCTGACTCGCCCGGCCGCGCTCGTCGAACTCGAGCCCGTCGCGGTCCAGCAGCGCACGCACGCCCTCGGGATCGCCCAACGCCGTCGGGGCCACGCTCCCGTCCGTGCGCAGCACCCGGTGCGCGCCCGCGGGGCGGAGCTGCCCCAGGCGCCGGTTGACGCTGCGCGCCTCGTCGGCGAACCCGCCCGCGGCGACGCACACGTCGGCGTAGCTCATCCACTGGCCGGGCGGGATGCTCTCCACGACCTCCAGCAGCTTGATCCTGTCCATCTCGTCCTCCTCTCCGACGACGCCCGCATGCGACGACGGTAGGAGTGGATCCGCCACACCGAGCCCGGCGGGGGAGAGAATTCACACGCGTTGCGCAAACGCGTCGCAGACCGCGCCAGCGCCGCAGGGAAGCGCCTAGGCGCGCGCCACGCCGATGCGCAGCTCGCGACCCTCGATGCTCGCCGCCGCGCCGTCCTGCCCACCGTCGTAGGCGACCTCGACCGCAAGCACCTCGCGGGCGACGTAGCCCTCGTGCGCGCGCGCCGCGCCGACCAGCTCGTCGTCGCCGGCGAGCACGAGGCGGATGCGATCCTCGACCGCCAGCCCCGCTGCCTTGCGGGCGTTCTGCACCGCGTGCACGACCTCGCGCGCCAGCCCCTCGCGACGCAGCTCGTCGTCGAGCGCGAGCTCCAGCGCGACCGCGTGCGACCCCTCGCGCTCGAGCTGATAGCCCTCCAGCGGCCGCATGACGAGCTGGACGTCGTCGGGCCCGAGCTGGTGGTCGTGCCCGTCGATGGCGATGCCGACCGGCCGCCCCGCGCGCAGCGCGGCCGCGACGTGCTCCGGATCGAGCGCCGCGACCGCCGCCGCGACCTGCGGCATCCACTTGCCGAACCGCGGTCCCAGCGTGCGGTAGTTCGGCTTGAGCTCGTAGGAGCCCAGCTCGTCGGCCGCCTCGACGAAGCGCAGCTCCTTGACGTTGAGCTCGTCGCGCACGACGTCGGCCAGGCGCTCGATCGCCTCGCGCTCGCGACCCGCGGCGACGACCACCGCCTCGTGCAGCGGCTGGCGCAGCTTGAGCTTCGCCGCCGAGCGCGCGCTCAGGCCCAGCCGGACCGCCTCGCGCGCCACCGCCATGTCCTCCTCGAGCGCCACGTCGCGCTCGCCGGGCTCGGGCCAGTCGGTGAGGTGCACCGACGCGAGTGTCCCGTCGAGGTTGTCGTAGATCTCGTCGGCGACGAAGGGCGTGAACGGCGCCAGGAGCTGGGCGACCGTGACCAGCGCCTGCTCGAGCACGGCGAAGGCCTCGCTGTCGCCCTCCCAGAACCGCCGCCGCGAGCGCCGCACGTACCAGTTGGACAGGTCGTCGACGAAGTCGGCGATCGCCCGCCCGGCGGTCGTGGCGTCGAACGCGTCCAGGCGCTCGGTGACCTCGGCGACCGTCGCGCTCAGCCGCGACAGCACCCAGCGGTCGAGGTCGGTCCGCTCGCCCGGCCGCTCGGGCCGGTAGGTCGTCAGGAACGCGTACGTGTTCCAGAGCTGGCGCAGGAACAGCCGGACGCTGTCGCCGATCGTCTCGATGTTGAAGCGGTAGCCGTCCCACGGCTGCTTGGACGTGAAGAAGTACCACCGGACCGCGTCGGCGCCGAAGCGGTCGATGACCTCCCAGGGCACGACGATGTTGCCCTTGGACTTCGACATCTTCTGGCCCTCGGCGTCGAGGATGAGCCCGAGGCAGACGACGTTCTCGTACGGCGAGCGGTCGAAGAGCAGCACGCTCTCGGCCAGCAGCGAGTAGAACCACCCGCGCGTCTGGTCGAGCGCCTCGCACACGAAGTTGGCCGGGTAGCGCGCGCGGAAGCGCTCCTCGTTCTCGAACGGCGCGTGGTACTGCGCGAACGGCATCGCGCCCGAGTCGAACCACACGTCGATGACCTCGGGCACGCGCGTCATGCGCGCTCCGCACTGCGGGCACGGGAACCCGACCTCGTCGACGTACGGGCGGTGCGGGTCCTCGAGGCGGACCCCCGACAGCTCCTCGAGCTCGTCGTAGGACCCGATGACGTGGATGTGCTCGGAGTCGCGCTCGCAGCGCCACACCGGCAGCGGCGTGCCCCAGTAGCGCTCGCGCGACAGCGCCCAGTCGACGTTGCCGCGCAGCCAGTCGCCCATGCGCCCGTGCTTGATGTGCTCGGGGTGCCAGTTGACCTCGTCGTTGGCCTCGAGCAGCCGGTCGCGCAGCGTCGAGGTGGCGATGTACCACGAGCGCGTCGCGTAGTAGATCAGCGGGTGGCCCGAGCGCCAGCAGTGCGGATAGGCGTGCTCGTACTCCTCGGCGCGCAGCAGCCGGCCGCGCGCGCGCAGGTCCTCGATGAGGTCGTGATCGGCGTCCTTGATGTAGCGCCCGGCGTACGGGCCGATGCGCTCGTCGTAGGTCCCGTCCGGGCGCACCGGGTTGACGACGTTCAGGCCGTACTGCTGGCCGAGGCGGAAGTCGTCCTCGCCGAACGCGATCGCCGTGTGCACGAGCCCGGTGCCGTCGTCGGCGGTGACGAAGTCGCCGAGCAGGACGGTGTGGCCGCGCTCGCCGTAGGCGTCGGCGCCGAGGAATCCGAACGGCGGCTCGTAGCGCACGCCGTCCAGCGCGGCGCCGGGGAAGCGGCCGAGGATCTGGACCGGGTGGGTGGGATCGGCTCCCAGGACGCGTTCGACCAGCGCCTCGGCGAGCACCACCGGCGCCTCGAGCGGGCCGGTCTTCGCGCGCACGTAGGTCAGCTCGGGATCGACGGCGACCGCGGCGTTGGAGACCAGCGTCCACGGCGTCGTGGTCCAGATGAGCAGCTCGTCGCCGGCCTGCAGCGGGCCGCCGTCCTCCACGACTGCGAAGCGCACGTAGATGCTGGGGTCGATGACGTCCTCGTAGCCCTGCGCGACCTCGTGGCTGGAGAGCGCCGTCCCGCAGCCCGGGCAATACGGCACGACCTTGTGCCCCTCGTAGAGCAGGCCCTTGTCGTAGATCCGGCGCAGCGCCCACCACACGGACTCGATGTACGTCGGGTCGAGCGTGCGGTAGGCGTCCTCGAGGTCGATCCAGAACCCGATGCGCTCGGTCAGCGCGTTCCAGTCCTCGAGGAACTCGAACACCGACTCGCGGCACTTGCGGTTGAACTCCGCGATGCCGTAGGCCTCGATCTCGTGCTTGTTCTCGATGCCGAGCTGCTGCTGGACGGCGATCTCGACCGGCAGCCCGTGCGTGTCCCAGCCGCCCTTGCGCTCGACGAAGTAGCCGCGCATCGTCTTGTAGCGCGGGTAGATGTCCTTGAACACGCGCGCGAGGACGTGGTGTGCGCCGGGCCGGCCGTTGGCGGTCGGCGGGCCCTCCCAGAACACCCACGGCTCGGCGCCCTCGCGCCGGCGCATCGACTCGCGGAAGACGTCGCGCTCGCGCCAGCGCTCGAGGATCTGCTCCTCAAGGGCCGGGAAGGACTGCTGAGCATCGACGGGTCGGCGCGCCATGTGTGGAGGCGGATTGTAGGTAGCCGCGAGCGCCGGCCCGCGCCGGCGAACCGCGCTACGCCGCCAGCTTGCGGCAGATCTCGGCCAGCGAGCGCTTCTCGTCCTCGTCGAGCACCGCGAACGCGCGCTGGACGCGCTCGGTGTGCTCGGGGAACAGCCGATCGACCACCTCGTGCCCCCGCGGCGTGAGCGCCACCGTGGCGGCCCGGCGGTCGTGGGCCAGCCGGCTGCGCACGACGAGCCCGCGCATCTCCAGCGTCGTCACGACCTCGGTCGCGTTGGCCTTGGAGGTCCGCAGCCGAAGGCGCAGCGCGCGCAGCTCGAGCTCGCCGCCCGCCGTCGTGAGGACGATGAGGACGCTGAACCCCGAGGCGCTGATGCCCTCGCGCTCGAGGTCGGCCGACAACCGGCGGCGCACGCTCGACTCGGCGCGCAGCAGCGAGTCCAGCGCGCGGTGGGCCAGCGGATCGCCGGGAACGAGGGTCATTCCGGGCGCGATGATGCCGGGCGCGGCGGACGAATCCGACGCGCCGACGGGCTGCGCGTGCGGCTCAGCGTGCGTGGGCGACGGCGCGCATCGGCCCGCGGGCCTCGTCCGCGGCACCGTCGAGGACCTCGATGAGGCGCTCGCGCGCGGCCAGCGGCATGTCGCCGAGGCGCGGCACCGTCGTCGGGCCGGTCGCCGGCAGCGCGCCGCGGTAGTCGAAGACGGTGACGCGGTCGCCGCCGATCCGCCGCGCGGCGTAGACGAGGCGCCCGAGGGCGTCGAGCGACGCGCGCCGGCCGGTGAGGATGACGGCGCGCGGCTCGACGGCGTGCAGGGCGCGGCTCAGGCGCTCGGGCTCGAGCGCGACGGTCAGCGTCAGCGTGCGCAGGCCGCGACGGCGCAGGCACAGCTCCAGCGCCTGGGCGTGCAGCGCGTCGAGGTCGCACGGAGCGCTGGCGTCGAAGATGACCACGCCCTCCTCGCGCCCGGCGGGGGGCGCGACGCGCATCGCCGCCGCCAGCCAGCCGGTGGCCCAGCGCCACGCGAACCCGTACTCCGGTCCGGCGCCGTCGCCGTCGGGGTCGAGCGCCGCCACCCCGGGCAGCAGCACCTCCTCGACGGTCCGCTCGACCGAGCGCACGGCCAGGCTCTCCTCCAGCACGCGGTCCGCGTCGGTCTCGTCGAAGCGCGCGAACGCGCTGCGCAGGCGCGACGACGACGCGGGGCCGGCCCCGCGCTCACGCGCCAGGGCGACGGCCGACGAGATGTTGTGGGTCTCCTCGAACGCCGACCGCAGGGCCTCGATCTCGCTCAGGTCGAACTGCCGGTGACCACCCGCCGTGCGGCGCGGCTCGGGGAACCCGAACCGCCGCTCCCACGAGCGCAGCGTGTTGGGGCTCACGCCAAGCATGGCCGCGGCGGCGTTCGTCCGGATCGAACCCATGCGCCATGTATCGAGGGTTGGCGAGGTTTGCGCAACGATGGCAAGCGAAGCTGCACGGCGGGCGCTTCGTTGCACGCGCAGGAACGCCCGCGCGGAGGTCGACGCGCGGTCGGGCCCAGGCTCCTCTCGCCCGGACCCGTCATGCGTGTCGGACGGCTGTTAGGCGCGTCCGTCGGCGAGCACCACGAGCGCGGCCCGCGGCGGACCGCAGGGCCCGATGCGGGCCCAGAAGCGGATGCCGAACTCCTGCGCCGGGCGGAGCACCACGTGGTGCGTCTCGCCCTCGCCGCGCGCGGCGTGGGCGAGGAGGTTGACCAGCGCCTCGGGGCCGCCGACCTCGATGTCCGCCGGGACGAGCAGGTCGCCGATGTGGCGGTTGACGACGTCGGTCTCCGTGGTGAGCAGCAGCTCCTCGGCCAGGCGGCTGACCGCGCAGATCGAGAGCTGGCCGTCCACGAGGACGAACGGGTCGTCCGCCGACGGCGCGACGTCGGGCGGGGCCGAGAGGACGAGACCCAGGCCGCAGCGCACGCAGACGCGCGAGGCGGGCTGGATGTCGGCCTCCAGCGGAGGTCGGCCGCAGTGGCCGCAGAACTGGATGTCGGGGCGCGCGGTGTCCGCGTAGCCCGGTAGCGCAATGAGACGGGGGCGATCGATCACGAGACTCTCACCTGACGACGGTCCGAAGGTTGGATGTCCTGGTCGTCAGCCGGAGCGGCCACCCCCCGCGGCCGGCCGTCGAGAATGTCCAGCACGACGCGATGGGCCTCACCCGGCGACTCGGGGAGGATGCGCGCCGTCGTGCGCGCCGCGTCGTTGCGTCCGCCGCGGCGATACAGCGTCATCGGAAGCGCCCCGCTGGCGGAGCGGACCCGATAGGCCCAGCGTGCGACGTCGTCGTCGGCCGCGTGCGTGCCCGCTATGACCACGACCTGCGGCGCGAACGCGCCGAGGACCTCGGTCAGTCCCGCCACACCGGTGATGGGCAGGACGAGCACGCGCGCGCCCGAGCGGACGGCGAAGAGCTGCAGGGCCTTGAGCGACAAGGCGTCCGGGTCGAGGTCGTCCCGCGTGGCGTCCCCGACGAGGACAGCGGCCGGCCGCATCGGAGGCGGCGCGAGCCGTTGTGCGCGCTGCAGCCAGTCGGTCGCCCAGCGGGCCGCGAAGGCCCAGGGCGCCGAGTCGAAGCCGTGGCGCTCGCCGATCTCGTTGATCGACGGGAGGAGGACCTCCTCGACGCTGCGCTCGACGGAGCGCAGGGCCAGGGCGGCCTCCATGGCGGGGTCGGCGCGATCCAGCTCAAAGGCCTGGAGGGCGCCGACGAGGGTGCTGGTGTCCGAGCTCAGCGATTCCCGCGCGCGGGAGATGGCGGAGGAGATGGAGAGCCCCTCCTGCAGGGCGTCGCGCAGGGCGGCGACCTCGCCGTGCGTGTAGAGCCGGTGCTTGCCGGCCGTCCGCTGCGGCTTGGGATAGCCGAAGCGCCGCTCCCAGGCGCGCAGCGTGTTCGGGCTCACGTTGAGCACGGCCGCAGCCTCGGAGGTCTTCAGGGTTCGCACAGCGTCGCCCATGGCACCAGTCTGACTGATGCCTGTCTGCGGGCGCACAGATTCTGCACGGATTCCTGCGCTAAATCCGTGCAATTACGCGTGGACGTGTGTACATTTGGTGCGTCCGATCCCTGCGAAACCCCCGCGTAAGGGAGGTCTCAGATGCAGTATTCAGGCCGCTAGTTCGGGCGCGTTGCCGAAGACGCCCATGACGGGCGCGGCACGCGATAGCTTCCTTTCATGACTCAGGCGTGGGTGCCTGATAGGCGACGCATCGCTTTGGCGTTTGCCGCGGCGGCGTGCCTTGTTGGGGTGGGCGCGCTAAGCCTTTCGCCCCTGAGCCCGATCGTCAA
>JAXDHQ010000261.1:0-12703 GCA_034664395.1 Solirubrobacteraceae bacterium | reverse complement strand
CGCGGCGCCCGAGCTGCATCCGGCCGAGCGCGATCGCCGGCGCGCGTAGCGGCGCCGTGCTCGACGTGGAGGTCATCGGGGACGGCGGGCCCGGGGCGCCCTCCCGCGCGGAGGTCGAGCGCCTCCTCGGCATCGCGCTGGCGTCGGCCGGGCTCGACGAGGGCCACGTCGCCGTCGAGTACGTCGACGCCGACCGCATCGCCGCGTTGAACCAGGAGCACCGCGGGAACCCCGGCCCCACCGACGTCCTGTCGTTCGGCGTCGACGAGGACGGCCCCGCGGCCGGTCCGCGCGAGCTGGGCGACATCGTCATCTGCCCGCAGCACACCGAGGACCTGCGCGAGGCCGTCGTCCACGGCGCGCTGCACCTGGTCGGGATGGACCACGAGACCGACGACGGCGAGATGCTCGCCCTGCAGGCGGAGCTGCTGCAGTGGTAGCGCCGCCGGCCACGCGCGCGGGCTTCGTCGCCCTCGCCGGCCGTCCCAACGTCGGCAAGTCGACGCTGGTCAACGGCATGGTGGGTCGCAAGGTGGCGATCGTCTCGGACAAGCCGCAGACGACGCGCCGGGCGATCCGCGGCGTCGCGACCTCCGAGGGCGTCCAGCTCGTGCTCGTCGACCTGCCCGGCGTCCAGCGCCCGCGCGACGCGCTCACCCAGCGCATGCAGCGCCGCGTCGAGGCCGAGCTCGGCGACTCCGACGCCGCCCTGTTCGTGCTCAACGGCGTCGAGGGGGTGGGTCCGGGCGACCGCTTCATCGCCGGCGCGCTGCGCGGGGTGCAGATGCCGGTCGTCGTCGCCGTGAACAAGATCGACCGCCTCGACCGGGCCGGCATCGTCCGGGTGCTGAGCGAGGCGGCCGCGCTCGACGTCGCCGAGGACATCTTCCCGGTCAGCGGGCGCACGGGCCGGGGCCTGGCCGCGCTGCGCGAGCACCTGACCAAGCTCGTCCCCGAGGGCCCGTTCCTGTTCGCGGCCGACGAGCGCTCCGACCAGCCGGTGGAGCTGATGCTCGCCGAGCTCGTCCGCGAGCAGGTGCTGCGCCGGACCTTCCAGGAGATCCCGCACGCGGTCGAGGTGGTGATCGACGAGATCGAGCCGCGCGGCGACGACCTCACCCGGGTGCGCGCGCTGGTCTGGGTCGAGACGGAGTCACAGAAGGGGATCCTCATCGGCAGCGGCGGGCGGATGATCAAAACGGTCGGCACCGCCGCGCGGCGCGAGCTCGAGCGCGAGCTCGCCACCCGGGTGCACCTCGACCTCTCGGTGCGCGTGCGCCGCTGGCGCGCCGACGACGCGCTGCTCGACCGCCTGGGCATCGAGTGAGCGGGTCGATCGTGGCCATGGGCGGCGGCGGGTTCTCGATGGAGCCCGACAACCCGCTGCTCGACCTCCACGTCCTGGGCCTGGCGCGCCGGGAGCGCCCGCGGGTCTGCTTCGTGCCCACGGCCAGCGGCGACTCCGAGGGCTACGTGGCGAGCTTCTACCGCGCCTTCGCGGCACACGACTGCCGCCCGTCGGACCTGACGCTATTCGACCGCTGCGTCGAGGACCTGCGCGGCTTCGTGCTCGAGCAGGACGTGATCTACGTCGGCGGCGGCAACACCGCGTCGCTGCTGGCGGTGTGGCGCGCGCACGGCCTCGACGCGATCCTGCGCGAGGCGCTCGACGCCGGCGCCGTGCTGTGCGGCGTCAGCGCCGGGATGAACTGCTGGTTTCAGGCCTCGACCACCGACTCGTTCGGGCCCGCGCTCGCGCCGCTGCACGACGGCTTGGGCTTCCTCGCCGGCAGCGCCTGCCCGCACTACGACGGCGAGGAGCAGCGCCGCCCGCTCTACCGGCGGCTGGTCGCCGAGGGCTTCCCCGCGGGCTGGGCGGCCGACGACGGCGCCGCGCTGCACTTCCGCGACGGCGCCCTGGTCGAGGCCGTCGCGTCGCGGCCCGCCGCGGGCGCGTACCGCGTCGAGGCCGTCGACGCCAGCGCGGTGGAGACCGCGCTGGCGGTGCGGCGGCTGGCGTAGCGCCCGTCGCGTGCACCGACGCAAGGCCGAGCCGCCTCGGACGGGCCGGCGACCGCGTACTCTCGGTCGTGGTGCGCGTCATCGATCCCCTCACTGGAGCCGTACGCGCTGGCGCGCCCGGGAACGGCGGCGCCACGGCGCGGCGCTGGCGGCTCCCGCAGGACCGCCGCGTGCTGCTCGCCGTGCTCTACCTGCTCGTCCTGGCGGTGCTCGAGGGCCTGCGCCGCATCGCCCACCTCGTCGACCCCGACGTGCTGGCCTCGACGCCGGCGCGCATCGCCCACGGTGAGTGGTGGGGGCTGATCACCAGCGGCCTGGTCGTCGACGGACAGCCGCTGCCGCAGCTCGTCGGCCTGGCCATCGCCGCGGTGCTGCTCATCCGCCGCGCCGGCTCGGGCACGCTGTGGCGCGCGGCGGCGACGGCGCACGTCGGGTCGGCGGTGATCGCCTACGCCGCGGTCGGGCTGATCGCGCTCGCCACGCCGTCGGCGGTCGAGCGCGTCTCCGACCTTCCCGACTACGGGATCTCGTGCGTCTGGGGCGGGATACTCGGCGCGCTGGCGGTGACGGGCGCGGTCAGCGTCCGCCGCCACGGCCCGCGCCGCGAGGCCGCGCTCGTCCTGCTGTGCGTCGCCTGGCTGGTGGCGTCGGTGGCGACGTGGCCGCGGCTGACGGCGGCCGAGCACCTGCTGTCGTTCCTGATCGGCGCCGCCGTGGTCGGCGTGCCGGCGCTGCGCGCGTCGCGCCGCGCGGCCGAGCGCGTGGCCGGCGGCTGACGCCCGGCCGATCGCTACCGTGAGCCGGGCATGGCGTCGCTGCACCGCCTGAAACCGGCCCCCGGCGGGGCCCGCTGGCTCCCGCCGTGCCTCGGGCTGGCCACCACGGCGACGGGCATGGTCAACGTCGCGTCGGCGCTGACGCCCAACCTCGCCTGGCGCGGGCACCGGCTGCTGTCGCTCGACGTCATCCACGCGGTGCCGATCTTCCACGCCCTCGCCCTGCCGCTCGGGGCGCTCCTGATCGTGCTCGGGATCTACCTCGCGCGCCGGCGCCGCCGCGCGTGCTACCTCGCGCTCCCGCTGCTGGTGGCCATGGGCCTGATCAACGTGCTCAAGGGCCTCGACGTCGACGAGGCGCTGCTGGGCTGGGGCGTGGCGGCGCTGCTGTGGTGGGGCCGCGGGGCGTTCGCCGTCGAGCACGAGCCGATCGGCCGCCGCACGGCGTTCTGGGCGGTGCCGGGGCTGGCGCTGGGAGCGACCGCGCTGGGCGCGGTGGCGGTCTGGGCGTCGCGCTCGACGCCCGAGCACCCCGACCTGTCGCTCGTCCTGCACGAGACCCTCGACCTGCTGCTCTGGCTTCCCGGCCCGATGAGCTTCCACCACGAGTTCCGCTGGCTGCCGACCGGCGTCGGCCTCGTCGGGCTCGGCACGCTGCTGGCGCTCGCCTACGTGCTCTTCCGCCCGCTGGCCGCGCCCCGCAGCCTGCCCGACCCGCACGTGCGCCGGCTCGTGGGCCAGCTCATCCGCCGGCACGGCGAGGACACGCTGGCGTTCTTCCACCTGCGCGAGGATCGCCAGTACCTGTTCTCGGCCGACCGCCGCGCGTTCGTCGGCTACCGCGTCGCCAACGGCGTCCTGCTCATCGCGGGCGACCCCGTCGGGCCGGACGACGCCGTCCCCGCGCTGCTGGACGAGGTGCTGGCCTTCGCGCGCTCGCGCGGGCTGAAGGTCGCCGCGCTGGGCGCCGGCGAGCGGCTGCTGCCCGTCTACCGCCGCGCCGGCCTGCGTCCGCTGTACATCGGCGACGAGTCGATCGTGGTCACCGAGCGCTTCTCGCTGGAGGGGCGGTCGGTGAAGAAGGTGCGCCAGGCGGTCAACCGCGTCGCGCGCTGCGGCTACACGGCCGAGCTGCGCCGCCTCGACGACCTCGACGAGGACGAGCTCGCCGTGCTGGAGCGCGTGTCCGACGCCTGGCGCGAGGGCGTGCCCGAGCGCGGGTTCTCGATGGCGATGGACTCCCTGCGCGCCGAGGGACAGGGCGAGAGCCTCGTCGTCATCGCCCGCGACGGCGACGGCGCCGTCCGCGGCTTCCTGCACTTCGTGCCCAGCTACGGGCGCGCCGCCATGTCGCTCTCGTTCATGCGCCGCGAGCGCGACACGCCCAACGGCGTGACCGAGTTCCTCGTCGTGCGCTCGATCGAGCTCCTGCGCGAGCGCGGGGTCCAGGAGCTCTCGCTCAACTTCGCCGCCTTCGCCCGCTGGCTGTACGCGCCCACCGGGCCGCTGCAGCGCGCGCTGGGCCGCGTCGTGCGGCTCGGCAACCCGTTCTTCCAGATCGAGAGCCTGTACCGCTTCAACGCGAGGTTCTTCCCGCGCTGGGAGCCGCGGTACCTGCTGTTCGAGGGCTCGTTCGGCGTCCTGCGCGCGGCGCTCGCCGCGCTGTGGGCCGAGGGCCAGCTCCCGAGGCCGCGGCTGCGACGCGGCGAGGCCGTCCCCGGCTCCGGCCGCCGCCAGCCGATCGCCTGACAGAATCCGGGTCGTGGAGATCGCCTACGACGAGCGAGGCCTCGTCCCGGTCGTCGTGCAGGACTGGCGCACCGGCGAGGTGCTGACCCTCGCCTACGCCAACGCCGAGGCGGTGGCGCGCACCCGCGCCACCGGCGAGCTGCACCTGTGGAGCCGCTCGCGCGGCGAGCTGTGGCACAAGGGGGCGACCTCGGGCAACACGCAGGCCGTTCGCGCCCTGCGCCTGGACTGCGACGGCGACGCGCTGCTGGCGCTCGTCGAGCCCGCCGGACCGGCGTGCCACACGGGCGAGCGCACGTGCTTCCACGAGGGCGAGCTGACGCCCTCGGCGCCGCACGAGGCGCTGCCCGCGCTCGAGCGCACGCTGGCCGATCGCGCCGCGGCGCGCCCCGCCGGCTCCTACACGGTCGAGCTGCTCGACGACCCGCCGCTCATCGGCGCCAAGGTGCAGGAGGAGGCCGAGGAGGTCGCCCGCGCCGCGCGCGAGGAGTCCGACGAGCGCGTCGACGAGGAGGCCGCCGACGTCATCTACCACCTGACCGTCCTGCTCCACAGCCGCGGGCGGACGCTGGCCGACGCCCAGGAGGTGCTCCATGGCCGTCGCCGCTGACCGCGTCGGCGGCGGGGTGCCGCTGCCGGTCGCGCCGTCGCTGGACGAGGTGCGGGCGCTGGCGCGCGAGCACAACCTGGTCCCGCTGCGCCACACGTTCATCGACGACCTCGAGACTCCGGTCAGCGCGTTCCTCAAGCTGCGCGGTCGCCGCGGCCAGAGCCCGGCGTTCCTGCTCGAGTCGGCCGAGCAGGGCCAGCGCGTCGGGCGCTACTCGTTCATCGGCATGCGGCCGCGCAAGGTCGTGCGCTGGTCGCTGGGCGACCCCGGCGACCCCTACGCCCTCGCGGCGGCCGAGGTCGGCGCCTACTCCCAGGCGCCGTTCGGAGACGCGCCGCCGTTCGCGGGCGGGGCGGTCGGCTTCTTCGGCTACGACCTCGTGCGCACGGTCGAGCCGCTGGGCGACCCCAACCCGGACGTCCTCGGCCTGCCCGACATGGCGCTCATGCTCTCCGACGTGCTCGTGGTCTTCGACCACCTCAAGCACACGATCACGATCCTGGTCAACGTCTACGCCGAGGAGGGCGATGACGTCGAGGGGGCCTACGCCGACGCGCTGGGGACGATCGCCAAGGCCCGCCGCCTGCTGGCCGGCCCGGTGCCGGCGGTCGCGCCGACCCCGGCGCACCCGCGGCCGGAGTTCGTCTCGAACATGCCGCGCGAGCGGTTCGAGGCGATGGTCGCCCGCATCGTCGAGTACGTGCACGCCGGCGACGCCTTCCAGGTCGTGCCGTCGCAGCGGTGGAGCGCGCGGGTCGACGCCGATCCGTTCTCGATCTACCGCGGGCTGCGGGTGGTCAACCCGAGCCCGTACATGTACTTCCTCGACTTCCTGGACTTCCAGATCGCGGGCGCCTCGCCCGAGCCGCTGCTCACCGTGAACGGACGCAGCGTGTCGACGCGCCCGATCGCCGGCACGCGCCCGCGCGGCGCCGACGCCTCCGAGGACGCGCAGATCGCCGAGGGCCTCCTGGCCGACGAGAAGGAGCGCGCCGAGCACGTGATGCTCGTCGACCTCGGCCGCAACGACCTCGGTCGCGTGTGCGAGTACGGCTCGGTCGAGGTCGACACCTTCATGGCGGTCGAGACCTACTCGCACGTCATGCACATCGTCTCCTCGGTGTCGGGCGAGCTGCGCGCCGACGTGGGGGCGATGGACGCGCTGCGCTCGGTGCTGCCCGCCGGCACCCTGTCCGGCGCCCCCAAGGTCCGCGCCATGCAGATCATCGACGAGCTCGAGCCGGTCAAGCGCGGCGGCTACGGCGGCGCGATCGGCTACCTGGGCTACAACGGCGACCTCGACACCGCCATCCACATCCGCACCGTCGTGGTCAAGGACGGCGTCGCCCACGTCCAGGCGGGGGGCGGCACGGTCGCCGACGCCAAGCCCGCCTACGAGTTCGCCGAGTCCCAGGCCAAGGCCGAGGCCGTCCTGCGCGCGGTGGAGCTGGCCATGGAGCAGCCGGACTGGCCCTGAGCTGAGATGCGCGTCCTCGTCGTCGACAACTACGACTCCTTCACCTACAACCTCGTCCAGTACCTGGGGGAGATGGGCTGCGAGATGACGGTGGTGCGCAACGACGCCGCCGCGGTCGACGACCTGCTCGCCCAGGGCTTCGACCGGGCGGTGGTGTCGCCGGGCCCGTGCACGCCCGACGAGGCGGGGATCTCGCTGGAGGTCGTGCGGCGGCTGCCCGAGGCCGGCGTGCCGACGCTCGGGGTCTGCCTCGGCCACCAGTCGCTGGCGCAGGCCTTCGGCGGGACCGTGATCCGCCACCTGCCCGTGCACGGCAAGACGACGACGATCGAGCACGACGGGCGCACGATCTTCGCCGGCCTGCCGGCGCCGCTGACGGTCGGGCGCTACCACTCGCTCGTCGTCGACGAGGCGTCGCTCCCGGACGACTTCGAGGTCTCCGCGCGAGGCGACGGCGTGATCATGGCCATCCGCCACCGCACGCTGCCGGCCGAGGGCGTGCAGTTCCACCCGGAGTCGGTGCTCACCGGCTCGGGGCGCGAGTTGCTGCTTCGTTTTCTCGACGAGGGCTAGCTCGAGCCCCGCGGCGCCCGCTCGGCTGCAACCGCGTGCATCGCTCCAGTCACGGCGCTAGGATCGCCCCGCTTCGTGTTCCTCGAACGAGGAGCACAGGAGGGAGCACAGTGTCAAGAGGAGGGAGTGCTTTGACGTTTCGCAACAGGATCCTCGGGGGCTGCCTTGTGGCGGTCCTCACCATCGGCGTGGCTGCCTGCGGCTCGAGCAGCAAGTCGAGCGGCGGCTCGTCCGGCGCCAAGACGGTCAGCGTGTACTCGAGCCTGCCGCTGCAGGGCGCGTCCAAGGACCAGACCAACGCAATGGTCAAGGGCATGGAGCTCGCGCTCAGCCAGGCCAACAACAAGGCCGGCGACGTGACCGTGAAGTACACGTCGCTGGACGACTCCACCGCGCAGGCCGGTGCCTGGGACCCGCAGCAGACCGCGTCCGACGCGCGCAAGGCGGCCCAGGACAAGAGCGCAGTGGCCTACATCGGCGAGTTCAACTCGGGCGCGAGCGTGATCTCGGTCCCGATCCTCAACCAGGTCGGCATCGCGCAGATCAGCCCGGCGAACACCTACGTCGGCCTGACCACCAGCGAGCCGGGCTCGGTCAAGGGCGAGCCGCAGAAGTACTACCCGACGGGCAAGCGCACGTACGCCCGCATCGTCCCGCGCGACAGCATCCAGGCCGCGGCGCTCATCACGCAGATGAAGCAGGACGGCTGCACGAAGATCGCCGTCGCCAACGACAAGGAGACCTACGGCGCGGGCCTCGCGACCCTGCTGGAGATCAAGGCCAAGGCGATCGGAGCGACGATCGTCTCGAACACCCCGATCCAGAAGGACGCCCCGAACTTCCGCTCCTACGCGCAGAAGATCAAGGGCCAGGGCGCCGACTGCTTCGTGTTCAGCGGCGTGACCGCCAACGGCGCGATCCAGATCAACAAGGACGTCGCCGCGGCGCTGCCCAACGCGAAGCTCTACGGCCCCGACGGCATCTGCGAATCGGGCTTCACCAACCCGTCCAAGAAGGGCATCCCGGCCGCGGTCGGCAAGCGCTTCAAGTGCACGGTCGCGACGCTGAACCTGAGCTCCTACCCCGGTGGGCGGGACTTCCTGGCGGCCTACAAGGCCAAGTACGGCGACGCCCACCCCGACCCGTACGCCATCTACGGTTACGAGGCGATGAAGCTCGTCCTCGACACGATCAAGGCGGCGGGGCCGGCGGGCACGACCCGTGACGGGTTCCTGACGCAGCTCTTCAAGACCAAGGACCGCAGCTCGGTGCTGGGGACGTACTCGATCGACAAGAACGGAGACACCAGCCTCACCGACTACGGGCTGTACAACGTCGGCTCGGACGGCAACCCGACGTTCGTGTCCACGATCAAGGCCCAGGGCGCCGCCTAACGGCGATCGGCCGAGCCGGGGGTCGCGCGAGCGGCCCCCGGCGCCGGCACCGCGGATCAGCGAGATGGCCACCACCACCCCACCGACGACCGCCGAGCTGCCGCCGCCGCCCGCGGCCACCCCGCGCGCGATCAAGGCCGTGCGCGATCTCGCCCAGAGGTGGGGCCTCATCGTGGTCCTGCTGGCGCTGCCCGTCTTCTACGCCATCAAGGACCTCACCGGTCCGGGCGACCTGTCCCGCCTGGGGCAGAACCTGCTCGAGGGCATCTCCAACGGCTCGATCTGGGCGCTCATCGCCGTCGGCTACACGCTCGTCTACGGCATCATCGAGCTCATCAACTTCGCCCACGGCGACGTCTTCATGATCGGCTCGTTCGTTTCGGCCGGGCTGTTCGGGACGATCGGCCTCGGCCTGGCCACCGGCCCGCTGGGCATCGTCGCCGGCCTGCTGGTCACGCTCGTCGTGGCGATGGTCGCCTGCGGCTCGCTCAACGTCATGATCGAGCGCGTGGGCTACCGACCGCTGCGCGGCGCGCCCAAGCTGGCGCCGCTCATCACGGCGGTCGGCTTCTCCTTCATCCTGCAGAACGTCGGCCTGCTGTGGCTGGGCGGCTCGCCCGCGAGCGTGCCCGACCTCATCCACGCCCAGCAGGACCTGTTCACCGTCGCCGGCGTCACCGTGCAGCGCGCCGACGTGCTCGCGATCGTGGTCACGGCTCCGCTGGTCATCGCGATGACCCTGTTCATCACCCGCAGCCGACTCGGGAAGGCCATGCGCGCGACCGCGCAGGACCCCGACGCCGCGCGCCTGATGGGCATCAACGTCGACACGACGATCTCGCTGACCTTCCTGCTCGGCGGGATGCTGGCCGGCGCCGCCGGCCTCATCTACGCGCTCTACCAGACGACGATCTGGTTCTTCCAGGGCTTCCAGGGCGGCCTCATCGCCTTCACCGCGGCGGTGATGGGCGGCATCGGCAACATCAAGGGCGCGGTCCTCGGCGGCCTGATCATCGGCTGCATCCAGCAGATCTCCGACAACCGCATCGGCACCCAGTGGACGCCCGCGATCGTGTTCGCCTACCTGGTGCTGATCATGGTGTTCCGGCCGCAGGGCCTGATCGGGGAGGAGACGAGGGAGGCCGGATGAGCGCTGCCAGCTCGCTCCTCGCGCGCCGCCAGCGGGTGACCGCGCCGCCCCCGTGGGCCAACCGGGGGCTCGCCGTCCTCGTCGGGCTGCTCGCCGTCCTGATGCCGCTGATGTTCGACCCGATCTCGGGCTTCATCGACGACGCGGTCGTCGCGCTGGCCTACGTGATCATGGCCCTGGGCCTCAACATCGTCGTCGGGTTCGCCGGGCTGCTCGACCTCGGCTACGTGGCGTTCTTCGCGATCGGCGCCTTCAGCGTGGGCTGGTTCATGTCCGGCTTCTTCTCCGGGGCGAACATCCACATCCTCGTCTCCGGGCCGGTCACCACCCTGCCCGGCATCCACATGAACTTCATCCTCGTGGTGATCATCGCGGCGTTCCTGTGCGCGGTCGCGGGCTCGCTCATCGGCCTGCCGACGCTGCGCCTGCGCGGCGACTACATCGCGATCGTGACGCTGGCGTTCGGCGAGATCATCCGCGTGTTCGCCGTCAACGGCGACAGCATCCATCTCGCCAAGGGCGCGACGCTGACCGCGGGCCGCCAGGGGATCACGCCTGTCGACCAGCTCAAGCTGCCGTTCCTGGCGCCGTTCACGCAGCTCAACCTCAGACCGTGGTACTGGCTGGTCCTGGCCCTCGTCTTCATCGTCCTGTTCGTGGTCATCCGCCTGCGCGACTCGCGGCTGGGGCGCGCGTGGATCGCGATCCGCGAGGACGAGGTCGCGGCGGCGTCGATGGGCGTGCCGCTGGTCAAGACGAAGCTGATGGCCTACACCGTCGGCGGCGCCATCGGCGGCGTGTCCGGAGCGTTCCTCGCCGCCTACCTCAACACGGTCAACGCCGACCAGTTCGCCTTCTCGTTCTCGATCTTCGTGCTCGCGATGATCATCCTCGGCGGCCTGGGCTCGATCTGGGGCGTCGTGCTCGGCGCGGTGGTGCTGTCGTTCATCAACAACCGCCTGATCCCCGACGTGCTCGACAGCGTCCCCGCCAAGCTCGGCCTCAACTTCAACCTCACCGACCTGGGCTTCGGCATCTTCGGCTTCCTGCTCGTGATCGTGATGATCTTGCGGCCGGAGGGGCTGCTGCCCGAACGCCGGCGCCAGCTCGAGCTGACCGAGGGCATCGGGACCGACGAGTCGGTCTACGAGGCGCGGATATGAGCGTCGCGACCGAGCGCTCGGACGACGGCGGCCACGTCCCCACCGCCGGCCCGCTGCTGTCCGTCGAGGGCGTCTCGAAGGTCTTCGGCGGCCTGGTGGCCGTCCACGAGGTCTCCTTCGACATCCCCGAGCGCTCGATCGTCTCGATCATCGGCCCCAACGGGGCGGGCAAGACGACCTTCTTCAACATGCTCACCGGCCTGTACCGGCCGAGCACCGGCCGCATCCGCTTCGTCGACCGCGACGTCACCGGCATGCGGCCCGACCGCATCACCGCCGCCGGCGTCGCGCGCACCTTCCAGAACATCCGGCTGTTCGGGACGATGACGGCGCTGGAGAACGTGCTCGTCGGCCAGCACAGCCGGATGCGCGCCGGGCTGGCCGGCTCGGTCTTCCGCCCGCCGTGGGTGCGGCGCGAGGAGCAGGAGGTCCGCGAGAAGGGGCGCGAGACGCTCGGCTACGTGGGTCTGCGACCGGCGTCGTTCGACCAGCTCGCGATCAACCTCTCCTACGGCGACCAGCGGCGCGTGGAGATCGCCCGCGCGCTGTCCTCGGAGCCGCGGCTGCTGCTGCTCGACGAGCCGACGGCGGGCATGAACCCCCAGGAGTCGCAGGAGCTGACCGACTTCATGCGCAAGCTGCGCGACGAGCGCGGCCTGACCATCCTGCTCATCGAGCACGACATGAAGGTGGTCATGGGCGTCTCCGAGCGCGTGACCGTGTTCGACCACGGCGAGAAGATCGCCGAGGGCGAGCCCGCGGCCGTCCGCGAGGACCCGCGCGTGGTCGAGGCCTACCTCGGCAAGCAGGGGGCGGGCTGATGGCGACGATGCTCGAGGTGGAGGACATCCACACCTTCTACGGCAACATCGAGGCGCTCAAGGGCGTCACGCTGAAGGTCGACGAGGGCGAGTGCGTCACGCTCATCGGCTCCAACGGCGCCGGGAAGTCGACGACGCTGCGCTCGATCTCGGGGCTGAACCATCCGCGCACGGGCTCGATCCGCTTCCAGGGCACCGAGATCTCCCACACGCCGCCGCAGGACATCGTCCGGCTGGGGATCTCGCAGTCGCCGGAGGGCCGCCACTGCTTCCCGCGCATGACCGTGCGCGACAACCTCGACCTCGGCGCCTACCTGCGCAACGACCGCGCGAGCATCGCCGGCGACATGGACCGCGTCTTCGAGCTCTTCCCGCGCCTGCAGGAGCGCGCGCGCCAGAAGGCCGGGACGATGTCCGGCGGCGAGCAGCAGATGCTGGCGATCGGGCGCGCGCTGATGTCGCGGCCGAAGCTGCTGCTGCTCGACGAGCCGTCGATGGGCATCGCGCCGATCCTCGTCGAGCGCATCTACGAGACGATCGCCGAGATCAACCGTCAGGGGACGACGATCCTGCTCGTCGAGCAGAACGCGAACTTCGCCCTCGGGGTCTCCAGCCGCGCCTACGTCCTGGAGACCGGCACCGTGGCCCTGACGGACCGCTCGGACGCGCTGCGGGAGAATCCCGACGTGCAGAAGGCGTACCTGGGGACATGATCGAGATCTTCGCGCTGCTGGGCGCCAAGGCCCTGTACTTCACCTTCCTGTGGCTGGGCTCGGCCATCTGCGGGTCGTGGCTGTCCGAGCGCAAGGGCTACGGCGAGAAGCCGGGCCTGGCCACCGGCCTCATCCTCTCCGTCGTGGGCCTCGTCATCTGGCTGTTCATGCCGGCCCGGCCGGACTCGAAGTGGAAGCGCCTCGGGCCGCTGGGGCGCGACGAGGGCGCGGCGGCAGCCGCACCCGAGCGGAAGT
>JAXDHQ010000260.1:0-15782 GCA_034664395.1 Solirubrobacteraceae bacterium | reverse complement strand
GATCTGGACGACGTCGGCGTGCTCGGAGATCGCCTGCGCGTGCTGGGTGTCGAGCAGCTCGGTCACCACCGGCAGGCCGGTCTCCTCGCGCGCCTGCGCGAGGATCTCGAGCGCCGCCTCGCCCAGGCCCTTGAAGGCGAACGGCGACGTGCGCGGCTTGAACGCGCCGCCGCGCAGCATCGAGGCGCCCGCCGCCTGGACGGCGCGCGCCACCTCGAGCGTCTGCTCGCGCGACTCGACCGTGCACGGCCCGGCGATCAGGCAGAAGGTGTCCCCGCCCCCGACGGTCCGTCCGGCGATGTCGAACACCGAGGGGCCCTGGTGGTAGAGCTCGCTGGAGGCGAGCTTGTACGGCCGCGAGATCGGCACGACGCGGTCGACGCCGGCCATGCCCTCGAGGCCGAGCTCGGCCACGCCCTGCGGATCGCCGATCGCGCCGATCGCGGTCGTGAGCGCGCCCGGCATCACCACCACGTGCACGCCGGTCGTGGCCAGCCGGCGGCGGACGGCCTCGATCTCCACCTCGGTGGCGTGGGGTGTCATGACGATCATCACGGCGGCGGAACGCTAGCCGACGTCGCGACTACAGCCCGAGGTCGCGCACGCCGAGCTCGTCGAAGCCCACGTGGTGGGCGAGCTCGTGGCGGACGGTGCGGGTGACCTGCTCGCGCAGCAGGTCGGGGTCGTGGCCGAAGTCGCGGCGCAGGGTGTCGCGGTAGACGACGATCCGGTCGGGCACCTCGTCGCGGGTGGCGCCGTCGCCGTGGTACAGGCCGTAGGCGCCCTGCCGGCGCCCGCCGTCGGAGATCACGACCGCCACGTTGTGCTTCTCGACCAGCGCCCGCAGCAGGTCGGGCAGGTCGTCGAGCGCGTCGCGGACGAGCTCCTCGAAGTCGTCGTCGTCGTAGGGGTCGAGGTCGAGGAACTCCGATTCGTCGGGCTCGGCGGCCAGGCCCTCGCGGGCCAGGCGCTCGGCGCGCAGGACGATCCGGTCGAACTCCTCCTCGGACGCCGGCTCGCGCCAGTCGGCCAGCCGGAGTCCGAGCGCCACCGCCCCGCCGAACACGACGGCGGCGACGCAGCCGACGACGGCCAGGGTCTCGATCGCCTTGACCGTGCGGTCGGGGCTGAAGCCGTCGATGACGACCACGAGCGTCAGCCCGACGCAGAGGGCGACGACCGCGGCGACGGCGATCCGGCGCGGAGGGGTCATCAGCCCCGCATCGCCCGGGCGATCACCACGCGCTGGATCTCGTTGGTGCCCTCGTAGATCTGCGTGATCTTGGCGTCGCGCATCATGCGTTCCACCGGGTACTCGCTGACGTAGCCGTAGCCGCCGAGGACCTGGACCGCTTCGACCGTCACCCACATCGCGGTGTCCGAGGCGTAGAGCTTGGCCATCGACGTGTACTTGCCGAGCTCGGGCGCCGCCGGGTCGCGGTCGGCCATCGCGCACGCCTTGTAGAGCAGCTCGCGCGCGGCGGCGGTGCGCGTCTCCATGTCGGCGAGCTTGAACTGGATGCCCTGCAGCTCGTTGATCGGCCGGCCGAAGGCGATGCGCTCCTTGGCGTAGTCGTTGGCGTAGTCGGTCGCGCCCTGCGCGATGCCGACGGCCTGCGCGGCGGCGCCCAGACGGGTGCGCTCGAGCGTGGACAGGGCGATCGACAGGCCCTTGCCCTCGGTCCCGATGAGGTTCTCGTGCGGGACGCGGACGTCCTCGAAGACCGGCGAGCCGGTCGGCGACCCCTTGATGCCGAGCTTGCGCTCGAGCTTGGGCACGCTGAAGCCCGCGCGGTCCTTCTCGACCACGAAGGCGCTGATCCGGCCCGCCTGGCGATCGGTGATCGCGAAGACGACGTAGAAGTCGGCGATCGAGGCGTTCGTGATCCAGTTCTTGGTCCCGTTGATGACCCACTCGTCGCCGTCGCGCACGGCCGTCGTGCGCATCGCGGAGGGGTCGGAGCCGGCGTCGGGCTCGGACAGGCAGAAGGCCGGCGACCACTCGCCGGACGCGCAGCGGGGCAGCAGGCGCTCCTTGAGCTCGTCGGATCCGAAGCGCTGGATCGGCAGCGTGCCGAGCTCCTGGACCATGACGATGAGCGCGCTGGAGGCGCAGGCCTTGGCGATCTCCTCGACCGCGACCTGCAGCATGAGCGTGCCGGTCCCGGTGCCGCCGTACTCGGTCGCGAACGGCAGGCCGAGGATGTCCTGCTCGGCCAGGAGGCGCCGGATCTCCCAGGGGTACTGGCCCATGGCGTCGATCTCGGCGGCGCGCGGGCGGATCTTCTCGTCGACGATCTGGCGGATCGTGTCGCGAAGGTCCTTGTGCTCCTGCGGCAGGTCGTAGAGATCGGTCACGGTCGTGCTCATCACCTCATCGTAGAGCCGTCCAACGGCCCGACCAGGGGTGTAGCGCCATCGTCGGGAGGGAACGTCTGCCGCATGACCGTCGGAGGCAGCATCTTCCTCATCGCCGTGGGCGCGATCCTCAGGTTCGCCGTCACGGACTCGATCTCTGGCATCAACCTCGCCACGATCGGGCTCATCCTCATGATCGCGGGCGTGGTCGGGCTGCTCATCGGCCTGTTCATGATGGCCAACACGCGCCGCTCTGGCTACGTCGTGCGCGACCGCGTGGTCGAGCGCGACCCGTACGTCGACCGCGATCCCGTCTAGCCGCACCGGCCGGAGCCGGCGGCCCGTGAGGGCCGCCACCGGCTCCGGCCGGTGCTCTACCTTGCGCCCGTGGAGACCGCGATCCGGGACGCACGCGACGAGGAGGCCGGCGCCGTCGCCGACCTGCTCTCCCGCGCCGCGTTCGGGCCGACGGTCTCGCGCCTGGTGGCGTTTCCGCGCACGAGCCCGCACGGCGACGTGCTCGTCGCCGACGGCGCCGGCGAGCCGCTGGGCGCGGTCTGCTGCGTCTCCTTCGGGCGCACCGGCTGGATCGGCGCGCTCGGCGTGGCGCCCGAGGTGCGCCGCCGCGGCCTGGGACGGGCGCTGACCGAGGCCGCGATCGCCCGCCTGCACGAGCGCGGCGCCAAGACCGTCCTGCTCTTCGCCACCGACATGGGGCGGCCGGTGTACGAGCGCCTGGGATTCGCGATCGAGGGCGGGGCGACCGCGTGGCGCGGGACGGCGGGGACGACGCCGGCGACGGTGCAGGTGCGCCGCCTGCGCGAGGAGGACCGCGACGCGCTGAAGGCGCTCGATCGCGCCGCCACGGGCGAGGACCGCGCCAACCTCCTGTGCGCCCTGCGGCCGCTGACCGGGCTGGCCGCCGAGCGCGGCGGCGAGCTGGCCGGCTGGGCGGCGCGCGCTCCCTACGGCGCCGGCATCGCCATCTGCGGCGGCGACGACGAGGCCGGCATCGCCCTGATGGCGGCGGCCGCCGGCGGCCCGGAGCCGGCGACGATCGTCGTCCCCGACGCCAACGTCGCGGCCGCCGCCGCCCTGCGCCGCTGGGGCTTCCGCGCCGCCAGCGCGGGCGAGCGCATGCGCCTGGGCCCGGCCGTGGCCTGGCGCCCCGAGCGCCAGTTCGGGCTGTTCAACCTGTTCTGGGGGTGACCGCCGTGGCGCGCTCGGCGTGGGTGCGCGGTAGCGCCTACGCGCCGTCAGCGCACGACGTCTGACACCCGCGGCGGCGACGGCTTGGACTGGGTGTTCGCCGCGACTAGCGTCGGCGCGCTCCCCACCGTTCCATCTCCAACAGGAGGCATTCATGCATCGCGCCCTTCTCGCGCTCTCGGCCGTGCTCGCGGCCAGTGCCGTGCTGGCACCCGGGGCCTCGGCGCAGGCTCCCGCCCCGATCACGCTGACGCTCAAGGCGCTCGACAAGGGCTCGACGTTCGCGGCCGTCGACCTCCCGCCGCGCGCCCCGCGGAGCCACGGGTTCCCAACCCGCTTCTCGCCGGGCGACATGCTCGTCTTCAGCAACCCGCTGCGCGACAGCGCGAACCAGCCCTTCGGCCATCTGCGCGTCACGTGCTTCACCACGGTCGGCGGCCTGAAGGGGGCGCGCTTCTCGTGCCTCGGCGTGTACGGCTTCCCCAATGGGCAGGTCTGGGCCACGGCCACCACCTCGCCGCTGTCGACCGTCGACACCGGGGTGATCATCGGCGGCACGGGCGCCTACGCCAACATGCGCGGGACGTTCGTGTCCACGCACACGAAGACCGGGTCCGACGACACCCTCACGCTGACCCCATGACCAGCACTTGCCCGGTCGCCCAGGCCGGCCTATAGGGAGCCCTGAGGCGGCGCGGCTCCACCCGGGCCCGCACGACCGCAACGAGAGACGGTGGCCCCGCTTGTGGGAACGCACGGGGACCACAGCCACAAGTTGTCTTCGTGCGTCATACGGGGAAGGGGCCGCGCCGCCCTGGAGCCGGCTAGCCGCCCTCGAAGATGCGCGCGGCCTCGGCGGCGGACACGGGCTCGAGCAGGCTGTCGCGGATGAGGTCCTCGGCGTCCGGATAGCCGCTGGCGCGGATGGCCGCCGCTGCGGCGTCGACGTCGTAGGCGGTGCGGCGGTGCTCGGGCATGCCGGCGCGCACGAGCAGCCAGTAGGCGCCCGCGTCGCCCTCGTAGGGCATGCCGACGCTGCCCGCGTTCACCACGCGCCGCCCGGCCGCGCGCAGGTCGAACTGGTGATGGGTGTGGCCGCAGACGACGAGCGCCTCTGCGACGCCCTCGAGCATGGGCGCGAGGCGCTCGGGCGGCGTGAGCGCGGTGATGATCTCGTCGTCCGCGCGCGGCGAGCCGTGGCAGAACAGCGCGCCGTCGATGCGCACGACCGGTTCGAAGCCGGCCATGAGATCGCGCTGAGCGGGCGTGATGCGCGCCGCCGTCAACGCCGCCGCGCGCGCCGCCGGGTCGCCGGCGTGGCGGTCCGCGTCGATGTCGGCGCGGTCGAAGGCGTCGACCGCCTCGCGGTCGGCGTTGCCGCGCACCCAGCGCACCGGCACGGCCAGCCCGGCCAGGCGATCGAGCACGGGCCCCGGCATCGGGCCGGTCGCGACGTCGCCGCCCACCACCACCGCGTCGGCCGCGGCGAACGCCGGATCGGCCAGCACGGCCTCCAGCGCGGGGAGGTTGCCGTGGACGTCGTACAGCGCGGCGACGATCACACCGCCGGCCCGGTGGGGGCCGGCGCCGCCTGCGGGGCCTGCCGGTCGGGCAGCCGGTACCACTCCTTGATCTTGCCGTGCTCGACGCGGATAGCCCCGCGGGCGCGGCCGCCGACGCCCGAGCCGCAGTTGCCCCCGGCCCGCTCGACCAGCCGGAACCCGACGATCGTGAACGCACCCGCACCGCCCATCGACGTCGCGACCGCGCCGCACGGCAGCGCCACGTTGATCGCCTCGCGCTCGATCTCGCTGTCGACGGTGAGCACGGGCGTGCCGTTCTGGAACTTGCTCGGCAGGGCGAAGTAGTGCGCGGCGCGCTTGACCTCGCCGTGGCGCAGCGCCCGCAGCCAGCCGTCGATGACCCGCCGCGAGGAGGCCTGCGCGGGTCCCGTGGCGTGGTCGGGAACCCCGCGCGGCAACGCGAGCGGGTCGGGCGGCGGGGTCGGCGCCGGCTGCGCCTGGGTCGACGACGCCGCGGTCGAGCTCGTCGTGTTGGACGAGCCGCCGCCGCAGCCCACGCCGGCCAGCACGGCGAGCGCGACGGCGAGCGCAGCGGCAGGACGACGCCCGGCGGCCATGGGCAGATGATCCCACCGCGACGGGGTCGGGCAAACTGCCTGCGATGAGCGAGCGGATCGAGGCCGAGAAGCGCGCCGCCGCCCGCGCCGCCGCGCAGCTCGTGCGCGCCGGGATGCGCGTCGGGCTGGGCACGGGCTCGACCGTGGCACACCTCCTCCTTGCGCTGGCCGAGCGCCGGTTGCGCGACGTGCGCTGCGTGGCCACCTCGCCCGCCACCGAGGCGCTCGCGGTCGAGCTCGGCCTCGTCGTCGAGCCCTTCGACACGGTCGATCGGCTCGACATCGCCGTCGACGGCGCCGACCAGGTGGCGCCCGACGGCTGGCTGATCAAGGGCGGCGGCGGCGCCCACACGCGCGAGAAGGTGGTCGCGGCCGCCGCCGACCGCTTCGTGGTCATCGTCTCCTCGGACAAGGACGTCCCCGCGCTGCGCCCGCCGGTGCCGCTCGAGCTGCTGGCGTTCGGCCTCGCCGCGACCCTCCGCGCGCTCGGCGATGCCCGCGTGCGCGACGCCCCGCCGTCCCCCGACGGCGGGGTCATCGCCGACCTGCACGACGCCTTCGACGACCCAGCCGCGCACGCCGCCCGGCTGGGCGCGACGCCCGGTGTGGTCGAGCACGGCCTGTTCGGTCCCGCGCTCGTCAGCGACGTGCTCGTCGCTCGCGGCGCCGAGGTCGAGCATCGCCGCGTCGCGCGCCCCGGCGCGTGACCATACGGCGCACCCCGTGCCGTCAGACGCGCCGCCCCGGCGATTGCTCCTCCCCCGCTCCTCGCGTACCGTGCGGGCCATGCCTGCCGACTCCCGCTTCTGGCACCCCTTCGCCGACATGCACGCCGTGCGTTCCAACGAGCTCGTCATCGCCCGCGGCGACGGCGTCCACGTGTGGGACGAGGACGGAAACCGCTACCTCGACGGCACCGCGAGCCTGTGGTGCGTCAACGTCGGGCACGGTCGCCAGGAGATCGTCGAGGCCGCGGCCGCCCAGATGCGCGAGCTCGCCTCCTACTCGACGTTCGGCAACTTCGCCAACCGCCCGGCGCTGGACCTGACCGAGCGCCTGGCCGCGCAGGCGCCGCTGGACGACCCGCGCATCTTCCTGGGCTCGGGCGGCGGCGACGCTATCGATACCGCGGCCAAGCTCGCGCGGCGCTACTTCGCCGCCATCGGCGAGCCCGACCGCGTCCACCTGATCTCGCGCACGCAGGGCTACCACGGCACGCATGGGCTCGGCACCTCCATCGGGGGTATCCCGGCCAACCGCATGGACGTCGGACCGCTGGACCCCAACGCCTCGCAGGTCCCGCACGACTCGCTCGACGCGCTGCGCGACGAGATCGACCGCATCGGCGCCGACCGCGTCGCGGCCGTGTTCGTCGAGCCGGTGATCGGCGCGGGCGGCGTCCACCAGCCGGCCCCCGGCTACGTGGAGGGCGTCGCCGAGCTGTGCCAGCGCACCGGCGTCCTGTTCGTCTGCGACGCCGTCATCGGCGCGTTCGGGCGGCTGGGCACGTGGTTCGCGGCCGAGCGCTTCGGCGTCCGGCCCGACCTGCTGTGCTTCGCCAAGGGCGTGACCAGCGGCTACCTGCCGCTGGGCGGCGTCGTCGTGAGCGCCAAGGTCGCGGCGCCCTTCTGGGAGGACGGCGCCTGGTTCCGCCACGGCCCCACCTACGCCGGCCACCCCACGGTCTGCGCGGCCGCGATGGCGAATCTCGACATCATGGAGCGCGAGGGGCTGCTCGAGCGCGGCCGCGAGCTCGAGGACGAGATCGCCGACGCGCTGCGCGGCCTCGCGGACGCTCCGCTGGTCGGCGACGTCCGCGCCGGCATGGGCGCGCTGGGCGCGGTCGCCTTCGCCCCCGAGGCCCTGAGCGAGGCCCCCGACCTGCCGCAGCGCACGCTCGCCGCCGCCCGCGAGCGCGGCCTGCTCGTGCGCCCGCTGGGCGACGCCGTCGCCATCTCGCCGCCGCTCGTCATCACCCGCGAGCAGGTCGAGCACGCCGCCGAGGTCATCGGCGACGCGCTGCAGGCGGTGGCGCGCGACGTCCCCGCCGCCGCCGGAGCGCGCTAGGCACAGGGCCGCTCCGCGCCCCGGCGCCGTGTAGCGTTGCCACGCATGGACCACGCCGAGCTCGAGGTCACGCCCGAGGAGACCGCCGGTGCCCTCGCCGAGGGCAGCGCGCTCGTCGTCGACGTGCGCGAGCCCTACGAGCGCGAGGCGGGCCGCATCGCCGGCACCCGCCACATCGAGCTCACCGAGCTCGCCGCGAGCGCCGAGACGATCGACCGCGACCGCACCGTCATCTTCTACTGCCGGGCGGGCTCGCGCTCGCTGATGGCGGCGCAGGCGTTCCAGCGCGCCGGCTTCGACGCCCGCTCCATGGAGGGCGGCCTCGAGCGCTGGGCCGGCGAGGGCCGCCCGCTGGAGCCCGACGGCGGCCACGTCGCAGACCACTGAGACGACGACGACGGGCCCGCGACGCGGACCTCACGGGCCCCCGTACAGTTCGTGCATGGGCGACGTCATCACCGGCGACGGCTGGGCCGTCGCGAGCCTCGACACGCTCGGCGACGGCCCGGGCTTCCGCAAGATCCGGTCCGCGCTCGGCGTCACCGCGTTCGGCATGAACGCGGTCGTGCTGCCGCCCGGGATCGAGACCAAGCGCCACTATCACGACGAGCAGGAGGAGGTCTACTTCCTGCACGCCGGGCGCATCGAGATGGAGTTCGGCGACGGCGCCGTCCAGGTGCTCGAGCCCGGCGGGGTGGCGCGGGTCGACCCGTCGACCGTGCGCCAACTGCGCAACGTCGGCGACGGCGACGCGGTCTACGTCGTCGTCGGCGGCAAGGACGGCTACGTCGGCCGCGACGGCCAGGTGCCCGACGAGGGCGCAGAGCGCGACCGGGCGACGACGTGACCGCGATCGCCGCCGTCCTCGCCGCCCTGGCGCTCACGCCGGTGACCCTGACGGTCCACACCACCGACGGGCACTCGACCCAGCGCGTGGCGCACCTGCGCTGCCGCGGGGCTCGAGCCCACGCCGACGGCTTCCTGCGCACCGGCGCTGCCCGCGCCTGCGCGCGGGCGCGCGCCATCGCCGGCTTCCTCTCCTCGCCGCCGCCCGCCCACCGCCTGTGCACCCAGATCTACGGCGGGCCGGAGCGTGCGCGCATCACCGGCGCCATCGGGGCCCGCCACGTCGACCGCGCCTTCGCGCGGCGCAACGGGTGCGAGATCACCGACTGGGAGAAGGCGCGCCCGCTCGTGCCCCGGGCCAACGGCCTCGGGGCTACGACCACGCCGTGACCGGGCGCTCCTGGCGCTCGCCGTCGATGGTGAGGTCGACGCGCTCGTTGAAGAAGCAGACCGCCTGCTCGATCTTCGAGCACTCGGGGATCGGCTGCTCGTAGCTCCAGGCGAGGTCGGCGCGCAGCTCGCCGCCGACGCGCGCCGACAGGTAGCTCGCCGTGCCCTTGTAGGGGCACGACGTGCGCGTGCGGCTCGCCTCCATGAGCTCGAGACGGACGTCGGCGCGCGGCAGGTAGTAGCGGGTGGGCAGGCCGGTCTCGAACAGCAGCAGCGGCCGGTGCGACTCGGCCAGCAGCTCGCCGTCGAGCTCGACGCGGACGTGGCGCGAGCTGCGCAGGACGTCGACGCGCTTGTAGGGGTCGCGCGCGTGGACGAAGACCTGGTCGTCCTCCTCCCACCACGAGTCCAGCGCGCTCCAGTAGAACGCGACGTGGCCGGAGATGTCGGGGCAGCTCTCTATCGGCTGCTCGTAGCGCCAGACGGCGTCGGGCACGACTCGGTCGCCGACGCGGATCGTCTGGTAGGTCGCCTCGCCCTTGCGCGGACACGTCGTGCGGCGGTCGGACGGCTCGAGCAGGTCGGCGCGGACGTCCTCGACGGGCAGGTAGTAGACCGGCAGGTGACCCTCCTCGAGCAGCAGCAGCGGATTGCGGCTGTCGACGATCGTCTCGGTGCCGATCCGCCCGCGGATCCGCCGGCGGTAGGGCTCGACGCGGACCGTGGGGCCGCCCTGCGCCGGCCGGACGACGTCGGGGATGTGACGGTCTTCGAGCGCTTGGGACATGCCATCCATCGTTGCAGAGACAAGTACGCGGCGTTCGGTACCGTCGCCGGCGTGAGCACCGCCGACCTGCCGATCGACATCGGCGACGTCCGCGCCGCCGCCGGGCGGATCGAGGGCCTCGCCCACCGCACGCCGCTGCTGCGCTCGCGCACGCTCGACTCGCTCGCCGGCGCTCCGGTGGCGCTCAAGGCGGAGAACCTCCAGCGCGCCGGCGCCTTCAAGTTCCGCGGCGCCTGCAACGCGGTCGCGGCGCTGGCGCCCGATCACGTCTGCGCCGTCTCCTCGGGCAACCACGCCCAGGCGCTCGCCCTGGCCGCGCGCCTGCACGGAGCGCGCGCGACGATCCTCATGCCGGCCGACGCCCCGGCGTCCAAGCGTGCCGCGACCGAGGGCTACGGCGCCGAGGTCGTGGCGTTCGACCGCTACGCCGACGACCGCGAGGCGCTCGTGCGCGCGCTGGCGGCCGAGCGCGGCCTGACGCTCGTGCACCCCTACGACGAGCCGCTGGTCATGGCCGGCGCGGGCACCGTCGGCCTCGAGCTCGCGGCCGACCTCGACGACCTCGACCTCGTGCTCGTCCCCTGCGGCGGCGGCGGCCTGCTGTCGGGCGTCGCCACCGCGGTCAAGGCGCTGAGGCCGGACGCGCGCGTCGTCGGGGTCGAGCCCGAGGCGGGCGACGACGTCGCGCGCTCGCTGCGCGCCGGCGAGCGCGTCAGCGTGCCGGTGCCGCAGACGATCGCCGACGGCCAGCAGTTGACGACGCCGGGCGAGCGTCCGTGGCAGGTCATCCGCGCGCTGGTCGACGACGTGGTGACCGTGTCCGACGCGGAGATCGTCGACGCGATGCGCCTGCTCTTCGAGCGTCTGAAGGTGGTCGCCGAGCCCAGCGGCGCCAGCGCGCTGGCGGCCCTCCTGGCCGGCCGCGTCGCACCGCGCGGCGGCGGGACGGTCGCGGTCGTGCTCAGCGGCGGCAACGTCGACGCCGCCCGCTTCGCCGCGCTGACCGGCGCCTAACGGCGCTTCTTGGCGCGCTTGGTCTTGAGCGTCACGCGCGTCGGCAGCACCTGGCGGTGGCCGGCGCGGTCGACGGCGACGAGCGTGAAGAGCTGCGTCCCGACCGGCAGCTTGGCGGCGACGACCCGGAAGCTGCTGGAGCTCAGCGTGGTGGCCCTGAGGCTGCGCGAGCGGCGCTTGGTGCAGCTCACCTTGCGGCCCTTGCGGGTGCAGGTCGTCCGGTAGGTCGAGCGCACGCTGGCCTGCACCGTGCTGATGCCGGCCGAGAAGCCGCTGTCGGTGACCCTGACCGTCAGCGTGCAGCGCGTGGCCGTGCAGCGCTTGGCGGTGATGCGCGCGACCGGGGCGAGGATATCCTGCTGCTGCTGGGGAGGAGCCGTCGGGGGCAGGGCCGCGACCGGCGCGGCCGGGGCATTGGCGGGAACCTCGACGAGACCGCTGGCACCGCTGCGGGTCAGGCCGTAGCCATCGCCGTTCCTTGCCGTGACGATGCAGCCCAGCGTGTGCCCTGCATCGGTGCCGTCAACTGTGTAACTCGGGTCAGCGCGCGGGCTCGTCAGCGCCGCCGCCGCTGTGCCGTCAGATCTCGGATCGCGAACGAACTGGTAGAGGAACGTCGGCGATCCGGTCCAGTTCCCCTGGTCACACGTCACGACCGAGCCAACCGAGAGCGTTCCCGTCACCTGAGGCACGTTCGCGCTTCGGGGAGCGTCCTGCCAGACGCCACTGTCGACATACGAATGGATTTCGCCCGAGCCCACCTCGGTGTAGACACCGCGCGCAGCGTCGAGTCCGCATAGTGGTTGGCCCGCCTGGTCCGCCGGCCCAAAGCTCACGATGCCGATGAGAGTAGGCACCGTAACGCCGCCAGAGCTCTGATTGAGAACGAGCGGGCCTCCCGAATCGCCCCCGCACGCATCCTTGTTTACGTCGCCCGCACACAGCATGACCGCCGGGACGTAGCCCGAGAACCATGAGCACTTGGTGTTGCTGTCGCTCAGCAGGGGGACCGACACCGACCGCAACTGAGTCTGGACGTTGGGATCGTTCTCGGTCGCGCCCCACCCGCTGACGGACGCGACCTGATTCACGACCGAGTCGGGCTGCCACGTTTGCGGCTGCTGCACGGTGATCGGCTGCGCATCGGTGGTCGCGGTGTAGAGGTCGGAGGTGGTCGTGAGCACTGCGGCGTCACCGCTCAGATTGACGTCGTTGAACCCCGGATCGAAGGAAACGGCGGCCACCCCGATGACGCGGCGATTGGGACTCGCAGTCGCGTACGCAACGGTGTTGGAGACGACCGTCACCAAGCTAGGACTGACGGCCTGTCCCGGGTTCGGCGCAAGATTGAACACGCAATGCGCCGCGGTGATGACGTGCCGGGCGTCACGAATGCTTCCGCCGCAGAAGGCAGCGTGGCCGCCTCCGATGTTTGTCACCACGGCCACCTGGTAAGGGCGATCGGCGATCGACGCGACCGGGCTCCCCCCCACGATCGCCTGCGCGGGCGCGCAGAACGACGCGCCCGCGACGAGCGCGGCCACCGACGCAATCGCCCAGCGCAGCCCCATTTCAATCAATTCGGCATCCTGGCCGCAGAACTGAAGCGGCGGTTCGCGAGCGAACAGGGTAACGGCAGTGGATGATCCGATCGGCATAGGGCGGGATGTTGCGATTCCCCAGCGCGAGATCGTGCTGCGGGCCAGCCGGTCGTCCGGTCCGGGCGGCCAGCACGCCAACGTGACGGCCTCGCGGGTCGAGGCCTCGTTCGACGTCGCGGCGTCGCAGTCGCTGACCGAGGCTCAGAAGGCGCGCATCATGGCCCGCTGCGGTCCGGTGGTCCGCGCCGTCGCCCAGGACAATCGCAGCCAGGCCCGCAACCGCGAGCTCGCGCTCGAGCGCCTGCGCGCGCGGCTGCGCAACGCGGTGGCCGTGCCCCGCGCGCGCCGGCCGACCAAGCCGACCGGGGCGTCCAAGGCGCGACGGCTGGAGACCAAGCGCCGTCAGTCCGAGCGCAAGCGCGACCGCCGGCGACCGCCCGACGACTGAGCCCTAACCGCCGCGCGCGGCGATGCGCGCGTCGGCCCGCGCCCGCGCCCGCGGCCCGATCAGCCGGCCCAGGAGCGAGCGCCGCCCGGCCACGGCGCCGTACGCCGCACGCGCGAGCGCCGGCGCCCGCCGCGCGAGCGCGGCCAGCGGCGCCCCGCCGGGCAGCGCGGCCGCGACCGGCGCCAGGGCATCGCCACCGGAGGACCGCCGGCCGGCGGCGTCGACGGCGTGAACGCTGGCCAGGCGCCGGACCGGCGTCAGGTCGGCCAGCAGGCGCTCGCCCTCGGCCGACTGGATCGCGACCGGGCGCACCGCGCCGCGGCGGTCCCACGCCAGCACGCGGCCGACGCACCAGCGGCAGAAGCCGCAGTCGCGATCGAAGAGGACGGTGACCGCTGGGGGGCGTGCGGCCACCGTCCTCCTCTCTGGACCTGCGGGGCCTCCGGCCCGCGCAGCTTCGCTACAGCCCGGTCGGGTGACGAACGGTGTACCCGTCCGTCGAGCGCATGTCGGCCTGCCAGCGCGTGCCGGCCTTGCTGCGCCCACTCGTGTCGAAGCGGATGCCCGCCACCACCATGTAGATGTGGCTGGCCTTGGTGTAGAGCGTGACCCACTGGCCGGGGCCGGGGTCGCCCCAGCCGACGAAGTCGCCGGAGGCGAGCGCCTGGTCGAGCAGGCCCGCGCCGTGCAGCGCGAAGGAGACCGAGCCCGAGCAGTCGTAGCCGGTGTCGGTCCAGTTGCCGTGCCCGCCGCCGAACCGGTAGGGCATGGTGGCGATCTGGTTGCCGGCCGCGATGATCGCCTTGACCGGATCGGGCGCGTTGGCGGGCGCCAGCGCGAGGCCGTCGGGTCCGATCTGGGCCATGTCGCCCGGGGCCAGCGCGGGCGGCTGGGCCGGCGCGACGGCCGCGGCCGGGGGGCCGGCGCCGAGCAGAGCGCGCAGCGCCTCGATGTCGCCCGCGTCCATGATGCCGTCGACCGGCCGCGCCTGGGCCGTCTCGAACGCCCTGACCGCCTTCTCCGTGGTGGCGCCGAACTGGCCGTCGATGCTGACCTTGAAGCCGGCCTTGCGCAGGAAGTCCTGAAGGACGCGGATGTCGTGGCCGCTCATCCCGCGCTGGACGGGGATGCGGTCGCCGAGGCTGCGCGCGGGCGTGGCGGAGCCGGGGTCGTTGGGGTCGAAGCCGCCGTTGAGGTTGGCGCTGGCGCCCTGGATGGCGCGCTGGAGGGCGGCGATCGTCTTCGTGCCGACGGTGCCGCTCGGCGTCAGGCGCGAGGCGCGCTGGAAGCGCTTGACGGCGCGGACCGTGGCGCCGCCGAACTGGCCGTCGGGCTTGACCTTGAAGCCGGCCTTGCGCAGACCCTGCTGGAGCTCACGGACGTCGGGCCCCTTGGCGCCAGAGCGCAGGGTGCGATCCCCGAGGTGCGTCGCCGGCGTGCTGGCAGCGGCCAGCGCGGCGGGGGCGACCACGGCACCGCTCGCCCCCACGGCGAGCATCGAGAGTGCGGATATGAGACAGCGGCGGAATGACGGCGGCACGAAGCTAAGACCCCTCTTTTTGGCGCCTACGGGGTTAGCTGTCGGGCTCGCGCGAAAAAGGTCGCGCTACGCCGCACAACGGGCGGCGATTCGCCCCATGCCACCGAGGTGGCCCTGGGTCCCCCGTCCTCCGCCGTCAAGGGCGACAGAGGTTCGGCTGGTCACAACGACCGGGGCAATCTAGCGAAGTGATCGGCGGTTATGTCGTCTTCTTTGACTTTTTTCGCCGCAAAGCGGCACCCTCCTGCCCGAAGTGCGGACGGTCGCCGGCGCGAGGGGACCGGTCCTAGGACCTCAGCGCGGCGTCCGCGACGGCGAGCGCGACCTCGGCGCGCGGCCGCAACGAGGCCGCCAGCACGTACTCGTGCGGCGCGTGCGCTCCACCTCCGCGCGGCCCGAGACCGTCGACGGTCAGCGGGATCTCGGCCGCGAAGTGACTCGCGTCGCTGGCCCCGCCGCGGGCCGCTCCGACGATCTGCCGTCCGAGCGCCTCCGCCGCGGAGACGAGCAGCGGCGCGGTCGCCGCGCGAGCGTCCATGCCCGGCCACTCGCGCATCAGCCGCGCCGTGAGCTTGGCGCCCCCGACCTCGTCCGGCACCGCGGCCAGGACCGCGTCGAAGGTGGCTAGCTCGTCGGCGCGCACGTCGCACACGAGCTCGCCGGCCGCGGGCACCACGTTGAAGGCGTCGCCCGAGCGGATGACGGTCGGCACCGCGGTGAGCCGTTGCGGGCCGTGGGGCGCGTGGCAGGCGGCGATCGCCTGGGCGGCCGCCGCGAGCGCCAGCAGCGCGTTGGCGCCGCGGTCGGGCGCCGAGCCCGAGTGGGCGCTGCGCCCGTGGGCGAGCACCTCCACGGTGCCCGCCGCCTTGCGCCTGACGATCACCGCCTCGCGATCGTCGTCGGCGAGCTGCCCGGCCTCGAAGCACAGGCACGCGTCGAAGCCGGCGAAGCGCGGCACGTGAGCGAAGCCGCCGACGCGCCACTCTTCGTCCATGACGAGCAACACCGCGACCTCGGCGAAGTCCGCCGTCCGCGTGGTCAGCGCCCGCAGCACGCCGACCGCGAGCACGTCGCCGCCCTTCATGTCCACCGCGCCGGAGCCGACGAGCCGGTCGTCCTCGCGGTGCAGCGGACGGTGGTCGGCGTGCGCGATCACCGTGTCGAGGTGGCCGAGCAGCAGCAGCCGCCGCTCGCCCGTTCCGCGCACGCGCAGCAGGAGGTCGGGCGCGTGCTCCGGCGTGGAGCAGGGCGGGCGCTCGACCTCCGCCTCGGCGGGCGCGAGCGCGGCGACGAGCGCGGCCGCCTCCTCGGCGGCGTGCACGTCGCCGCTCGGCGTCGACACGGCGACCAGCGCCTCGAGCTCGCGCTCGGCGCGCGCCGCG
>JAXDHQ010000259.1:0-22417 GCA_034664395.1 Solirubrobacteraceae bacterium | reverse complement strand
AGGCGCACGGTCACGGCGGCGACGCCGACCACGAGGCGCCGGCCACCGTCCTGAACTCGCTGATGGAGATCACGCGCGCGGGCGGGAAGCTCGGCATCCCGGGGCTGTACGTCACCGGCGATCCGGGCGGGATCGACGACGCGGCCAAGGTCGGGTCGCTGTCGATCCGCCTCGGCCTGGGCTGGGCGAAGTCGCATTCGTTCACGACCGGCCAGTGCCCGGTGATGCGCTACCACCGCGACCTGATGCAGGCGATCCTCAACGACCGCGTGCAGATCGCCAAGGCGGTCAACGCGACCGTCATCTCCCTGGACGAGGCCCCGCAGGGCTACCAGGACTTCGACAAGGGCGCGGCCAAGAAGTTCGTGCTCAACCCGCACGGGCTGATCAAGGCCTGACGCCGCCGCGACGGCGCACGGCGGCTTCCCGGCGTCACGCCGGGGGGCCGCCCGCGTCGCGCTCCCAGCCCGTCTCGTAGCCCAGCTCCTGCAGCCGGGCCAGGAGATCGAGCTGGACCGCTTCGAGGTCGTCGACCGGCCCGAGCAGCCGGAGGTCGACGTCGACGCGCGTGGCGTCGTCCGCGCCGGAGAACAGGATCTCCAGGCGTCCCTCACCGAGCCCGACCGTTGCCCTGGGATAGCGCGACGGGGACGGGAGTCCGGTCAGTCGCAGCATCGAACGAGGGTAGTGCTTGCCGCTTCCGCCGCGCGGCCGACCATCATGTCCGGATGGAGGATCTGCGCGTCGAGCTCGAGGAGGCCACGGCGACGCTCCGGGCCCACCTGGCGAGCTGGCCCTACGCGTTCGCGATGGCCGGCGGCTGTCACGGTGGGGCCGAGCACCCGGCGCTGCGCGTCGTGCGCGAGGAGGTCCATCGGCTGCAGGTGCGCTGCCGCGATCTGCGGGCTCGCCTGGGCGAGCTCTCCTGATCTGCGCGTGCATTAGCCTCACCGGATGGATGAGCTGATGGGCCGTCTCGCCGAGGTATCCGACCTCCAGAGCGCGTCCACCCTGCTGGCCTGGGACCAGGAGATCTGCATGCCGCCGGCCGGGGCCGCGGCGCGCTCGGAGCTGCGGGCGACGGTGGGCCGCCTCGGCCACGAGCGCTTCATCGACGAGCGCGTCGGCGAGCTGCTGGCGGCGGCCCGGCCGCGCGACGAGATCGAGGCCGACGTGGTGCGCATCGTCGGGCGCGACTACGAGAAGTCGCGGCGCGTCCCGACCGAGCTCGTGGCCGAGATGACGCGCGCCGCCGCCACCGCGCGCACGGCATGGGCCAAGGCCCGCGCCGAGAGCGACTTCGCCTCGTTCGCGCCGCACCTCGAGCACAACGTCGACCTGCGCCGCCGCTACAGCGCCTGCTTCCCGGAGGCCGAGCACGTCTACGACCCGCTGCTCGACGACTTCGAGCCCGGCGCCACGACCGCGCAGGTGCGCGCGACGCTCGAGCGCCTGCGCGACGGGCTGGTGCCGCTCGAGGCCGCCGCGCCGGAGATCGACGACTCGCTCCTGCACGCGGGACCGTTCCCCGAGGACGGCCAGCGCCGTCTGCTCGATCGCGTGCTGCACGCGCTCGGCGTCGACGACGAGGCGTGGCGACTGGACGTGGCCGCCCACCCGTTCGCGGTCTCCCCGGCGGTCGGCGACGTCCGCCTGACCACCCGCTTCGTCGACGACGGGCTGGAGAGCCTGTTCGCCGGCGTCCACGAGTTCGGGCACGGCCTCTACGAGCACCAGGTCGACCCGGCGCTCGCGCGCACCGGGTTGGGAAGCGGGGCGTCGAGCGCGTGGCACGAGTCCCAGAGCCGCATGTGGGAGAACATGGTCGGGCGCTCGCCGGGCTTCTGGCGCTGGTGCTTCCCGCACCTGCGCGACTGCCTGCCCGAGCCGTTCGCCGCGCACTCGTGGGAGGAGGTCCATCGCGCGGTCAACGCCGTGCGCCCCGGCCTCATCCGGGTCAACGCCGACGAGGTCACCTACTGCCTGCACATCGTCCTGCGCTTCGAGCTCGAGCTCGCGCTGATCGAGGGCGAGCTCGCCGTCGCCGACCTGCCGGCGGCGTGGCAGGAGCGCACGCGCGCCTACCTCGGCCTCGACGTGCCCGACGACGCCCACGGCGTCCTGCAGGACATCCACTGGGCCGAGGGCATCTTCGGCTACTTCCCCACCTACGCGCTCGGCAACGTCATCGGCGGCCAGCTCTGGGCGCGGATCCGCGCCGAGCTGCCCGACCTCGACGAGCGCTTCGCCGCCGGCGACTTCGCGCCGCTGCGGGCGTGGCTGGGCGAGCACGTCCACCGCCACGGGCGCCGGATGCTGCCGGCCGAGCTGCTCGAGCGCACCGTCGGCGGGCCGCTGGACCCGGGCCCGTACCTCGCGTACCTCGAGGAGAAGGTGCGCGCATCAGCCGCGCTGATGCCCTGACCCCAGCAGGTCTGCTGGCGCCGGACGCCGCGGGCTGACACCCTCGATCCCATGACGCGACGCCACTGGCTGATGATGGGTGGCGGCGCCGCGGTCTGGGGCGCCTCGTACATGTTCATCAAGCTCGCCCTCGCCGACTTCAGCGAGGGCGCAATCGTCTGCGTCCGCACCGGGCTGGGGGCGATGGTGCTGCTGGCGCTGGCCGCGCGCTGGGGCGCCCTGGCGCCGCTGCGGGGGCGCCTGCGCTGGATCGTCGTGCTCGCGCTCGCGCAGGTCGCGGGCCCGTTTCTGCTCATCACCTTCGGCGAGACGCACGTCGACTCCCAGCTCACCGGCATCCTCGTCTCCAGCGCGCCGATCTTCACCGCCCTGCTCGCGCTGGTCTTCGACCACGAGGAGCGCTCGAGCGGCTGGGCCGCGGTGGGCATCGTCCTCGGCATGCTCGGCGTCGTGCTCCTCTTCGGCCTGGACCTGTCGGGCGACGGCGACCTGGTGCTCGGCGGCGCCATGGTCCTCCTGGCGAGCTTCGGCTACGCGGTCGGCGCGATGCTCCTCAAGCACAAGCTGCCGGGCGCGCCGCCGGTGGGCGTCGCGGGCGCGACGATGGCGGTCGCGTCGCTGGTGACGCTCCCGCTGCTCCTCGCCACGCTGCCCGACCACGCGCCGAGCCTGGAGGCCGGCGCCGCGCTGGTCGCCCTCGGCGCCGCCGGCACCGGCATCGCCTTCCTGTGGTTCTACACGCTGATCGTCGAGCTCGGCCCGGGCCGCGCCTCGGTCATCGCCTACATCGCGCCGGGCTTCGCCGTCGTCTACGGCGTCGTGCTGCTCGGCGAGCCGTTCAGCGTGGCGGCGGTCGCCGGCCTGGCGCTGATCCTCGCGGGCTCGTGGCTGGCTATCCAAGGCCGGCGACCGAGGCTGCCCGACCGGCTCAGGAGAAGCGGACCTTCCCGTTCGAGCGCGCCCGCTCCTGCGCGCGCTCGATGAAGTCCAGGCGCTTGGTCGCGGCCCGGAAGAGCCGCGTGACCAGGCGCAGGCGAGCGTTCTCGGAGCGCAGGTCGAGCAGCCCCTGCTTGGCTTCGAGGCCGAAGTCGACGGTCGCGGCCATCTGGTAGGCCGTCATCGCCGCCAGCTCGGCGGCCTCCATCGTGCGGTCGGTCGCCCGCTCCACGAGCGAGTCGTAGGCCGCGTGGGCCTCGCCGGCCGCCTTGGCGTCGGAGTCCTCGGGCTTGTCGAGCAGGAACTCCACCGTGCCGGCGGGATAGGGGAGGTCGTGCTGCTCGTCGACGATCCGGAACGGCCGGGTGCCGCGGACGAGGATGTTCAGGCGCCCGTCTTCCATGCGCTCGAGCACCTCGGTGATCTCCATCGCGCACCCGATCGAGCGCACGCCCTCCTTGCCCGACCACACGATCCCGAACTCCGATCCGCGCTCCAGGCATTCGTCGATCATCGTGCGGTAGCGCGGCTCGAAGATGTGCAGCGGGACCATCTCGTGGGGCAGCGCCACGATGCCGAGCGGGAAGAGCGGGAAGTCGCGCACGACGCGGTCGGGCATCGACGGTCAGTCTACGGCGCTGGTCCGACCGCGAAAGGGTCTTGAGCGCCGGCGGCGGTCGCCTAGGCGTGCCCGACGGCGACCCCGACGGCGGCGACGATGAAGCCGCCGAGCGTGACCTGCACGAGCGAGCTGGTCAGCGAGACGTGCAGGTAGCGCTTGCGCACCCAGGCGATGACCACGAGCTCGCACGCGACGACGACGTAGGCGACGGCGAGCGCGCGCGACGTGTTGCTGATGAGGAACGGCAGGGCGTGGAAGGTCCCGCCGAGGAACGTGGCCGCGCCGGTGATGATGCCCCGCTGCAGGGCGTTGCCGCGGCCGGTGAGCTCGCCGTCGTCGGACAGCGCCTCCGACATGCCCATCGAGATCGCCGCGCCCAGCGCGGCGGCGATCCCGACGAGCAGCGCCGCGCGCGAGCCGGCGACGTAGGCCGAGGCGAAGATCGGCGCCAGGGTCGAGATCGTGCCGTCGATGAGGCCGATGAGGCCCGGCTGGACGACCTGCAGGAGCCTCTGGCGGTCCGAGGCGGTGCGCCAGCCGTCGAGCGCGGAGCGGACGTCGGAGAACATGGCGCCATAATACAACTCAGTTGCAATAAGGACGCCCTAACACGTGCATCCCACTTAGGATGCCCTAACATCAGGGGCCTGCACATGAGCGCCACGACCGACACCCCGGCGGACGAGCGGCTCGTCGCCGCGCTGCGGCCCGGCGGCCACCGCGTGACCTCGCAGCGGCTCGTCCTGCACCGCGCGCTGCACGAGCTCGGCCGCCACGCCAGCGCCGAGGAGGTGCTCCAGGCGGCGTCCCCGCGGCTGCCGGGCCTGTCGCTGCCGACCGTCTACGCCACGCTCGACCTGTTCGTGCGCCTCGGCGTCGCCCGCCGCGTCGACGGGGCGGGCAACGTCGTGCTCTACGACCCGCGCACCGACCACCACCACCACTTCGCCTGCCGCTCGTGCGGGCGCGTGGTCGACGTCGACGCCCACATCGACGAGGGCTCGCTGGCCTCAGCCGCCCGCGCCGAAGGCCTGCAGGTCGACGGCGTCGAGGTCACGCTGCGCGGCCTCTGCGCCGACTGCCGCCAGGCCTAGGCGGCGCGTCGGCCCGAGACGATCAGGTTGTAGAAGATCGCCGGAGGCAGGCGCGGCTCGAGCAGCCGGCGGTCGACCTCCTGCAGCAGCAGGTAGCCGCGGAACGCATAGACCTTCCAGCCCCACGGGATCGAGTCGGGGTCGGCGGTCGCCTCCAGCGCGCGGTTGGCCCAGCCAAACCAGTTGGCCAGCAGCTCCTCGCCGCGCACGCGCACGTGCTCGAGCCCGGCGCGCCGCGCGTAGGCCTGGAGCTGGTCGGGCGTGAAGGCGTGGACGTCGACCAGGCCCTCGAGCCGATGGTTGTCCTCGCCGCCGTCGCTGTGGCCCTCGCGGGCGGTCGTGGCCCGCATCGCCCGGCGCCAGAGCGGCGCCAGCCGCGTGGCCGCGCGCTTGGGCACGGCGGCGATCCGGTCGCCGTGGCGCGAGGGCTCGCCGGCGAAGAAGAGCCGGCCGCCGGGCTTGAGCACGCGGCGGAACTCGGCGAACGCGCGATCGAGGTCGGGCAGGTGGTGCAGGACCGCGTGGCCGAACACGAGGTCGAACGACTCGTCCTCGAACGGCAGGTCCTCGGCGTCGCACGCGGCGGTCGTCACGTCGACGCCCAGACGGGCCGCGTTGCCCTCGAGCGCGTCGAGCATCCCCGGCGAGATGTCGGTGCAGACGGCGTCGGCGACGACGCCGCCGCGAAGCAGGTTGAGGCTGAAGTAGCCGGTGCCGGCGCCGACCTCCAGCGAGCGGCCGAGCGAGGGCACCTCGCCCAGCGCCTTGCGCACCTTGCCGAGGACCTGGTCGCGCCCGACGTCGCCGTAGTCGATGCCCCATTTGGCGTCGTAGCCGGCCGCCGCGCCGTCGTGGTAGCGGGCGTTGACCTCGCGGATCTCGTCGGGGCTGGCGGTGGCCGGGGCCGGCATGGGCGCGGGAGTGTACGCTCGCGTTCATGGGGGTCGCGCTGCCGCCCGGGCCCCGCGCTCCGCGGGTCGCGCAGATGGCCGAATGGATCGCTGCGCCGCTGCACTTCGCCCGCCGACAGTGGGCGCGCCACGGCGACGCCTTCACGGTCCACATCGAGCATCGGCCGTGGGTGATGCTCGCCGATCCGCAGGACGTGCGCGCCGTCTTCGCCGCCGGCCCGCGGCGCACGAACGCGGGCGAGGCGAACGAGATCCTGCGCCCCACGCTGGGGTCGAGCTCGGTCCTGCTGCTCGACGGCGACGAGCACCTGCGCCAGCGCAAGCTCATGCTCCCCGCCTTCCACGGCGAGCGGATGCAGCGCTACCGCGAGATCATGCGCGACGCCACCGAGCGCGCCGTCGCGTCGTGGCCGCTCGACGAGCCGTTCGCCCTGCGCGCGCAGACCCAGGCGATCGCGCTCGAGGTCATCATGCGCGCCGTCTTCGGGGTGGAGGACGCCACCGCCATGCGCCGCCTGCGCGAGCCGCTGGAGCGCATGCTCGGCTGGGCGACGAGCCGGCCCGGGATGGTCGCGTTCGCCATGCTCGGGCCCGACGACGCGATCGTCCGCCGGCTGCGCCGGCGCTACATGGCGCCGATCGACCGCGAGCTGCACGCGCTGATCGCCGACCGCCGCGCCGCGCCCGACGTCGCCGAGCGCGAGGACGTCCTCTCGATGCTCCTGCTCGCGCGCGACGAGGACGGCGCGCCGATGAGCGACGGCGAGCTGCGCGACGAGCTGCTCACGCTGCTGCTCGCCGGCCACGAGACCACCGCCACCGGGCTGGCATGGGCGGTCGAGCGGCTCGTCCGCCACCCGGGAGGGCTGGAGCGCCTGGCCGGCGACCCGCGCTACGCCGAGGCCGCGGTCCAGGAGGCGCTGCGCCTGCGCCCCGTGGTCGCGCTGGTGCTGCGCAAGCTGCTCGAGCCGCTGGCCCTCGCCGGACGCGAGCTGCCGGCGGGCACGCTCGTGGCGCCCTGCATCCTGCTCGTGCACCGCCGCCCCGACGTCTACCCCGAGCCCGACGCCTTCCGCCCCGAGCGCTTCCTGAACGGCGGCGGCCGCGCGGCGCAGTCGTTCGCGTGGATCCCGTTCGGCGGCGGCGTGCGCCGCTGCCTGGGCGCGGCGTTCGCCCAGTTCGAGATGCAGGTGGTGCTCCAGACGCTCGCCGAGTCCGTGCGCCTGGAGGCGGTCGGGGCGTCCGAGGGGGTGCGCCGGCGGGGCGTCACGCTCGCGCCGTCGCGGGGCGGACAGGTGCGGCTGCTCGCCCGTCACTAGCGTTCGCGTCCCTGTGACCGATCTGTATCTCCAGCGCGACCAGCCGCCGGGCGTCCCGCCGCTGCGCCTCGACGGCGAGCGCACGCTGCCCGACGTGCCCGAGGAGAACTACTGGTTCCGCCGCCACCTGGCGGTCTACGAGTGGATCCGCGTGCGGGTGGGCGGGCTGCGGGTCGTCGACCTCGCGTGCGGCGAGGGCTACGGGTCGGAGGTGCTCGCCCGCACCGCCTATCGCGTCACCGGCGTCGACGCGAACCCGGAGGCCCACGAGCACGCGCGGCTGCGCTACCGGCACCCGAACGTGCGCTTCGTGCGCGACATGGTCGAGACGTTCTCCGAGCGCTGCGACGCCGTCGTCTTCCTGCAGACGATCGAGCACGTCCACGATCCCGACGGGGTGCTCGAGAACGTGCGCTCGATGATCGCCCCCAACGGCGCCGCGTACGTCTCGACGCCCAACGTCCTCACGCTGGCGCCCAAGGGCGAGGAGCGCTCGGGCAACCCGTGGCACCTGCGCGAGTACCGCGCCGAGGAGTTCCGCGCGCTGTGCGCGGCGCACTTCGGATCGGTCGAGCTCCACGGACTCTTCCACGCGCGCCGGCTCCGCGCCCACGAGCTGGCGCTGCGCGCGGGGTGGGATCGCGTGCACGCCGCGCTGCGGTTGACGAGTGCGTTCTACGACCGCTTCGTGCCCGCCATCTCCGAGCGCGACTTCGCGCTGCGCCCCGAGCGCCGCCTCGACCGCGCGCTCGACCTCGTGGCGGTCCTGCGGCCGTGAGCGCGGGGCGCCTGTCCATCGTCCTGCACACGCACATGCCCTACGTCGAGGGCTTCGGGACGTGGCCCTTCGGCGAGGAGTGGCTGTGGGAGGCGATCGCGACCTCGTACCTGCCGCTGCTCGACCTCCTGGAGGCCGGCGCGCCGGTCACGCTGTCGCTGACGCCCGTGCTGTGCGACCAGCTCCGGGCGCCGAGCGCGATCGAGCGCTGCCTGGCGTTCCTGCGCGAGGTGCGCCCGGCGTCGCACGCGCTCGACGTCGAGGCGGCCGGCGACGCGGCGGTGGCGGCCGAGCTGCGCCGGGCCGCCGGCGAGTACGAGCGCGCCGCCGCGCGGCTGCCGGGCGACCTGCTCGGGGCGCTCGCGCCGCACGCGGCGTGGACGAGCGCCGCCACGCACCCGATCCTGCCGCTGCTGGCGACCGAGGCGGGCGTGCGGATGCAGGTGCGCACCGGAGTCCGCTCGCACCGGGCACGGTTCGACGGCTGGCGCGGCGGCTTCTGGCTGCCGGAGTGCGCGCACGCGCCGTGGCTGCACGCGGCGCTCGTCGAGGCCGGCGTGCGCGCGACGTGCGTCGACCTGACCGACGTGTTCGGCCCCGAGGACGCGCGCCACCTGCGCCCGCTGGTGACGCAGGACGGCCTGGTCGCGGTGCCCATCGACCGGGCCGCGGTCGACCTGGTGTGGGCCGCGGACGGCTATCCGGCGCACGCCGCCTATCGCGACTACCACCACCGCACCGCGCGCGACCACCATCCGTGGGCCAACGACGGCGCCGTCTACGACCCGGCGCGCGCAGACGAGCGGGCCCGCGCCGACGCGTCCGACTTCGTGGCGCGCGTGTCCGAGCGCGTGGCCGGCGGCGGGCTGTGCGTCTGCGCGCTGGACACCGAGCTCCTCGGCCACTGGTGGCACGAGGGGCCGCGCTGGCTCGGCCACGTGGTCGCCGAGGCTGCGCGGGTCGGGCTCGAGATCGCTCGCCTCGACGACGCGCTGGCCGCGGTCGAGCCCGCCCCCGCCGGGGACGCGCTGGACCGCGTCACGACCTGGGGCACGCCGCGCGACCTGTCGACGTGGTCGGGCCCGGCCGTGGCCGAGCTGGCGTGGGCGGCGCGGCGGGCCGAGCTCGACGTCGTGGCCGCCGGCCCGGACGCCGGCGATCGCGCGCTGCGCGAGCTGCTGGCGCTGCAGAGCAGCGACTGGGCCTTCCTGGTCGCGCGCGCCACCGCGGGCGACTACCCGCGCGAGCGCTTCGCCGGCCACGCCCGCGCCCTGCGCGCGGCGCTCGCCGATCCGGCCGCCGACCCCGCCGTGCGCCACCTGGCGCCGCTCGTCGATCGCGCCGCGCTGCTCGAGCCGTAACGCTGGTTCGGCCGCGGCGGGCTGCGGGCATGCTCAGCCTCGATGGCCATGCCGCTGATCGGCCGCACCGACGCGGCGCTCGGGAACGCGATCGAGGCGGCGGTGCGCGCCAGGCACCGCCGGCGCCTGCGCCGCCTGGGCTGGGAGCGCGCGCTGGATCCGCCCGACGACGGCCACTGGGCGGCCGGCGGCCCGCCGCCGCGCCCCGGCTGCTCGCTCGACGTGCTCATCGACGGCGCGCAGGCCCTGCCGGCGATGGCCGAGGCGATGCAGGGCGCGCGCAGCTTCGTCGACATCACCGGCTGGCACGTCGCGCCGCACTTCGAGCTCGTCCGCTGCGAGCCGCCGGTCGTGCTCGGCGCGCTGCTCGCCGAGCTGGCCGAGCGGATCGACGTGCGCGTGCTCGTCTGGGCCGGCGCGCCGGTGCCGGCGTTTCATCCGACGCGCTCGGAGGTGTCGGACGCGATCCGCACGCTCACGCGCGGGACGCGCATCCGCTGCGTGCCCGACCCGCGCGAGCACCCGATCCACTGCCACCACGAGAAGACGATCTGCATCGACGGCGAGGTGGCGTTCGTCGGCGGCATCGACCTGACCGACGACTCCGGCGACCGCTTCGACGCCAGCGAGCACGCTGCGCGCCGGCGGCTGGGCTGGCACGACGTCGCGACGCGCCTGCGCGGACCGGCGATCGTCGACGTGCACGACCACTTCGCCGCGCGCTGGTACGAGGTCACGGGCGAGCGCGTGGAGCCGATCGCGCCCCCGCCCTCGGCCGGACCCAACACGGTGCAGGTGGTGCGCACTGTCGCCGAGGACATGTACGACGACTTCCCGCGCGGCGACTTCCGGATCCTCGAGAGCTACATCCGCGCGCTGCGCGGCGCGCGCCGGCTGATCTACCTCGAGAACCAGTTCCTGTGGGCGCCGGAGATCGTCGACGTGCTCGCCCGCAAGCTGCGCGAGCCGCCGGACGACGACTTCCGCCTCGTCGTCGTGCTGCCCGCGAAGGCCAACAACGGCCAGGACGACACGCGCGGGCAGCTCGCCGTGCTCGCCGAGGCCGACGACGGCGCCGGGCGCTTCCTCGCCGCGACGATCCGCTCGCGCACGGGCGCGCGCGACGACCCGCTGTACGTCCACGCCAAGGTCGGGATCGTCGACGACCGCTGGCTCACGGTCGGCTCGGCCAACCTCAACGCCCACTCGCTGTTCAACGACACCGAGATGAACGTGGTCACCGACCACGCCGCGCTGGCGCGGGACACGCGCGTGCGGCTGTGGGCCGAGCACCTCGAGCTCGCCCCGGCGGTCGTCGCGGCGGGCGACCCGGCCGCGATGGTCGACGAGCACTGGCGCCCGATCGCCGCCGAGCAGCTCCGCCGCCGCGAGGCTGGCGAGCCTCCGACCCATCGGCTGATCGCCCTGCCGGGCGTGTCCAAGCGCTCGGCGCGGCTGCTCGGTCCTCTGCAGGGCCTGGGCGACGACAGCTAGGCGGGGGCCGGGGTCCGGCACCCTGGGTGTCGTTCCGTCGGTCGCCTCGGTATGGTCCGCCGCTGCTGTTGAAAGACCCATGCCGAGTCCCCGTCGCACGGACGACGGGGAGCGGGGGACCCAGTGGGCCATTGGCCCGGGGGCGAATCGCCGGCTTCAGCCGGTGTAGCGCACGTCTTGCGCGCGAGCCCGTCAGCTAACCCCGTAGGCGACGAGACGAACAGAGGGGTTGACGTTCACGTGGCATCACATCGCGATCTCAGCTCGCCCGTCGCCTGGCGGCGGTCGCTGCGGGCCTCGCAGGCGCGGCGCGCCAAGCAGGCCCGCCGGCGCCGCCTGGCGCTGCGCGGGCGGGCGAGCGTGACCCTCGCGGTCGCGCTCTCGGCCGTCGCCGCCGGCGGCGCCTTCGCCCAGGACGCTTCGACGCCGGCGGTGCCCGCCGCGGCGCGGGGCGCCGACGCCGTGCGCGCGCTGCAGCAGCAGCTCGGCGTGGCGGTCGACGGCGTGTACGGGCGCAAGACGCGCAGCGCCGTGCGCCGCTTCCAGCGCAGCCACGGCCTGGCGGTCGACGGCGTGGCCGGGCCGCAGACGCTGGCGGCGCTGGGCGCGACGCCCGGCGCCAGCAGCGACGCTTCCGGGGTCGCCAACGGCACCGACGCCGCGGGCGGCTCGGACGGCTCGGCCGGGTCGGCCGGCGCGGGCGGCGCCGGGTCGAGCGACCCGTCTTCGGGCGACGCTCCGGGCACGCTGCAGCGCATCGCCCAGTGCGAGTCCGGCGGCGACCCCACCGCGGTCTCGGCCGACGGCACCTACCGCGGCAAGTACCAGTTCGACCGCGCCACCTGGCAGCGGCTCGGCGGCAGCGGCGACCCGGCCGCGGCCCCCGAGCCCGAGCAGGACAGCCGGGCGGCCAAGCTCCTGGCGCAGCGGGGCACGTCCCCCTGGCCCAACTGCGCCTAGGCCCCCAGACGCGCCGCGGCGGGCGGGCGAGCCGCCGCGGCGCGTAGGGCGGCCGTGACGGTCGCCGGTTCGCGAGCGATCTGGCGGTGGGTGAAGCGCAGGACGCGGTAGCCGGCTTGGGCGAGGATGGCGTCGCGCTGGCGGTCGCGCTCGAAGGCCTTGCGGGTGTGGTGGTAGCGGTAGCCGTCGACCTCGACGACGAGCCGTTGGTCGGTGAAGAGGAAGTCGACTTCGAGGTCGGCGACGCGGGTGTTGACCTTTGGTCGTGGGATGTGGTGGTGGTCGCAGAGGGCGAGGAAGCGCTCTTCGAGCTCTGATCTGGTGAGGGTGGTGGCGGCGTGGTGGCTTTCGAGCGCTTGTCGTAGGTGGCCGGCTCCGCCCTGGCCGGCGTGGGCTCTGGCCATGGCATCGAGGGCGGTGAGGTCGAAGAGCTCGAGGATCTCGGCTTGGTCGAGCGCGCGTTGCAGGGCGCCGCGGGGGAGGGTGGCGGCGAGGTCGAGCAGGGTGCGCGTTGGGGTGGTGACGCGGATGGCGTGGTGGTGGGTGGTCTCGTCGGGGCGCAGGGTGGGGGTGCGGTGGATGCGCAGGCCGGGTCGCGCATGGCCGTTGGTCGTGGGGACGGTGACGTCGATGCGGGTGGCGGCGGTGGGGCGGATGTCCCAGAGCGCGGCGGCGCTGGCGTGGCTGAGCGCGGCGTCGGGTCCGCACGCGAGGACGGCGGCGATCCGGTGGCCGTGGGGCGTGAGGATCGGGTGTCCGACGGCGTAGACGCCGTGGTGGATGCGGTGCAGGCGCCCGGCGGCGACGCGGCGTGAGATTCCGTTGCGCCCGAGCCCGCGGGCCGCGAGCTGGCGGGCCGTGACGATGCCGTGCTGGTGCGCGGCCAGTCGTCCGATCGCGCTCTCGTCAAGGCGTGTGTCGAATTTGTCACCTGGGGGGTGACACATTCGCCGAGCGCCTTCCATGGCCCGAGCCTGACAGCCAAACGCGCGCACGGGACCCCGCGAACGTCACGAATCAGCGCAAGCGCTCGAGCGACACGACCCGCACGCCGCCCGCGATCGCGCAGCGCCACGGGCCGTCGGCGTCCGGGTCCTCGGTGCGGTTGAGGAGCATCGCCGCCAGGGCGCGCGCCTCGGGCTCGCCCAGGGGACCGATCCGCAGCGAGCGCTCGTCGCCGCCGCGGCGCTCGACGACGCGCACGGCGCAGGTCGGATCCACTTCCAGCGCGAGCTGGTCGGCGATCTCGGCCGGGACCATCAGTCCCACCGCAGCGTCCGCGGCGCCTCGCGCATGCGCAGCAGCCGCACCGGGACGCCCGCGACCACCGCGTTGGCGGGCACGTCCTTGTTGACGACGGTGTAGGTCCCGATGACGGAGTTGTCGCCGACGGTCACGCCGCGCAGGAACGACGCGCCGTATCCGATCCAGACGTTGTGGCCGATGCGCACGTCGCGCTTGTAGATGCCCTGGTGGCGGATCGGGCGCTCGACCTCCACCACGCCGTGGTCGAAGTCGATGAGCATCACGCGGTCGGCGACGATGCACTCGCGCCCGATCGAGACGAGCTGGAAGGCCGAGATCGTGCACTCCTGCCCGAGCACGGACTTCGCCCCGATGCGCACCTCGCCCTCGTGCGCGCGGATCTTCGAGCCGTGGCCGATCCACGACCAGCGGCCCAGGTGCACCGTCGCGTTCTTGCCGATCTCGAAGGTGACGCCCGGGCAGACGAAGGCGAGCCCGTCCGTCTTCAGCCGTCCGCGGAAGCGCAGCTTCAGCCACCCCAGGCGCACGATCAGCCGCGCGTAGCCGAACGTGAGCATGCGATGCGCGCGCATCCAGCGCAGGAGCGCGATCGGCCCGCCGTGGCGCGGCGCGGGCTCGCCTCGCACCTGCGGAGGCACGCCCGTGGCTCGTGGAGGGGACAGCACCGAGTCCACGGACGCAAGGGTAGTCTGCGCGCCCCGATGCCCGACGGCTCACTCGCCCAGCGGCTGCTCGCCGGCGACAAGCGCGCCCTCGCGCGCGCCATCACCCTCGTGGAGTCCAACGACCCCGCCGGCTGGGAGCTCGTGCGCGAGGTCTACCCCAAGACCGGCCGGGCGTCGATCGTCGGCCTGACCGGCGCGCCGGGTGCGGGCAAGTCGACGCTCATCGGCGCGCTGACCAAGCTGCGCCGCGCCGCCGACCGGCAGGTGGCGGTGCTGTCGATCGACCCCTCCTCGCCCTTCACGCAGGGCGCGCTGCTGGGCGACCGCATCCGCCTGACCGAGCACTTCCTCGACCCCGGCGTCTTCATCCGCTCGATGGCCACGCGCGGCGCGCTGGGCGGCCTCAGCGAGGCCGCGCTGCAGGCCGCGCTGCTCATGGACGCCGCGGGCAAGGACGACGTCTTCCTGGAGACGGTCGGGGTCGGTCAGGCCGAGGTCGACGTCATCGACCACGCCGACACCGTGGTCCTCGTCCTCATGCCCGGGTCGGGCGACTCGATCCAGGCGCTCAAGGCCGGGATCATGGAGATCCCCGACATCATCGTCGTCAACAAGGCCGACCATCCCCTGACCGACACGATGGTGCGCGAGATCCGCGGGGTGCTCTCCCTGGCGCCCCAGCGCGGCTGGCGCGTGCCGATCGTCAAGACCGAGGCGGTCCGCGGCGAGGGCGTCGAGGAGCTGGTCGAGCGCCTGGAGGAGCACCGGGCGCACATCGAGCAGGAGGGCACGCTCTCGGAGCGCCGCCGGCGCAACCTGCGCAACGAGGTCCTGGGCCTGTGCACCTACCGCCTGCGCCGCCGCCTGGAGGAGCGCTTGGGCGAGGACGAAGAGTTCGCGAGCCTGCTCGACGAGGTCGTCGCGCGCCGCCTGGATCCCGCCAGCGCCGCGACCACGATCCTCGAGCGCTTCGACGCCGGCGACGCGGCGCAGGCGCCGGGCTGACGGCTCAGCGGCCGACCGTCGGCAGCGCCCCGCGCGGGGGCGCGACGCCGGCCCCGGGGTCGACTCGGACGGCGACCAGGAGCCACACCGTACCCGCCATGGTGAGCGCGGCGAGCACGCGGCCGGTGCGCGGGAAGTGCCGCAGGCCCATGGCGCACAGCGCGGCGGCGAGCGGCAGCACGGCGACGAGCTGGTGGCCGGCGAACCAGGAGCCGCCGATGCCCGGGGCCAGGAACGCGGCCACGCCGACGGCGGCCGCGCACGCGGTGGCCAGGAACGCGGCCGTGACCTCGACGTCGGCCTGCTCGGCCACCACGCGCGCCAGGCGCGAGCGACGCGAGCGGAAGAGCACGAACAGCGCCGCGAACGCCATCGCGCACACCGGCGCCGCGCGCAGCAGCCCCTCGTCGCGGCCGACCCAGAGCCACAGCAGCCGCGGCCAGCGCGCCAGGTGCTCGCCGAGGCCCATCGCCCCGGTCGGGCTGACGCCCGGGGCCAGCACCGCGTAGGGCGTCAGGCCGCCGTAGAGGCGATCGTTGATCGACACGAACAGGACCGCCGAGAAGAGCACGATCTCGATGCCCACCAGGCCGGCCAGGCCGCGATTGCGCCGCCGCGGCCAGCGGTAGACCGCGACCGCGACCACGGCGCCGGGCGCGAGGAACTTCACCGCCAGCCACGGCAGGGTGGCGAGCAGCGTCCCCGCCCACGCGGTCAGCCGCGCCAGCGGCCGGTCGCGGGCGGCGAGGGCGAGCGCCGCCGCGCCGGCCAGGGCCGCGCCGGCGACGGCGTCGGGCGCGATCGTCGTCGCCGCGACGACCGCGGGCGGCGACAGGCCCACCGCCAGGGCGGCGCCCGTGGCCCACGGCTCCGGCACCAGCCGCCGCGCCAGCGCGGCGGCCGCGACGTAGCCGAGCGCGGCCAGCGCCGCCAGCCAGAGCTCGACCGCGATCCGGCCGCCGAGCGCGTAGGCCGGCGCGCACAGCAGCGCGAAGCCGGCCGGCATCGGCTCGAGCTGGCCGTGCTCGCGCGGGCCGGTGAGCGGCAAAAGCTCGTGTCCGTAGAACGGGCGCCAGGCCGTCGCGCCGTACTGATCGGCGAGGTCGAGGTCGCCGTCGTCGAGGATCGAGCGCGTGAGCAGGAGCGCGTGCGCCTCGGGTGCGCTGAGGTCCTCGCCGGGGCTTGCGTGCAGGCCGGCGCCCGCCGCGTAGACGGCGAACAGCACGAGCCACAGCGCCGCCCACCGGAAGTGCATCGCGCCATTCTGCCCTGTGCGACCCTCCCGTCCTGCGGTCGCGGGAGACCGGGGCACTCAAGGCCGCGCTCCCGTCGTCCGATCCACCGGACGTGAGCCAAGCCATGACCAGCGCCTACCGGAGAGCCACCACGCTCGCGCGCCGCGTGCTCGTCGGCGTCGGCCTGCTGGCCGTGGCGCTGATCGGCGTGGCCGTGATCGCGACGTCGGGCTCGGGCGCTCACCAGGGCACGGCGGCCGCTGCCGCCGACGTCGGTCCGGTGGCCTCGCACCCGCAGGTCGTCGAGCCCGAGGCGGGCGTCGTGGCGCCGTCCGACGCCGCGCCCGCCACCCCGGCGCCCACGCTGACCGCGGCCGGCACCGACGCCTCGCGGCGCGCGGACGACGCCGAGGTCCGGCGCGAGCTGCGCCAGCTCAAGGAGCTGGCCGCCAAGGCCGACCTCGCCGTCGGCGTCGTCGGCCGCGTGCTCGGCGACGGCACCGCCATCGCGCCCGCGGACGCCCCGCAGAGCGTCCAGGACGTCATCCGCTCGGGCAACGTCATCGCGACGACGCCCTATCTGTGGGGCGGCGGCCACGGCGCCTGGTCCTCCAACGGCTACGACTGCTCGGGCTCGGTGTCCTTCGCCCTGGCCGGGGCCGGCCTGCTCGACGCGCCGCTGACCTCGGGCCTGCTCGCGAGCTGGGGCGCGCCGGGTCCCGGCCGCTGGATCACGATCTACGCGAACGGGACCCACGTCTTCATGGAGGTCGCCGGCCTGCGCTTCGACACCGGCGCCCTGCGCGGCTCGGGCACGCGCTGGCAGCCCACGGGCCGCGACACGAGCGGGTTCGTCGCCCGCCACCCGCCCGGCTTCTGAGCCGATCAGGCCTGGGCGCGGGCGAGCTCGAGCAGCAGCCGCACGCCCCAGCCCGACCCGCCCTTGGCCGCATAGGCGCGACCGGTGTCGTGGCTCGTGCCGGCGATGTCGAGGTGCGCCCACGGCACGTCGCCGACGAAGCGCCGCAGGAAGGTCGCGCCCTGGATGGGATGCGCCTTTCGGCCCTCGGAGTTCGTGAGGTCGGCGTAGCGGCCCTTCATCTGCTCCTCGTACTCGGGGTGCAGCGGCAGGCGCCAGACGATCTCGCCCGCGGCGTCGCCGGCGGCGGTCACCGCCGCCGCCCAGTCCTCGTCGGTGGAGAACAGCCCGGCGTAGGTCGAGCCCAGCGCGGTGACGACGCCGCCGGTCAGCGTGGCCACGTCGACCAGGCGCTCGGCGCCCTGCGCCACCGCGTAGGCCAGGCAGTCGCAGAGCACGAGCCGGCCCTCGGCGTCGGTGTTGTTGACCTCGATCGTCGTGCCGGTCATGGCCCGGACGATGTCGCCCGGCTTGGTCGCCGATCCGTTGATCGTGTTCTCCGTGGCGCCGATGACCGCGAGCACGCGCACCGGCAGGCGCAGGGCGGCGATCGCCTGGAGCGCGCCGAGGACGGCCGCCCCGCCCGACATGTCGAACTTCATCTCGTGCATCGACGCGGCCGGCTTGATCGACAGCCCGCCGGTGTCGTGGGTGACCGCCTTGCCCACCAGGCCGAGCAGCGGGCCGTCGCCGCCGCCGTCGTAGCGGGCCACGATGAGCGCGGGCTCGTGGTCGGATCCCTGGGCGACCGACAGGAACGCGCCCATGCCCTGCTCGGCGAGGAAGTCGCGGCCGTGGACCTCGACCTCGACGTCCTGGATCTCGCGGGCGCGCTCGCCCAGCGCCCGCGGCGTGAGGTCGTTGGCGGGGGTGTCCTGCAGCTCGCGCGCGAGGTTCTGGGCGCGCGCGCCGACCACCCCGAGGGCGACGGCGTCGGCGACGTCGTGGTGGGCCGAGACGATGAGCTCCTCGATGCCGTCGGGTCGGTCGGCCTCGTCGTCGTCGCCGCGCGAGCGGTAGCGGTCGAAGCGGTACGCGGCGAGGATCGTGCCCTCGGTGATGGCCGCGGCGACCTCGTCGCCGACCTTGTGGGGCAGCTCCCAGCACAGCACGCGCGTGCCGAACTCGCGCGCCCGGGCGACCACGGTGGCGGCGGCCACGCGGGCGCGCTCGGGGTCGAGCTCGTCGCGGTCGCCGAGGCCCACGAGCAGCCAGCGCTGCCCGTCGGCGTGGTGGAGCGCCAGGTGGCGGAACGTCGAGCGGGCCTCGCCGCTGTCGACCAGCGCCGTGAGCGGCGCTCCGTCGAGGTCGTGGGGAATCCCCTTGCCGGCGAAGACGCCGACGACGATCGTGTCGGCGCTCGTGACGGCGGGGGCGTCGGTGGTGGCGGAGGCACGCATGGCGCCTGACGTTACGCAACAACGCCGCGCGTACGCGAACCGGGTCCCGTGGCCGGCGCCGTGCAATGATCGACCGATGCCCAAGACGGTCATCCTCGGCACCGCCCGCACGCCGATCGGCAAGCTCGGCGGCGGCCTCAGCACCCTCGACGCGACCGAGCTCGGGGGCCTGGCGATCGCGGCCGCGCTGGAGCGCGCCGGCGTCGACCCCGAGGCGGTCGAGCACGTGATCATGGGCCAGGTCCTCCAGGCCGGCCAGGGGCAGATCCCCTCGCGCCAGGCCCAGGTCAAGGCCGGCATCCCCAAGGAGGTCTCCTCGGAGACCGTCAACAAGGTCTGCGCCTCGGGGCTGCGCGCGTCGGTCCTGCTCGACCAGGCCATCCGCGCCGGCGACGTCGAGCTCGCGGTCGGCGGGGGCATGGAGTCGATGTCGCAGGCCCCGTACCTGCTGCCGCAGGCCCGCTTCGGCTTCCGGATGGGCGACGCCAAGGCGCTGGACGCGATGGTCCACGACGGCCTGACCAACCCCTTCAGCGGCCGCCAGATGTTCGACGAGGCCACCGAGATCGGCGACGAGCTCGAGCTCGCGCGCCCCGACCTCGACCGCTGGGCGCTGCGCTCGCACGAGCGCGCCATCGCCGCGATCGACGATGGCCGGATGTCCGACGAGGTCGTCCCCGTCACGGTCAAGGGCAAGAAGGAGGACACCGTCGTCGAGGTCGACGAGGGCCCGCGGCGCGACACCACCCTCGAGCGGCTGGCGAAGCTGCCGGGGCTGGTCGGCAAGGAGGGCTCGCACACCGCCGGCAACTCGCCGGGCGTCAACGACGGCGCCGGCGCCGTCGTCCTCTCCAGCGACGAGTGGGCCGCCGCCAACGGCAAGGAGCCGCTGGCCGAGATCGTCGCCCACGCGCAGTCGGCCAACGACTTCGCCTACCTGGCGACCACGCCGGCCAAGGCCGCGATGAAGGCGCTCGACAAGGCCGGCCTGCAGCCCGGCGACATCGACCTGTGGGAGATCAACGAGGCCTTCGCGTCGGTCACGCTGAACTCGATCCGGATGCTCAACATCGACGAGGACCGCGTGAACGTCAACGGCGGCGCCGTCGCGCTCGGGCATCCGATCGGCGCCTCGGGCGCCCGCATCCTCGGCGTGCTCGTGCACGAGCTGCGCCGTCGCGGCGGGGGGCTGGGCTGCGTGGCGATCTGCAGCGGCGGCGGTCAGGGCGACGCCGTCATCCTGCAGGTGCACGGCGACGGCGGCTAGCCGACTTGGAGGAGCCGGTCTCCATCGAGCGCACGGCTGCCCAGGAGGCGGCCGCCGTCGAGGCCACCCCGGAGGGCGCTGGCCACGGCGCGGCGTTCTTCGACCTCGACCGCACGCTCATGGCCGGGTCGTCGGGCCTGTACTGGGCCCGCGCCGCGCGCGGCGCCGGCCTGCTCACCCGCCGGCGGATGGCGCGCTACGGCTGGCAGAACGTCAGGTTCCGCCTGCAGGGCTCGACCGACCAGGCCACCGACCGCGTGCGCCGGGAGGTGGGGGAGATGATCGCCGGCCAGCGCGTGACCGACCTGCAGCGCCTCGCTCCCAAGGTCCTCGCCGGCGTGCTCCCGCGCCTGTACCCGCAGATGCTCGAGGTCGCCTACGCCCACCAGGACGCCGGGCGCCCGGTCTACATCTGCACCGCCGCTTCCCAGGAGATGGCGGACATGCTCGCGCACGTCCTGGGCTTCGACGGCGCGCTCGGCGCGCGCTCGCAGGTCGTCGACGGCCGCTACACGGGAGAGGGCGCCGGCCCCTTCACCTACCGCGAGGGCAAGGCGCAGGCCATGCGCGAGCTGGCCGCGGGGCGCGTGCTCGACCTCGGCGACTCCTACGCGTACTCCGACTCGGAGTCCGACCTGCCGATGCTGCGCGCGGTCGGTCATCCGGTGGCGGTCAACCCCGACGCCGAGCTCGCGCGAGTGGCCCGCGCCGAGGGCTGGGAGATCATGCGCTTCGAGCAGCTCGGCCGCCGGCTGAAGGCCGCGGCGGCCGTGGGCCTGGCGGCGCTCGTGGGGACGGCGACCCGCGTCGTGGCGGCGCGGCGGGCGCGATGAGCGAGCACGAGCTCACCGACGAGCAGCGCGAGATCCGGGCGCTGGCGCGGCGCTTCGCCGACGAGGAGATCGCGCCCGGCGCGTCGACCTGGGATCGCGAGCACACCTTCCCGCGCCAGGTCTTCGAGCACCTCGGCGAGCTCGGGCTGATGGGCGTCTGCGTGCCCGAGGAGCACGGCGGCGCCGGCGCCGACTTCCTCTCCTACGTCCTCGTGCTCGAGGAGCTCTCGCGCGGCGACGCCGGGGTGGGGGTGACGGTCGCGGTGCACACGAGCGCGGGCACCCTGCCGATCCTGCGCTTCGGCACGATCGATCAGATCCAGCGCCTCGTCCCGCCGCTGGCGCAGGGCCACGAGCTGGCGGCGTTCGCGCTGACCGAGTCCGAGGCGGGCTCCGACGCGGGCGCCATCCGCACCCGCGCCCGCGCCGACGGCGACGGCCGGGCCGCCATCACCGGCGCCAAGCAGTGGATCACCAACGGCTCGCACGCGCACACCTTCGTCGTGTTCGCCAAGGACCCCGACCGGCCGTCGGCGTTCGTCGTGCGCCGGGGCGCGCCGGGCTTCCGCCCCACGCGCGAGGAGGAGAAGCTCGGCCTGAACTCCTCCTCGACCGCCGACCTGAGCTTCGAGGACACGCCGGGCGAGCGCCTCGGCGAGCCCGGCGCCGGCATGCGCGTCGCGCTGACCACGCTCGACGCCGGGCGCATCGGCATCGCGGCGCAGGCGGTCGGCATCGCCCAGGCCGCGCTCGACGTGGCCACCGCCTACGCCAAGGAGCGCCACGCCTTCGGCCGTCCGATCGGCGGCTTCGGGGCCATCCAGCAGAAGCTGGCCGACATGCAGACCGAGATCGAGGCCGCCCGCGCGCTGACCTGGCGCGCCGCGCGCCTGAAGGAGGCCGGGCGTCCGCACACGGTCGAGGGGGCGCAGGCAAAGCTCTTCGCCTCGCGCGTCGCGCGCCACTGGACGGGCGAGGCGATCCAGGTCCTCGGCGGCTACGGCTACACGCGCGAGTTCCCGGTCGAGCGCTACTACCGCGACGCCAAGGTGACCGAGATCTACGAGGGCACGAGCGAGATCCAGCGTCTCGTGATCGCCCGCGCGCTGCTCGGCGAGGCCGCCCGCGAGCCGTGAGCCCGCCGCTGCGCATCGATCCCATCGCCGAGGCCCGACGCCACTGGGAGTCGCGCTGGGGCGGCGAGCCGGCCCGGCCGATGGCGGCCGTGACCTCGGTCATGCGCGCCCAGCAGGTGCTGATGGCGCGGCTCAACGCGCTGCTGCGCCCGCACGGCCTCACCTTCCCGCGCTACGAGGCGCTGATGCTGCTGTCGTTCACGCGCGCCGGGGCGCTGCCGCTGGGCAAGATCGGCGAGCGCCTGCAGGTCCATCGCACGTCGGTGACCAACATCATCGACAAGCTCGAGGCCGACGGGCTCGTGCGGCGGGTGCCGCACGCCGAGGACCGCCGCGCCACGCTGGCCGAGATCACGCCGGCCGGCCGCGAGGCGGCACGCGCCGCCACCGACGTCCTCAACCGCGAGCGCTTCGGCATCGGGGCGCTCGCCGACGGCGACCTCGACGACCTCTCGGCCATCCTCACGGGGCTGCGCGTCGACGCCGGCGACTTCACTCCGTAGCATGGGCCAGGCCGAGATACGCGGAAGTCAGACTATTCAGGGAGCCATGGCCACCAGCACGCCCCCCAACGTCCCCACGACCGCCGACGAGTGGCGCGAGGCGTACGCGCTGACCCCCGAGCGCAAGGCGCCGTTCACGACCCTGAGCGGCCTGCCGATCCGGCCGCTCTACACCGAGGCGGACCTGCCGGTCGACCGTGATGGCGCGATCGGTGTGCCGGGTGGCTATCCGTTCACGCGCGGCGTCTACCCGTCGATGTATCGGGGGCGGCTGTGGACGATGCGTCAG
>JAXDHQ010000258.1:0-5659 GCA_034664395.1 Solirubrobacteraceae bacterium | reverse complement strand
GCAGGCCCGCCGCGCGCGCCCCGGCGACGTCGAGCTCGAGGCTGTCGCCCACGTGCAGCGCGTCGGCCGCCGTCGCCCCCAGGCGCTCCAGCGCCGCGTGGAAGATCGCCGGCTGCGGCTTGGCCACGCCGACCTCGGCCGAGATGACGACCGCGTCGACCAGCGGGCGCAGCCCCGTGCGCTCCAGCACGTCGTGCAGCGAGACGTCCCAGTTGCTCACCACCGCCAGCCGGGCGCCACCCGCGCGCAGCCGGGCGAGCGCCTCCGGCACCTCGGGGTAGGCGTTGAAGCGGATCGACGCCAGCAGCGCCTCGAGCACGTCGTCGGGCGGGAGCGCGAGCCCGAGCTCGCCGGCGACGACGCCGGCGCAGCGGCGGCGCAGGTCGCGCAGGGCGGCCCACGACGAGGCCTCGTCGTGGTGGGCGCGGTAGTAGGCCATCTCGGCCAGCATCGCCCGCCGCGCGTCGTCCTCGCCGACCACCACGCCGCGCGCCGCGAGCTCCGCGACGAGGTGCGGCCACGGCCGCTCGAGCTCGATCAGCGTGCCCAGGGCATCGAGGAGGACCGCCGCTGGGATAGCGTCACGCGCCATGACGGGCCTCATCGTGGCAGCCCAGTCGTTCTCCGAGCGCTACGGCAACGAGATCAGCGCGGTGCTGACCCTCCTCGCGGCCTTCGCCCTGGTCGGCCTCGTGCACCGCGCGATGGCCGGGCGCGCGCGCCGCGTGACCGACGCGCTCGGCGGCGGCGACCTCGGGCCGGTGACCGACACCCGCCTGCGCTTCCTGCGCCGGATCCTGGACGCGTCGATCATCCTCATCGGGCTGGCGCTGGCCATCGCCCAGGTCACGAGCCTCGACCGGCTGGCGGCCACGCTGCTGGCCTCGAGCGCGATCGCGGCCGCCGTCGTCGGCTTCGCGGCGCGCCAGGTGCTGGCCAACGCGATGGCCGGCGTGGTCCTCGCGGTCACCCAGCCGGTGCGCATCGGCGACCTCGTCACCTTCGAGGGCGAGACCGGCACGGTCGAGGACGTCTCGCTGACCTACACCTGGCTGCGCACCGGCTCCGACGCGCGCCTGATCATCCCCAACGAGCGCCTGGCCGCCGGCGTGCTGCGCAACGACTCGATCCGCTCCCCCACGGTCGCCCTCGAGGTCTCGCTCTGGCTGGCGCCCGACGTCGACGAGGCGGCGGCCGTGGCGGCCCTGGAGGCGCTCCCCGAGGTCACGTCGGTCCGCATCGCGGACGTGACCGACACCGGCATCCGCCTCCAGATCGCGGGGCCGCCGGTGCCGCCGTCCGAGCGCCTGGCGCGCGAGGGCGAGCTTCGGGGCGCGACGTTGCGGGCACTGCGCGAGGCAGGGTGTCGGGGGTCCCGCGACGAACCCTGATCTACCTTCTGTCGAGTCCCATGTCCCGTCGAGAGCGCCAGCGCCGCAAGCGCCGCAACCACACCGGGCCGTCGCGGGCCCTGTTCCTGATCCTCGGGCTCGGCGTCACGGCGGTCGCCATCGCGGGCATCGTGGCCGTCGGTTGGGTGATCAGCGTCGCCAACGGCGCCCCCTCGCTGGACACCCGCAAGCCGATCGAGCTGGGCGCCACCTCGCGCGTCTACGCCGCCGACGGGACGCGGCTCGGGTTCATCCAGGCCGACGTCCTGCGCACGCCGATCCTCGAGTCCGAGATCCCCGACGTCCTGCGTCAGGCGACCGTCGCCGTCGAGGACCGCCGCTTCTACCAGCACACCGGCGTGGACTTCGAGGGCATCGTCCGCGCAGCGCTCAAGAACGTCGAGTCCAAGAAGGACATCCAGGGCGGCTCGACGCTCACCATGCAGCTCGTCCGCAACCTCTACACGGGCGAGCGGGCGCGCACGGGCATCGCCGGCTACAAGCGCAAGATCCGCGAGGCCAAGCTGGCGCAGGAGCTCGAGGACCGCCACCCCGGGCACCAGGGGAAGCTCTGGATCCTCGACAAGTACGTCAACTCGGTGCCCTACGGGACGGTCGGGGGCCAGACCGCGGTCGGCGTCCAGGCCGCCGCGCGCGTGTTCTTCAACAAGCCCGCCTCGGCGCTGACGCTCCCCGAGGCGGCGCTCCTGGCCGGGCTGCCGCAGGCGCCCTCGGACTACAACCCGTTCCTCGACCGCGGCGCCGCGCTCACCCGCCGCAACGACGTGCTGCAGCGGATGGCCGACCAGCACTACATCTCCCAGAACACCGCCGACACCACCATGGCGATGCCGCTGGGCGTGCACCACTCGAGCTTCTACACGCAGCGACGCGAGGGCTACTTCTTCGACTACGTCAAGCAGACGCTGATCGACAAGTACGGCCTGGACACCGTCCGCCGCGGCGGCCTGCGGATCGACACGACCATCGACCTGCGGATGCAGGAGCTCGCGCGCAAGTCGATGAAGGGCCAGCTCGGCGCGCCCGACCGCTCCGGCGCGATCGTCACGATCGATCCGCGCAACGGCTACATCCGCGCGATGGCGTCGTCCTCCAACTACGGCGACTCGAAGTTCAACCTCGCCGCGCAGGGCCACCGCCAGGCGGGCTCGACGTTCAAGGTCATGGTCCTCATGGACGCGCTGCGCCGCGGCGTCGACCCGAACTCGACGACGTACGTGTCGCGCCGCCTCTCCCCCGGCTGGCTGCCCACGGCGCCCAGCTACGAGGTCCAGACCTACTCGCACACCTACGGCGGATCGATGAACCTGGTCCGCGCGACGCTGAAGTCCGACAACTCGGTCTACGCGCAGCTCGACGCCGACCTCGGCCCGCAGTCGGTCGCGCAGACCGCGCGCGACATGGGGGTCACGAGCCCGCTGCACGGCTACCCGGCCGAGGGCCTGGGCGGCCTCACCGACGGCGTCTCGCCGCTGGAGATGGCGCGCGCCTACGCGACGATCGCCAACGGCGGCTGGCGCATGAAGCCGATCGCCATCACCAAGGTCACCTTCCCCGACCACCACGTCGACGACCTCGGCAAGCCGCGGCGCTTCAAGGTCTTCACCGACGGCGTCGCCTACGAGGCGATCAAGATCCTCAAGCAGAACATCACCGGCGGCACGGGCTTCCCCAACGCCACCGTGATCGGCTGCCCGGCCGGCGGCAAGACGGGGACGGTCGACAACTTCTCCGACGCCTGGTTCGTCGGCTTCACGCCGCACCTCTCGACCGCGATGTGGGTGGGCCACGCGACCTCGCGCGTACCCATGCCCGGCGTGGCCGGCGGCACGATCCCGGCCACGATCTGGGGCCATTACATGAAGTCGGCTCGCGGCAGCTACTGCGGCGACTTCCCCCAGCCGACGGTCCCGTTCCAGCCCCAGCCGTTCTTCGGCAAGTTCGCCAACGGCAACTTCGTCGACCCGAGCCTGACCAGCCCGCAGGGGACGTCGACGGGCGGCACCGACGGCAAGGGCAAGGGCGGCCAGGGCAAGGACAACGGCAAGGGCGGCGGGACGCAGTTCCCGCCCGACGCCTACGCGACGCCGCCGCAGCAGCCGCCGGCGACCACCCCGGCGCCCGCGCCCGGAGCGCCGGCGGACCCCGGTCAGGGCACCCCGCCGGCGGCCGCGACGGGAACGCCTTCTCCGAGCCCCGGCTGATCCCGTGGGTGCTACGGTCCGCCTCGATGGCCAAGGAGGAGAAGGTCGAGTTCGAGGGCGAGGTCATCGAAGCCCTGCCCAACGCGATGTTCCGCGTGAAGCTGGACAACGAGCACGTCGTGCTCGGCCACGTCGCCGGCAAGATGCGGCGCTTCCGCATCCGCATCCTCCCGGGTGACCGCGTCCGGGTCGAGCTGTCGCCCTACGACCTCGACCGCGCGCGGATCGTCTACCGGCACCGCTGAGGTGACCGGCGCCGGCGGCAGCGGCGAGCTGTCGCTCATCGCGGCCTTCGAGGAGCTGCTGACGCCGCGCTCGCCGCGCCTCGTGCGCTGGCTGGGCGACGACGCCGCCGTGGTGCGCGCACGGCCGTTCGCGGTCACGTCGGTGGACGCGATGGTCGACGGCGTCCACTTCCGCCTCGACCACCCCGGCGTCCGGCCCGCCGACGCCGGCCACCGCGCGCTGGCCGCGGCGCTGTCGGACCTGGCCGCCATGGGCGCCGACGCCGGCGAGGCGTACGTGGCGATGGGCGTCCCCGACGGCTTCGGCGCCGACGCGGTCCTGGAGTGCGTGGGCGCGATGGAGGAGCTCGCGCGGCGCACCGGCACGACCATCGCCGGCGGCGACCTCGTCCGCGCGCCCGGGCTGTTCCTCGCCGTCACCGTGACGGGCTGGGCCGACGCCGAGGAGGAGCTCGTCGGCCGCGACGGGGCGCGGCCCGGCGATGCGGTCGTCGTCACGGGCGCGCTCGGCGGCGCCGCCGCCGGACTGGCCGTGCTCGACGGGCGCGCCAGCGGCGGCGAGGACCTCGTCCGCGCCTACCTGCGCCCCGAGCCGCGCCTGGCCGAGGGCCGGGCGCTGGCGGCGCTCGGCGCGACGGCCATGATCGACCTGTCCGACGGGCTGGCGACCGATGCGCGCCACCTGGCCGCCCGCAGCGGCGTGGCCATCGAGATCGACCTCGACGCCCTGCCGCTGGCGCCCGGCGTGGCCGAGGTGGCGGGGCAGCTCGGCCTCGAGCCGTGGGAGCCCGCCGCCGGCGGGGGCGAGGACTTCGAGCTGTGCGCGTGCCTGCCCCCGGAGGCGCGGGCCCCCGGCGCGACGCGCGTCGGGTCGGTCGTCGCCGGCGGCAGCGGCGAGGTGACGTTCAGCTCGGCCGGCGCGCGGCGCGAGCCGCGCGGGTACGAGCACCGCGTCGGGTGAGGGGCGGCAGCGGGACGATCACGCGGTCGGAGGTCACGCGGCGGATCAGCGCCTCGGCCACGGCGTCGGTGTCGACGGCGTAGTCGGCGCGGGCGATCCGCTCCTTGAGGGTGTCGAGCTTCATGGTGTTGGCCACACGTTCGGTCACGGTTTCCTTTCGGCGCCGACCCCCGGGACGCCCGTTTCTGTACCCCGTATCGGGCAGCGCGCGTGCGGTGCTTGAGAAACCTGGCCGACTGTCCGATAGGGGTGCGCCGCGCGGGCACCACGATGCGACGAGCGGCGCAGAACGGCGGATGACGGGCCGCCGCCTCATCGCCGCAGGGCCGATTCCGTGCCGCCGAGCGAGCCTGGCCCGGCGTAGCTCAGCGGCCCGCGCACGGTCACGCGCGGCTCGGCGGGGGACGCGGCCGGCGGCTTGGGCCGCAGCGCCAGCACGGCGGCGGCGACCAGGCACGCGACGACGAGGCTCCAGAGCGCCCAGCCGAACGGGCCGACCACGCCGCCGGCCACGAGCAGGGCGCACATCCACGCGAACTCGACCGGCCCCAGGCCGAGCTGGGACGCGATCGACAGGTCGACGAGCACGAACGGCAGCGCCGCGAGCGCGACCAGCGCCAGCGCGAGCGGGCGGCGCAGCCGCACGCCGGGGGCGACCACGGCCAGCAGCACGTGGGCGCCGGGCACGAGCAGCGCCGCGGCGTAGGGGTTGCCCAGCCACAGCACCCCGGCCAGCGCGCACCACGTCAGCAGCAGGGCGATCCCCGCGCCGGGGCGCGCGCCGCCCCCGATGGCGCCGGCGCGCCGCAGCACCCAGGGGCGCAGCGAGAGCCAGGC
>JAXDHQ010000257.1:0-5919 GCA_034664395.1 Solirubrobacteraceae bacterium | reverse complement strand
GGAGCCCGCCACCGAATGCGACCCAGCCGTTCGAGTTAAGGAGCAGCTCGCGGAGCTCTCGCGGGACTCGTGGCGCTGGCGAAACCGCGCGATCGTCGTGTGATCAGGCGCCCTGTTCGCGCAGATCACCCGCGTGGCCACATCCTCGACGCAGCGCCGCTCGATCCGCCGCGACGAGCGCTCCCCGATCGCGTAGCCGTAGAGCAACAGCGCGACCATCATCGACGGCTCATGCGCCGCCCGGCCGTGCCCGTCGGCACGATAGGCGTCGTAAAAGGCCGTCAGGTCAAACTGCGCGACGGCGTCGATCACGAACCACGCCAGGTGCCCTTCGGGCAGCCAGTCGCGCAAGCTCGGCGGCAACAAACATCTGCTGATCGCGGTCGCACGCGACGAAGTTCTGCGCCACCCGCAATGGTCTTAAACGCCGCGGACGGAGCCGCGCCCCCGCGATCGCCGCGGTTAGGTTGTCGGCCATGACTGCTCTGCGGCGCCCACTAACGAGAGCCGAGCACGAGACACTTATCGAGATCATCGCGCGCGAGGCCCCCGATCGGTTGCCATTGGCCCGCCACGCCGTGAACGCCCGGTGGCTCGACGACGACGAGTGCGAAACGCTCACGAGCGCGTTGCTGGACGTCTTCACCGCGCACCTGGGCCCTGACGACGAACCCGACGCGTACGCGGCCAAGGCAGACGACCTCATCGGACTCATCGAAATGCAGCGACCTGGCTACTGGCAGCAGTGAGCAAAGCCGGGCAGCACAACTCGCTCCCCGCCTTTGTGCAACAGCCTCCATGCAAGGCGTCCGCCGCCACCGCCGCTGCTTCACTGCCGCTCCTCATCCGGCGGAAGAGCGGCCGACCGGGACCGTCCGTTCCAGCGGCGACTAGCAGTCGCGCAGTTTGTGCTTTCGGCGGGTCGGCCGTCCGCGCTGCCGTCGTCGGAAGTCGCGCACCAAGATCAGCATGAGAGCTGTGCTCGACAGCCCGAACACGGTGGCGCCCACAGGACGGAGGGCACGCACCAGTGCGATGGCGCTTTCGCTCGGGCAGTTCGCGGGGTCGCAGACACCCGCATGGACGTGGATCAGGTAGCCGAAGAACCAGGTGGCACCCCCGATCAGAGCGCCGAGGGCCAAGAGTGAGGGCAGGATCCAGCGCGGCATCCCACATCGCATCGGCGCGCTCACTCAAATCCTTAAGACTCTTGCTCTCCAATGCGAGGCGACCACGTGCCAGACCGCTGTTCCTCGTCCGAAGCAGCAGCCCGCCTCGCGACGCTGGTTCACTTCGGGTAGTCGGGATGCGATGGGGGTAGGACCGGCGGCCATGGGGATCGCGGGGGATGCGAGCCTGCGCTGGCCGCGCGTCTACCTGGTGATCGGTGTTGTGGCGCTGGCGGTCCTGGGCGTAGGTCTCTCGGCACTGCCCGGTCTTGGCTCGCCAGCTCGCCAGGTGAGCTTCGACGTCGTGATGCTCGCGATCCCCCTCGTGCTGGCGGCCACGCTTCACGCTGCGTCACCCGCGTCGTTCTGGGCTCGTCGTATGACCATCACGCGCGGACGCGCCGCGTTGTGGATCTTCCTCGGCAGCACCGCGGGCGGGATGGCTGCCGCGGTCTACGTGGTCGCCTTCGATGTCCACGGCCGCACGTGGCTGACCGGCGAACACCCTCGCGGTGGGGCGGCGGTCGTTCTGGGCGTTTGCGCGGTGACGCTGGCGCCGGTCGCCGAGGAGGTCTTCTGGCGCGGTCTTGTGCATCGGGCTCTGCGCGTGCATCTCGCGATGTGGCCGGCCGTCGCGGTGTCTTCAACGATGTTCGGTCTGGCGCACTGGTTCGGCGGTGATGACTTCAGCACCGTCGTGCCGCGCATCTTCTACGGGGCGCTTCTCGCATTGCTGCTGGAACGCACCCACTCGTTGTATCCCGGCATCGTCGCTCACGCGTACATCAACGTCGCTGTGCTCGACCTCTTCGTCCCTTCTCTCGCGGCCCCGGCGTTCTTCGTCGTCCTCATCGCGCTCATCGCCGCCGTCGCCACGAGCGTCCACGACCCACGTCGCAAGAAGTTTCAGTCCCACGACGATTCCGATGCAGGTGCCGCCGCTCTTCGGGCACGCGCGGCGCGCCAACGAGCGCACGACAGCGGGCGACTCGGCACGTGGTAGCGGACGCCGTCATGCGAAAGTCGCGGCGCTGAGCAGACGTGCTGCCGTCGATAGCTCATCGAAGGCGCGCACTTCGCCTGAGACAGACCTCTTCGAGATCGATGATTTGCCGCACCCGCGCACCTTCGCGTACGCGTGGATCCACTTCATAGGCAGTGCGGCGCGGTTGTCCACGGCGGGCGCGCGTCCGCGTACATGCCGGCCTCCCCAACGAGCACTCGCTCGCTCGCTGCCCCGGCGCCGGCGCCCCCGCCGGCGCCGGCGGCGCTACGCCGTCGCCAGCCCGCCGGTCAGCCGCGCCGGGGTGTCGTCGTCGGCCGCCGCGAAGAAGCCGCCGACGACCTCCTCGAGGTGGTCCATCGACTCGGCGCAGTACAGGACCGGCTGGTACTTGGTGATGTCGTACTCGATGCTGCCCATCTCGGCGAGGTCGATCGGGCGGACCTCCGTGTGGCGGAACTCCTCGATCTCGCCGTAGCTGGAGAGGATCCCGGCGCCGTAGGCCTTCAGCTCGCCGCCCTCGCGCAGGACGCCGAACTCCATCGTGAACCAGAAGACGTCGGCGATGAGCTGCAGCGCCGCGTCGGTCCGAACGCGCCGCGCCGCGTCGCCGGCCATGCGCTTGAGCTCGGCGAAGCGCGGGCTGGCGAGCATGTTCCCGTGCCCGATGACCTCGTGGATGATGTCCGGCTCGGGCGTGTAGAGCGGCTCGGACGGGTGGCGCACGTACTGCGTGGAGTGGAACACCCGGTCGGCGAGCGAGCCGTAGAACTCGCGCAGCGGGACGAGGCCCGGCGCGCAGTGGTACTCGAACCCGGTGAGCGGGCGCAGGGCGTCGGTCACCTCGCTGAGCTGCGGCACCCGGTCCTCGGGCAGGCCGAGGCGCTCCTTGCCCTCGAGGAACTCGCGGCACGCGTAGCGCTCGTGCTTGTCGTGCAGCTCGCGGCACACGACGCGCCAGATCTCGTGCTCGACCTCGGTGTAGTCGACGTGCGGGATCGGCTCGCCGGGCTTCCACGCCATCGCGGCGGCGGCGATCTCGTTGCGCCGGGCGCGGTAGGCCGGGTCGTTGAACCCCGGGTGGTCCTCACCGAGATGGACCTCGACCTCGCCGTCGTCGCGCTGCGTGACCGGCGAGTAGAGCTGGGCCTCTTCGAACATCGTCCCTCCTCCATCGTGCGCTCCGCTACGCAGCAAGCGCACCACATCCGCCGCCGAGTGCCAAGTGTGTCCGCTGCGACCGTGCAGGACGCCCACCATCGCCCAGTCTCGAGCGCTACGTTCTGTGCAACATGACCAGTTCGATCGACGAGCTCGACGCCCGCCTGATCGCCCTCCTCGCCGAGGAGCCGCGGATCGGGCTGATGGAGGCCTCGCGCCGGCTGGGCGTCGCCCGCGGGACGGTCCAGGCGCGGCTCTCCAAGCTCACCGAACGCGGCGTCATCCGCAGCCTGGGCCCGGAGATCGACCCCGCCCGCCTCGGCTATCCGGTCCTGGCCTTCGTGTTCCTGGAGATCACGCAGGGGCGTCTCGCCGAGGCGGTCGCGCACCTCGAGTCGGTGCCCGAGGTCCTCGAGGCCCACGCCACGAGCGGCCCGCGCGACCTGCTCTGCCGCGTGGCGGCGCGCGACACCGAGCAGCTCCAGGAGATCATCAACCGCCTGCTGGGCACGCCCGCGGTGCGGCGGTCGACGAGCTACATCGTGCTCTCGACCCAGATCCCGCACCGCACCGGCCCGCTCGTGGAGGCCGCCGGCCGCGAGTAGCTTCCGCGCGCACCCGCTCAGAGGAGACGCCATGCCCCGCAGCACGTTGCAGGACCGCGAGCGCGAGCTCATCCGCGGCCGCAACTTCTGCCACATCGCGACGCGCGACGACGACGACACGATCCACGCCGTCATCGCCTGGTGCGACCTCGACGACCGCGACCGGATCGTGCTCAACACGGTCGACGGCCGGCGCTGGCTGCGCAACGCGCGCAGCGCGGGTGGCGCCACCCTGACCGTGCCCGACGCCGCCAACCCCTACGAGTACGTCAGCGTCGTGGCGCGGCTCGACGAGGACACGAGCGACGGCGCCGACGCCGTCATCGACGCCCTGGCCCGCAAGTTCACCGGCGAGGGCTTCACGCCGCGGCCCGGCGAGACGCGCGTGACGGTCCGCTTCGCGCCGGAGCGGATCAGCTACTGGGACTGGAGCTGACGATCGCCTCCAGCTCGCCGAGGATCCCCGGCGCCGCCACCAGCACCCCGGCGCCGGTGCCGTCCAGCGGGTCGAGGTGGCGGATCTCGAGGCCCGCGGCGGCGCAGAGCATCTCGCCCGCGGCCAGGTCCCAGGCGTTGAGCCCGTACTCGTAGTAGGCGTCGTAGCGCCCGGCCGCGGTCCAGGCCAGGTCGAGGGCGGCCGAGCCGAGACGCCGGATGTCGCGGACCTGCGGGAGCAGGCGCGCGACGACCTCGGCCTGGGCGGCGCGCACCTCGGCCTCGTAGCCGAAGCCGGTCGCCACCAGCGCCGTGCCGAGGTCCTCGCGTGCCGAGCCCTCGATCGGCGCGCCGTCCAGCAGCGCCGCCTCCCCCGCGCGCACGCTGAACAGCTCGCCACGCAGCGGATCGAGGATCACGCCGACCTCGCCTTCGCACGCCACCGACACGCACCACTGCGGGATGCCGAAGAGGTAGTTGACCGTCCCGTCGAGGGGGTCGACGATCCAGCGGCGGCCGGTCGAGCCGGCGACGTCGTCGCCCTCCTCCCCCACGATGGCGTCGTCCGGACGGCGCTCGGCGAGCAGGTCGCGGATCGCGCGCTCGGCGAGCAGATCGGCCTCGGAGACGAGATCGGTCGGGCTCGACTTCGTCGCGACGCCGCGGGCGCTGCGCTCGTAGCGCTCGAGCAGCACGTCGGCCGCCGCGCGCGCGGCGGCGACGGCGACCTCGAGCAGGTCGTCGCGATCGGTGGAGTCCACCCGCCCCAATCTACCTGTGCGCTGGGCGCCGACCGGGTGCCCTCTACGCTGCACCCCCCATGGAGCGCGGCCCCCTCGCCTGCACGGACGCCGAGCGCCGGGCCGCGCTGGCGCTGGCGGCGCGCCTGCGCGAACGCGGCCGGGCGCCGCGCCTGGAGGCGCGCTGGGTGCGCCCGGGCTGGCCGGCGTGGCAGGCGCTGTGCGCCGCCGCCGGGGTGATCGCCAGCGTGCTCAGCGTCCGCCACGCGCTGACCGGGCTGATCGTGGCCGCCGCCGCGCTCGTGCTCTCGGCCGTCCACGGGCGCGGGCGCCTGCCGCTCGGACGCGCCCGCGCCACGCAGGACGTCGTCGCCCCCGCCCGCGCGCCGGCACGCGTGGCGGTGGTCGTGCTCGCCGCCGTCGACCGCCCCCGCGCCGCGCTCCTGCGCCAGGTCCCGGCCCCGATGGCGTGGCTGCTCGGCGCGCTGCTGGCCACCGTCGCCTTCGCGGTCGCGCGCCTGGCCGGCGCCGGCGGGACGCTGCTGGGCGCGGCCCAGCTCGTGCCGGCCGCCGTGCTGCTGCTCGCCACCGGGGCGCTGCTCGAGGCCGCCGCCGCCCGCCCCGAGCCCGCCGACGCGGCCGCCACCGACGCCGCCGCCGCGGTGGCCGCCGCCGCGCCGGAAGCCGAGGTCGCGCTCGTCGGCGCCGGCGAGCTGGGGCTGCGCGCGCGGCTGCGCGCCGACCGCCGCGCCGCCGAGGCGGTCGTCCTCGTCTGGCTCGAGCCGGCCGCCGCGCCGGCCTGGCGC
>JAXDHQ010000256.1:0-25918 GCA_034664395.1 Solirubrobacteraceae bacterium | reverse complement strand
TCGACCTCGACGACACGCTGGTCGTCGAGGAGCCGGTGGCCGCGGAGACCTTCGCGGCCACCGCGCGCGTCGCCGCCGAGCGCCACCAGCTCGACGCGGCGGCGCTCGCGACCGGAGCGCGCGCCCGCGCCCGCGAGCTGTGGTGGGCTGGGGCGAGCCATCCCTACTGCCAGCGCATCGGAATCAGCTCGTGGGAGGGGCTGTGGTGCCGCTTCGAGGGCGGCGCGCCGGAGCTGGCGGAGCTACGCGCGTGGGCGCCGGACTACCGCCGCGAGGCGTGGCGGCTCGCGCTCGCCGAGCAGGGCGTCGACGACCCGTCGCTGGCCGAGGAGCTCGGCGAGCGGTTCGGGGTCGAGCGGCGCGCGCGCCACCGAACCCATGCCGACGCGCGGGCCGCGCTCGACGCGCTGTCCCACGAGCACCGGCTCGCCATCGTGACCAACGGCGCCTCGTGCCTGCAGCGCGAGAAGCTCGCCGCGTCCGGGCTGGCGGAGTGCTTCCACGCGGTGGTGGTCTCGGGCGACCTGGGGAGCGCCAAGCCCGACGTCGCGGTCTTCGCGCACGCGCTCGACGCGCTCGGCGCGCGGGCCGACGAGGCGGTGATGGTCGGCGACACCCTGGAGCGCGACGTCGAGGGCGCGCTCGCCGCCGGCCTGAGGGCGGTGTGGGTCAGCCGCGGCGGAAGACCCGGGCCCGTCGCGCCGCCCGGCGGCGTCCTCGAGGTCCGCGACCTCACCGACCTGGTGCGGGCGCTCGAGGCGCTGGGGTAGCTCTGGGCGGTGGCGCTGCGCGGGTCGGTCTCCGACTTGCTCGGGCGGCGCTGCGCGGCGTTCGGCATCGAGGGGAAGCGGAGTTGGCGGCGCCGCGGGGCGCGGGCGGTCGTCCTCGCGGGAGCGTGCTTGACGAGAAATGCACCGTATGCGGGCAGAATTCGTCGAGCGCGGACGCGCGAGCGGAAATCCGGGCAGCACCACGGCCAAGCGACTGGGTGGGGCAGGGCGCCCGTCCGACGGACACTGAGCGAAGCGTCCGGCGGATGGGTCGGCCCGGCCCCACCCGACCACGACGCAAGCCGACGCAAGCCGACCCCAGCGATGCACCGACCGCACAAGCGGCCGCGAGCCGAAACCCCTCAGGCAGCCGCGCGAGCGAGCAGCGAAGCCTCGCCGGCGAGGGTCGTGCTCGTGGCGGCGTGGATCTCGACCGGGACGATCTCGCCCGGCGCGCCGAGGCCGGTGAAGTTGACGGTCTTGCCGTGGCGCGAGCGGCCGCGGAGCCGGGAGGGATCCGTGCGCGACGGGCCCTCGACCAGCACGTCGAGCGTGCGGCCGACGAAGCGCTGGGCGCGCTCGTGCGCGCGGCGCTGGACGACCTCGACCAGGCGCTCCATGCGCTCCACCTTGACCTCGTGCGGCACGAGCCCCTCCGTGAACGCCGCGGCCTCGGTCCCGCGCCGCGGCGAGAAGACGAACGTGAAGGCGCCGTCGTAGCCGACCTCCTCGCAGACCTCGAGCGTCTGGGCGAAGTCGGCCTCGGTCTCGCCCGGGAAGCCGACGATGATGTCGGTCGTGATCGCGCAGTCGGGGACGTGCTCGCGGATGAGCGCGACGCGGTCCATGTAGCGCGCACGGTCGTACGTGCGCCGCATCGCCTTGAGGATCGGCGTCGAGCCCGACTGCAGCGGCAGGTGGACGTGCTCGCACAGGGAGGGCAGCTCGGCGTGGGCGCGGACGACGTCCTCGCGCATGTCCTTCGGATGCGGGCTCGTGTAGCGGATGCGATCGAGGCCGTCGACGGCGTCCAGCGCCCGCAGCAGCTCGCTGAACGACCGAGGCCGGCCGCCACCCGCCCGCAGGTCCCGCCCGTAGGAGTTGACGTTCTGCCCGAGCAGCGTCACCTCGCGGACGCCGTCGGCGACCTGGGCGCGGACCTCGGCGACGAGCTCGTCGAACGGCCGCGAGACCTCGCGCCCGCGCGTGGAGGGCACGATGCAGTACGAGCAGCGGCAGTTGCAGCCGACCGAGATCTGCACCCAGGCCTGGAACTCGCGGGCGCGCTTGGCCGGCAGGTGGCCCGTGAAGCCCTCGAACTCGAAGTAGCCCTGGGCGGTCAGCGAGTCGGACGTCAGGAACTCGGCCAGCTTGTGGACCTGGCCCGGGCCGAAGGCGACGTCGACGAACGGGAACTGGCGGAAGACGTCGTCCTTGACCGACTGCGCCCAGCAGCCGCCGACGCCGATCACGACGTCCGGGCGCCGCGTCTTGACGCCCTTGGCCTGCTGGAGGTGCGCGACGAAGCGGCTGTCGGCCGCCTCGCGGATCGAGCACGTGTTGAAGAGGATGAGGTCGGCCTCGTCGCGCGCCGCCGACTCGGCGTACCCGAGCGATTGGAGCATGCCCTTCATGCGCTCGGAGTCGTGCTCGTTCATCTGGCACCCGAACGTGGTGACGTGAAAGCGCTTGGCGGCCGCCATGGGTGCCCCAGGGTAGCGGCGCGCGCCGCGCTCGGCAGCTTCGCGCGCCGCCCCCCGCGGCGGCCTCACTTCGCGTAGTCGACCGCCCGCGACTCGCGGATCACCGTCACCTTGATCTGCCCCGGGTACTCGAGCTCCTTCTCGATGTCGCGCGCGATCGCCCGGCTGAGCAGGATCGCGGCGTCGTCGTCGATCGCGCCCGGGGCGACGATGACCCGGATCTCGCGCCCGGCCTGCATCGCGTAGACCTTGTCGACGCCCTCGCGGCGGGTGGCGATCTTCTCGAGCTCGCGCAGGCGCTTGACGTACTGCTCGAGCGACTCGCCGCGGGCGCCCGGCCGCGCGCCCGAGAGCGCGTCGGCGGCCTGGACGATGACCGCCTCGACGGTCTGGGGCTCGACCTCGTTGTGGTGGGCCTCCATGGCGTGCGCCACGGCCTCGGGCTCGCCGTGGCGCCGGACCAGGTCGCCGCCGACGAGCGCGTGCGGACCCTCGATCTCGTGCGAGACCGCCTTGCCGATGTCGTGCAGCAGGGCCGCCCGCCGCGCGGTCTTGGGGCTGGCGCCGAGCTCGTGGGCCATGATCGCCGCGAGCTGCGCGCACTCGACCGAGTGCGCGAGCACGTTCTGGCCGTAGGAGGTGCGGAAGCGCAGCCGTCCGAGCAGCTTGGTCAGCTCGGCGTCCAGACCCTGGACGCCGGCCTCGAAGACCGCCGCCTCGCCGAGCTCGACGATGTGCGACTCGAGCTCGGACTTGGCCTGGTAGAAGGTCTCCTCGATGCGCGCGGGATGGATGCGGCCGTCCTGCAGGAGCTTCTCGAGCGTCATGCGCGCGACCTCGCGGCGCACGCCGTCGAAGGCGGACAGCACGACCGCGTTCGGCGTGTCGTCGATGATGAAGTCGACGCCGGTGAGGTTCTCCAGGGCGCGGATGTTGCGGCCCTCGCGACCGATGATGCGGCCCTTCATGTCGTCGCTGGGGAGCTGGACGACCGACACCGTCGTCTCGGCGGCGTGGCTGGCCGCCAGCCGCTGCATCGCCACCGACAGGATCGAGCGCACGCGCCGCTCGGCGTCGCGCTTGGTCTCCTCCTCGACGGCCCGCAGGACGCGCACCGAGTCGTGGCGCGCGTCGTCCTCGACGTCCTTGAGCAGCGCCTGCTTGGCCTGGCCCGCGCTCATGCCGGAGATGCGCTCGAGCCGGCGCTCCTGCTCCTCCCGGCGGGTCGCGAGCTCCTGCTCCTGCTGCGCGACGACCGCGAGTTGCGCGCGCAGCTCCGCCTCGCGCGTGTCGAGCTCGGCCGCGCGGCGCTCGAGCGAGTCGGCCAGCGCGCGCGCCTGCGCGGCGGCGCGGCCGGCCTCGGGCGCGGTTGGGGCAAGCCGCGCCGCATCGACCGCCGGCGCCGCGTCGGCCGTGGCGCCGTCGGCGGTGGCGAGCCGTCCTCCGCGTCCGTACAGCACCGCGGCCGCGACGAGGCCGAGCGCCAGGACGGCCGCCGCGATGACGAGTTCCATTGCCTTGTCCTCTCCCCAGGCCGGGATGGCGCCCGACCACCGGTTCTCGTGTTCATGGGGCGAGCGACCGACCGCGAAGGTGGCGGAGACGGACGGAGTCGGCGGTGCGGCCGGGCGGCCGCGCTTCAGGTGCGCTGGCTGGCTGGGATGGTAGGTGTGGGCGGGCGCGCTGGCCCGGGTGAAGATCTCACGTGGATCGCGTCGAGACTGAAGCTGCCGTTGATCAGAAAAGGCTGATTTGCTGGTCTTTCGTCGCCCAAGCGGGCCGGTCGTTCGCTGCACCGGATCGTAGTACCGAACACCGGGCGGCGCAATCCGACGCGCCGACGGCGCGGTCAGGCGGCGTCGCGCCCGAAGGCGCGGACGGCGTCGTACGCGAGATCGAGGTCGTAGCCCTTGCGGACGAGCATCCCCAGCGCGCGGTCGCGAGCGCGGTCGTCGGCGGGCGCGGCCTGCAAGCGCCGGCGCAGGACGGCGACCGCCGCCTCGAGCTCCTCGGCGCCGTCGCGCTCCTTCAGGGCGGCCTCGACGAGCTCCGGGGCGACCCCCACGGCCAGCAGCCGGCGCTCGATCCGCTCCGCCCCCCAGGCGTCGATCGTGCGCCGGTCCTCGGCGAAGCGCTGCGCGTAGCGGGCGTCGTCGAGGTAGCCCTGGCGGCCGAGGTCCTCGACCGCCTCGTCGACGGTCGCCGGCTCGACGCCCCGGGCCTCGAGGTGCCGGCGCATCTCGGCCACCGTGCGGTCGCGACGGCCGAGGTACCGGTAGGCGACGTCGAGCGCGTGCTGCAGGCGCTCGACGTCCGTCACGCGGCCTGCTCGATCGGCTCGGGCTCGACCGTCGGGGGAGGCTCCTCGTCGGCGTCGATGGGCTGGACGAGGTCGAGGTCGATGTCCAGCGCCGCGTAGATCTTGGCCTCGATCTCCTTGGCGATCTCGACGTGCTCGTCGAGGAAGGCCTTGGCGTTGTTGCGGCCCTGCCCCAAGCGCTCGTCGCCGTAGGAGAAGAACGAGCCCGACTTGGTGACGACGTTGTGCTCGATCCCCAGGTCGATGAGGCAGCCCGAGGTGGAGATGCCCTTGCCGAACTCGATGTCGAACTCGGCCTGGCGGAAGGGCGCCGCGACCTTGTTCTTGACCACCTTGACGCGCACGCGGTTGCCGACCGCCTCGGTGCCCTCCTTGAGGGTCTCGATGCGGCGGATGTCCAGGCGCTGGGACGAGTAGAACTTCAGCGCGCGTCCGCCGGGCTGCGTCTCCGGCGAGCCGAACATCACGCCGACCTTCTCGCGGATCTGGTTCGTGAACAGGCACAGCGTGCCGCTGCGGTTGAGGTTGCCGGCCAGCTTGCGCATGGCCTGGCTCATCATCCGCGCCTGCAGGCCGACCGTCTGGTCGCCCATCTGGCCCTCGAGCTCGGCGCGCGGCGTGAGCGCCGCCACCGAGTCGACGCAGATGAGGTCGACGGCGCCCGAGCGGACGAGCATGTCGGCGATCTCCAGCGCCTGCTCGCCGTAGTCGGGCTGGGAGACGAGCAGCTCGTCGATGTCGACGCCGATGTTGCGGGCGTAGAGCGGGTCCATCGAGTGCTCGGCGTCGATGAAGGCGCAGACGCCGCCGAGCTTCTGGGCCTCGGCGATGACGTGATAGGTGAGCGTCGTCTTGCCCGAGGACTCAGGGCCGAAGAGCTCCACGATCCGCCCGCGTGGCACGCCGCCGATCCCGAGCGCGAGGTCGAGCGAGAGCGCGCCGGTGGGGATCGCCTGCACGCGCACCTGCGCGCCCTCGTCGCCCATGCGCATGACCGTGCCCTTGCCGAACTGGCGCTCGATCTGCGTGAGCGCGCCCTGCAGGGCGGCGTCGCGGGCCTTTCCAGCCTTCTCGTCTACGGGGGTGGGCATGGGGTTGCGGACCTCTCTCTCAGCGGCTCGTGAGGAATCACAGTGTGGGCTTCGGGCCGGACGGAACCCGACCGTACGGACGTTCGTGTCACGGCTCCAGACGCGATCTGTGCCGAAAGCGCGCAGGAAGGCGCTCAGGACGCCAGCGCGACGCGCTCGAGCGGCTCGTAGCGCGCCGGGCCGCCGCCGCCCAGGAACGAGCGGTAGAGGACGACGGCGGGTGCGGCGAACGTCCCCGCCGGCGCCTCGGGCAGGCCGGTCGTGCGCGGGCGCGCGCCGCGGCGCACGCGCGCGACCGTGACGTGCGGTCGGAACGGGCGCGACTCCGGCTCCCACCCCAGCGCCGCGGCCAGGTGCTCGACCACCCGAGCCTGCAGCGCGGCGAGCACGTCGCCGGCGTCCTCCAGCGGGACGGTGAGGACGCGCGGGCGTCGGGGCGCGAGCCACAGGGGCGCGCCGAGGGCGAGCAGCGGGGCGGCCGCGCCGCCGGCCGCGTCGAGCAGCGCCGCGCGCGCCGGGTCGACCTCGGCCAGCGCACGGTGGCCGAGGAACGCGAGCGTCACGTGGAGGGCGTCGTCGTGCACGGCGCGCAGCGCGACGTCGTGCTCCGCCGCGGCCCGGCCGAAGTCGCCGAGCTGCGCGCGGACCGCCCCGGGCAGCTCGAGCGCGGCGAACAGGCGCGCGCTCACCGCGCGACCGCATCCGGCGGCAGCCCACCGGGGCCACGAGCGCCGCCGGCGCCGTCGCCCTCCCCGAGCAGCAGCCGCCGCACCAGGTGCATCGCCACGGTCGTCGACCGGTCGCGGACGTGGTCCCGCCCGCCCGGCAGCGTCGTCGATCGCGTGAGCCGCGCGCCGTCCGGCCCGGCCACGCTGAAGCACACGAACCCCACCGGCTTGGCCTCGCTGCCGCCGTCCGGCCCCGCCACGCCGGTGATCCCCACGCCGACGTCGCTGCCCACGCGCGCGCGGGCGCCGTCGGCCAGCGCCTCGGCGACCTCGATCGACACCGCCCCCACCGTCGCGATGAGCGCAGGATCGACCCCGGCCAGCGCCACCTTCGCCTCGTTGGAGTACACGACGAGCCCGCCGCTGACGTACGCCGACGATCCCGGGAGCTCGGTCAGCCGCGCCGCGAGCAGGCCGCCGGTGCACGACTCGGCGGTGGCGATCGTCCACCCGCGGTCGCGCAGCAGGCGCGCCACCTGCTCGTCAACCGTGCTCCCGTCCTCGGAGAACAGCGTGCGGGCGTGGCGCGCGCGCACGGTGCCCGCGAAGGCCGCGTACGTCGCCGCGGCGTCGGGGGCGTAGCGCGTGACCACCTCGACCTCGCCGCGGCGCAGGCAGGTCGTGATCTCCAGGCCGTCGAGCCCGTGCGCCGCCTCGGCGGCGCGCAGCGTCTCGGCGATCTCCGACTCCGGGATGCCGTGCAAGCGCAGCGTGTCCTGGCGCAGCGGCGCCGCGCCCGCCACGGCGGCGCGGAACGCGTCGGTCGCGATCGCCGCCGGCCACATCGCCTGCAGCTCGCGCGGCGGGCCGGGCAGGACCACGACCGTCGGAAGCCCTTCGGACGAGACGACCAGACCCGGCGCCGTGCCGACCGGCTCGAGCACGGTCGCGCCCTCGGGGACGACGGCCTGCTTGCGGTTGGAGGCGCGGATCGCCTCGGGATCGAGGTCGGGCCAGCGCGCCGTCAGCCGGCGCAGGATCTCGGCGATGCGCTCCTCCAGCGCGGCGTCGAGGACCATCGGCCGGCCGGCGAACCCGCCCACCACCTCCGCCGTGAGGTCGTCGGCCGTGGGACCCAGGCCGCCGGTGGTGATCACGAGATCGACGCCGTGCCCGCCCAGGAATCGCAGCGCCTCGTCCATGTCCTCGCGGCGGTCGCCGACGACGAGCGTGTACGCGTGGTCGACGCCCAGCTCGCGCAGGCGCTCGGACAGCCACGGCCCGTTGCTGTCGCTCACGCGGCCGGTGAGGACCTCCGTGCCGGTGACGACGATGCCGGCCCGGGCGCCCACGCTCAGGCTCGGCACCGCGGCCAGCTCGAGCGCGGGAGGGTGCGGACGCGCCGCGGGGTGATCTCGTAGCCCACGCCGTTGGTGACCGCCGGCACCGTCCGCGGCTTGCCGTCGACCAGCAGCCGCGCCTCGCCGTTGACGAGCGCGAGGCGGAAGCGCGAGGACCGGTACGGGCCCTTGCGCCCGCCGTTGGTGAGCACCAGGCCCCCGACCAGCGTGCGGTTGCCGGCCGCCTTCAGGCACACGTAGACCTGGCCGGTGGCGACCACGGTCAGGCGCGCCGCCGCCGGCGGCTTGGGCTTCGCGGGCGGCGCGGGCGTGGTCCCCTTGCCGGCCGTCGTGCCCGGCGTGGTCTGGGGCGCCGGCGTGCCCTGCAGCGGCGTGGGCGACGTGTCGTTGCCGGTGTTGCTGCCCAGGAAGTAGAGCGCCACGACGAGGCCGGCGACGACCACCGCCACCAGCCACCCGCGCGGGACGCCCCGGCTCCCGCCGCGCGCGCGGCGCCGGCGGTCGCGGTCGCGCTGGCCGGGCGGGGCGATCGGCTGCAGCTCGACGTCGCTGAGGCGCTCGTGGCGCAGCTTGTACTCCTCGATGAGGAGCTTGCCGTCGAGCCCGAGCGCGTCGGCGTAGGTGCGCAGGAAGCTCTTGACGTAGGTCGGACCCGGGAGCAGGTCCCATTCCTCGTTCTCGAGCGCGCGCAGGTACTTCGCGCGGATCTTCGTCTCGGATTCGATCTCCGAGATGTCGATCCGCGCGCGCATCCGTGCTTCGCGCAGGGTGGTGCCGATGTCCGGCATGGCGATCGGGAAGGCTACCTGCGCCTCGGTCGGGCGCCGTTACCGCGGGACGTTTCGTGCAGCGGGACCTACTCGCCGGGATCGTCGAGGGGCAGCGTGACCACCTCGCGGTCCTCGTCGGAGGTGCGCGACGCGTCCAGCGCGGCCAGCACGCGGGGCAGGTCGCCCTCGGTGACGAGCACCTGACGCGGCTTGGACCCCTCGTAGCCGGAGATGATCCCGCGACGCTCGAGCATGTCGATGAGCCGCCCGGCGCGGGTGTAGCCGAGGCGCAGGCGCCGCTGGAGCATCGACGTCGAGGCGGTGCCCATCTCGACGACGAGCGCGATCGCGTCGCCGAGCAGCGGGTCCTCGTCGGGGTCGAATCCCTCCTCCTCGGCCTTCTCGACCGCCTCGGGCTCGACCTCCTGCAGGAGGTCCTCGCGCAGCTCGGGCTCGCCCTGGCGCGCCCAGAAGCTCGTGAGCGCCGCGATCTGGGGCTCGTCGATGTAGGCGCCCTGGATGCGGTGCAGGCGCGAGGAGCCGACCGCGCTGAACAGCATGTCGCCCATGCCCAGCAGCGACTCGGCGCCGTTCTGGTCGAGGATCACGCGCGAGTCCGTCTGCGAGCTCACCGCGAAGGCGATCCGCGACGGGACGTTCGCCTTGATCATCCCCGTGATGACGTCCACGCGCGGGGACTGCGTCGCGAGCACCAGGTGGATGCCGACGGCGCGCGCCTTCTGGGCCAGGCGGATGATCGAGTCCTCGACGTCGGCCGGTGCGACCATCATCAGGTCGGCGAGCTCGTCGATGACGCACAGGATGTAGGGCAGCGGCTTGTCGCCCTCGCGCACGCGCAGCTTGTTGAGCTCGGGCAGCGAGCGGGTGCGCTTGACGCTCATGACGCCGTAGCGCCACTCCATCTCGCGGACGAGGTTCTGCAGCGCGTTGGCGGCCATCCGGGGCGACGTGATGACCGGCGTGAGGAGGTGCGGGATCGCCTCGTAGTGGTTGAGCTCGACCTGCTTGGGGTCGACGAGCACGAGGCGGACCTCGTCGGGCGTGGCGCGCAGCAGGATCGAGGACAGCATCGCGTTGACCGCGCCGGACTTGCCGGCGCCGGTGGTGCCGGCGACGAGCAGGTGGGGCATCTTGGCCAGGTCGGCGGGGATCGCCTTGCCGGAGACGTCCTTGCCGAGCCACACGGTGAGCGGCGAGAAGTCCTTGGGCGGCTCGCCGTAGACGTCGCCGAGGGTGACGACGCGGCGGTGGCGGTTGGGGACCTCGACGCCGACCGCGCGCTTGCCCGGGATCGGGGCGAGGATGCGGATCTCGGTCGCCGCCAGCGCGTAGGCGAGGTCGTTCTTGAGGTTGGCCACCTTGGCCATCTTCACCCCGGGCGCGAGCTGCAGCTCGTAGCGGGTGATGTGCGGGCCGGCGACGGCGCCCATGACCTGCGCCTGCACGCCGAGGTGACCGAGCGCCTCGACGAGGCGCGTGGCGGTCTTCTCCTGGCCGGCGGTGTCGGGCTTGACCTGCTCGGGCGTCGAGCGCTTGAGGATCCGGGGCTCGGGGAGCCGGTACTCGACGTCGCCGGGATCCAGGCGCTCGATGGCCGGCTCGTCGTCCTCGGGCTCGGGCTCGGGGGCGCGCTCGCGCGGCGGCGGCGGGTCGAGGAGGACCGGGCCGTCCTGGGCCTCGGCGACCGGCTCGAGCTCCTCCTCCTCGTCGAGCAGCGCCGGGGGCGCGACCGCGGCCTCGAACAGGTCGGGGTAGCGCAGCGCCCCGTCGAGGTTGCGCGCCTTGGTGACCGGGCGGACGACGAGCTCCTCGTCCTCGGGCTCGGGGGGCAGCACGGGAACGGGCTCGGCGTCGAGCTCCAGCGGCCGGCGCGGCTGCGGGCGCAGCGCGCGCGTGGTCTCGGCCACCTGCTCGCCGGTGGCGCGCAGGACGCCGGCCACGGTCGCGCCGGTCAGCAGCAGCAGCGCGGCGACGAACAGGAAGAGCGCGAGGATGTGGGCGCCGACGTCGGAGAACAGCCGCGTCGCGGCGATGGCCATGAGCTCGCCGAGGTGGCCGCCGCGCTCGGCGACGGGCGCGCTGCGGTCCGGCCCGAGGCCGAGCGTCCCCATGGCGAGGCCCAGGCAGGCCGCGGTCAGCAGGCACAGCGCGCCCGCGCGGAACGGGCGCACGCCGGCCGGGAGCACCGGGCGCATCGCCAGCAGCGCGCCGCTGGCCACAAGCGCGACCGGCGTCGTCCACGCCACGCGCCCCACCGCCCAGGTCAGCGCGCGGACGATCGCGCCGCCGGCCTCGCCGCCGTCCCAGCCCATGTACAGCGGGAAGGCGAGGAAGACGCCGGCCGCGACCAGGCCGAGGCCGATGAGGTCGAGGTGGCGCTGCTCGAGGATGGGCAGCCGCGGGGGCCACGGCACCGGCGAGCGGTGCGCGCGGGCCTTGGCCCTGGACTTGGCCCTGGGCTTCGGCTTGGCGCGGCGGGAGGCGGACGTGCGGGCAGGCGGCATCGTGATAACCGCCTCCCTGTTCGACCTCGACGGCCGCGCCCCTGCCGCGGGCTTACTCGCACTTGACGCCCGTGGCCTACGGTGAGGGAGTGATCGTCGTCGCCGCGCGCGACCTGGTGAAGACGTACGGACGCGGACGCGCCGCCAGGCGCGTGCTGGACGGCGCCGCCATCGAGGCCCGCGCGGGCGAGCTCATCGCGGTGGTCGGCCGCTCGGGCTCGGGCAAGTCGACGCTCCTGCACCTGCTCGGCGGCCTGGACCGGCCCGAGGCGGGGACGATCGAGCTCGCGGGCGAGCGCATCGACGGCCGGCCCGAGCGCGAGCTCACGCGCCTGCGCCGCCGCCACGTCGGCTTCGTGTTCCAGTTCTTCCACCTCGTCCCCGAGCTGACCGGCGAGGAGAACGTGCTCCTCCCCACGCGCCTGCGCGGCAGCGCGCCCGAGGCGCCGCGCCGCGGGCGAGCGCTCATCGACGAGCTCGGGCTCAACGGCGCCGCGGGCCGCCTGCCGCACGAGCTCTCCGGCGGCGAGCAGCAGCGGCTGGCCGTCGCCCGGGCGCTCGTGCACGACCCGGCGCTGGTGCTGGCCGACGAGCCGACCGGCAACCTCGACGTCGAGGCGGGAGCGGCGGTGCTCGAGCTGCTGCGGGGGGCCGCCGACGGCGGGCGCGCGGTGGTGGTCGTCACCCACGACGAGGCCGCCACGGCGGCGGCGGACCGCGTCCTGCGCCTGGTCGACGGGCGCCTGGAGCCGTGAGGCGGGGGCGGCTGGCCTGGGTCGGCGTCCTGCTCGCCGCCGCCATGGCCGGCGCCGCGGTATCGGTCGCCTACGCGCTGGCCACCGGCTTCGACCGCGCCGCGCGCCAGGCCGACCTCCCCGACGTGCTCGTCCGCTTCGACCCCCAGCCCCAGGAGCGCATCGACCGGATCGTCCGGGCGCTGCCCGATGTCGCCGCCCGCAGCTATCGCTTCGAGGCCAACGGCGTGTCCCTCGCGGCCGACGGCGGCTCCTCTCCCGACGGCGCGGTCGAGCTCGTCGAGGGCCGCCGGCGCGGCTACGCGATCGTCGCCGGGCGCGACGTCGACGGTCGCGCCAACGAGGCGGTGATCGAGCGCGGCGTGGCCGACCGCTGGCACGTCCGGGTCGGTGACCCGATCCGCGTCGGCCGGCTGGGGACGCTGCGGGTGGTCGGCATCTCGATCGCTCCCGACAACGTCGCGTACCCGCTCGCCTCGGCGCCGCGGGTCTACGTCTCGCGCGCGTGGCTCGAGCGCGAGGCCGGGGTGCGCTTCCCCGTCGACCAGGCGCTCGTGTGGGCGGCGAGCCCGCGGACGGTCGACGTCATGCTCCAGCAGGCGCGCGCGACGAGCACGCAGATCCGCGGCGTGCGCTTCGTCACCCGCACCGGCGTGCGCGTGCTCATCGACTCCGCGGCCGGGATCGTGATCGCCCTGCTGATCGCCTTCTCGGTCGTCGCGCTCGGCGCGGCGGCGACGATGCTGGCCGCGACGGCGGCGGCCGACGTCCAGCGGCGCCTGCCCGCGATCGGGGTGCACCGGGCGATCGGCTTCTCGCGCGGGCGGCTCGCGGCCGAGCAGGCGCTGGCGACCCTGCGGACGGGTCTCCCGGCCGCCGCGGCCGGCGTGGCGGCGGGAGCGCTCGCGGTCCAGGCGCCCGCGGGGGCGCTGCTGCGCGCGCTCAACGAGCAGCCGCCGGGATGGGCGCTGCTGGGGCCACTGGCCGCGACGCTGGGGGTGATCCTCGCCGTGGTCGCCGTCGCGACGGCGTGGCCGTCCTGGCGGGCGACGGGGCGTCCGACCGACGCGCTGCTGCGCGGCGCCGAGCTCGGCGCGGGACGGTCGCCGCGCTTCGGCGTTCCCGGCGGCGGCTTCGCCGCGCTGGGGGCGCGGCTGGCGATGGCGCGCCGCGGCCGCGCCGCCGCGACCGTCGCCGTCCTGGCGGTCTCGGGCGCGGTGGTGCTGCTCATGCTCGGGCTCGCCTCGCTGGTGGCCGCGCTGCGCGACGACCCGGGCTCGGTGGGCAAGCGCTACGACCTCACGGTCCGGCTCCCGGCCGACCAGGTCGGCGCCGTGCGCGCCATCCCCGGAGTCGCCGACGCGGCGCCGCGCTACGTCGTCCAGGGCGTGGACTCGTTCGCGCTGGGCGAGCCGGTGAAGCTCGTCGCGTTCCCCGGGGACCACACGCGCTTCGAGGACCCGCCGCTGGACAGCGGGCGCCGGCTGCGCGCCGACGACGAGGCCGAGATCGGCGTCGGCCTGGCGCAGGCGCTCGGGATCGGGGTCGGCTCGACGCTCGCGGTCCAGCTCCCCGCCGGCGAGGCGCGCTTCCGCGTCGTCGGCACGGTGCGCGCGCTCGACGACAGCGGGCGCGTCGCGTACGTGCGCCCGCCGCGGCTGCTGGCGGGCGATCCCGACACCACGCCGCAGATCGTGGTCGCGCTCGCGCCCGGTGCCGACCGGGCGGCGGTGGCCGGCCGCCTGGCCGCCGGCGGCGGCGCCCAGCCCGCGGCGGTGGGCGGAGCGACGACGCGCAACGGCGCGTTCCTGGGCACGCTCGCGGCGCTGCTGCGCGCGGTCGCGGCCATCGACGTCCTCGTCTGCCTCTACGCGCTGGTCCAGGCGCTGGGGCTGGTGGCCCGTGAGCGCCGGCCGACGCTGGCGCTGCTGCGCGCCACCGGCGCCGAGGCGACGACGATCGCGGCGGTGCTCGCCGGCGCGGCGCTGGCCGTGGCGCTGCCGGCGGCGATCCTGGCGCTGGCGCTGGAGCGGTTCGTCCTCGCCCCGCTCGTGAGCCGGATGGCCGCCGGTTACGCCGACCTCGGCGCGGGCTCGTCGCCCGGCCAGGGCGTGCTGGCGGTGCTCGGGCTCACGGCGCTGGGGCTGGTCGCGGCGGCCTTGGTGGCCCGGCGCGCCGTGGCCGAGCCGCCCGTCGTCGGGCTGAGGGAGGAGTGATGCGGGCGGCGGCGCTGGCGATCGCGGTCGCGCTCGCGCTGGCGTCGTGCGGCGGCGAGCCCGCGGGCCCGCCCGCGCCCGCCGGCTCGACCCTGGCCTCCACGTGGCGCGACCCGGCGGGCGACGGGCTGCTCGAGCGCGGCCCCGGCGAGCCGCTGCGCGACCGCGCCGACCTCGCCCGCCCGGCGCGCGCGCAGCGCACGCTGGCCACGCTGGCCGTCTTCACCGACGCCCACGTCCGCGACGAGGAGTCGCCGGCGCGGGTGCCGTTCCTCGACCGCCTCGGCGGGCCGTTCTCCTCGACGTTCCGCCCCCAGGAGACGCTCTCCGCGCAGGTCCTCGACGCGGCCGTGCGGGCGATCAACGCGGCGCGCCCCGACGCGGTGCTCGACACCGGCGACCTGATCGACAACGCGCAGGCCGACGAGCTGGCGCTCGCGCGCACGGTCCTCGACGGGGGCGTGGCGCGGCCCGACTCGGGCGCGCGCGGCTACGACGGCGTCCAGGACGCGAGCAACCCCGACCCGGCGTACTACCGGCCCGACGTCGACCCGCCGCGCCACCCGGGGCTGCTGGACGCGGCGCAGCGGCCGTTCCGCGCGCCCGGGCTGCGCGCGCCCTGGTACCCCACGCCCGGCAACCACGACCTGCTCGTCGCCGGCGAGATCGCCCGCACCCCCGCGACCGACGCCGTCGCGGTCGGCGACCGGCGGCTGGTCACGCCCGACCGCTCGCTGCAGATCCCGCGCACCGAGGCGGCGCTGACGCCCCAGCTCGTGAGCTCGGCGCTGAGCGGCGGCCTGCCCGGGACGACCGCGCCCGTCGCGCCCGACCCCGCCCGGCGCGAGCTGACGCCCGACGAGGCGCTGGCCGGGCTGCGCCAGGCCAGCGGCCACGGGGGCACCGGCCCGCGCGCGGACTCTGCCTTCGACGTGCGCGCGGTACGCGTGATCGTCCTCGACACCGTGCGCCGCGACGTTGGCTCCGGCGGCGTGCTCGCGCCCGACCAGGTCGCGTGGCTGGCCGGCGAGCTGGCCCGGGCGGGCACGCGCCGCGTCGTCGTCGTCTCCCACCAGCCGCTGCCGAGCGTGCAGGGCGGCGCGGCGGCGCTGGCGCTGCTCGACGCCGACCCCCACGTCGTGGCCGCGCTCGCCGGCGACTCGCATCGCAACCGGATCCGCCCGCGCCGCACCGCCGCAGGCGGCTACTGGCTCGTGCAGACCGCGTCGCTGGCCGACTACCCCCAGCAGGCGCGCGTCCTGCGCATACGGGCGACGGCCGGCGGCGGCACCGTCATCGAGACCTGGGTGCTCGACACCGCGCCCGACCGCCTGGCCGACATCGCCCGCCAGCTCGCCTACCTCGACGCGCAGGGCGGCCGGCCCGCCGGCGAGGCCGGGACGCCGCTGGACCGCAACGTGCGGCTCTACGTCCCGGCGCCGTAGGGCCGCGGGCGCGCGGCTTGCACCCTTAGCGTGCGTTGACGTGGCGCCGTACAGTGGACAGCGCCCATGAACGCCAGCGGCCGCGACCCCCGTGTGCTCGTCGTGGAGGACGACGAGGAGATCGCCCAGGCGCTCCAGCGCTCGCTGCGCCTGGAGGGCTACGAGGTGCGCCTGGCCGGCGACGGCGAGACGGCGCTCGACCACGCGGCCGCCTTCCGACCCGACCTGGTGATCCTCGATCTCGGCCTGCCCAAGCTCGACGGCATGGAGGTCGCCCGGCGCCTGCGCCGCGGCGACGACGTGCCGATCCTCATGCTCACCGCCCGCGACGCCCTCGAGGCGCGCGTCGAGGGCCTCGACGCGGGCGCCGACGACTACCTGGTCAAGCCGTTCGAGCGCCAGGAGCTGCTGGCGCGCCTGCGCGCGCTGCTGCGCCGCCGCCCCCCGCGCGGCAGCGCCTCGGTCGTCGTCGGCGACCTCTCGCTGAACCCCGACACCCACGAGGTCCACCGCGGCGAGCGCGCCATCGAGCTCACCCAGCGCGAGTTCGAGCTGCTCGAGTACCTGATGCGCAACGAGCGCATCGTCGTGCCCCGCCAGCGCCTGCTCGAGGAGGTCTGGGGCTACGACCCGTTCGCCACGACGAACACCATCGAGGTCTTCGTCTCCAACCTGCGCCGCAAGCTCGAGGCCGGCGGCGAGCCACGGCTGCTGCACACGATCCGCGGCGCCGGGTACGTGCTGCGTGCTTGACCGCGTCGCCATCCGCTGGCGCCTGGCGCTGACCTCGGCGGGACTGACGCTGCTGATCCTGTCGGTCTTCGCGGTGGGCGTCTACCAGACGACCACGGCCCGCATCCGCGCCGACTTCAACAACGAGATCGCCGCGTCGGTCGACAAGCTGCGCGACGGCCTCGACCTCACGCTCGACTTCCGCCACCAGCCGCCGGTGATCGTCAACACGCCGCTGGACATCGTGGCGAGCAAGAACGCCGCCATCCGCATCCTCAACCCGACCGACGGCTCGATCTTCGCCGAGACCGACAAGGCGCCCAACCTCGGCCGCCCGCCCCACGTGCCGAGCACGGCCACGGTGGCCGGCTATCGGGTCGAGGCGCGCCTGGCGGCGGTCCACCCCACCGGCCTGCGGCGGGGCGGCTCGGTGACCGTCGTCATCCAGTACGCGCGGCCGATCAAGGACGTCGAGGCGACCGTCGACCGCGTCCGCCTGTTCCTGCTGCTCGGCGTCCTGCTCGGCGGCGGCATGGCGCTGGTCGCGGGCCTGATCCTGGCCCGCCGCGCGATGTCGCCGATCACGGAGCTGACGTCGGCCGCCCGGACGATCGCCGCCACGCGCGACCCCAGCCGCCACGTCCCGGTGCCGCGGACCGACGACGAGGTCGCCGAGCTGGCGCGGACGCTGCAGGAGATGCTCGACTCGCTGGAGGCGTCGCGCGAGGAGACCGAGGCGACGCTGTCGCGCCAGCGCCAGTTCGTGGCCGACGCCTCGCACGAGCTGCGCACGCCGCTGACCTCGATCCTGGCCAACCTCGAGCTGCTCTCCGAGGTGCTCGACGGCGAGCGCGGCGAGGCCGCCCGCTCGGCCCTGCGCTCGTCGCAGCGCATGCGCCGCCTGGTCGGCGACCTGCTCCTGCTCGCCCGCGCCGACGCCAACCGCCACCAGCCGCACGGACCGACCGACCTCGGCCGCGTGCTCGTCGAGGCGGCCGCCGAGCTCGGCCCGATGGCCGAGGGTCACGAGCTCATCGTCGAGACCGACGAGGCAGTGGTCGACGGCGCCCGCGACGAGCTCTACCGGATGGCGCTGAACCTCATGGAGAACGCGCTGCGCCACACGCCGGCGGGCACGCGCGCCCGCGCCCGCGTCGCCGCCGAGAACGGCGAGGTCGTGCTCAGCGTCCAGGACGACGGCCCCGGCGTGCCGCCCGAGCTGCGCGAGCGCATCTTCGAGCGCTTCGTTCGCGGGACCGGCGACCGGGGCTCGTCCAGCGGCCTGGGCCTCTCGATCGTCCGCGCGGTGGCCGAGGCGCACGGCGGGACGGTCGAGCTCGCCGACGCCGGGCCGGGCGCGCGCTTCGTGGTGCGCCTGCCGCGGGCGCCCGTGGCCTCGCCGGCGCCGCCGGCCGAGCCGGCGCCCGTGTAGGGCGTCTAGACCTCGACGACGACCGGCAGGACCATCGGCCGCCGGCGCAGGCGCTCGTAGACGAACTCGGCGAGGTCGTCGTGCAGGACCTGCTGGAGCAGGTCGATCTCGCGGATCTCCTCGCGCGCGGCGCGCGCCAGCGACGCGTCGACCGTGGCGCGGATCTCGTCGAGGACCTTCTCGGCGTCGTCGGGGTACGGCACGCCGCGCAGGATGACCTCGGGCTCGGCCACCGACGAGCCGTCCTGCTCGGAGATCGTCGCCACGACGACGAAGATGCCGTCGGCCGAGAGCATCCGCCGGTCGCGCAGCGCCACGTCGGTGGGATCGCCGATGTCGACGCCGTCGACGAAGATCATCCCCGAGCGCTCGGGGCTGCCGAAGCGGGCGCCGCGCTGGTCGATCTCCAGCGGCAGGCCGTTCTCGCCCTTGAAGATCGCCGCCGGTTCGATGCCGACCGCCTCGGCGAGCTGCCCGTGCAGGTGGATGCGCTTGTGGTCGCCGTGGAAGGGCATGACGTAGCGCGGGCGCACGAGGTTGAGCATGAGCTTGAGCTCCTCGGCGTAGCCGTGCCCGGACGCGTGGATCGGCGCGTCGCGCGTCGTGATCACGTCGCAGCCGATGTGGTACAGGCGGTCGATCGTCTCGTTGACCGCGCGCTCGTTGCCCGGGATCGGCGTGGCGCTGAACAGGACGGTGTCGCCCTGATGCAGCTCGACCTGCGGGTGGTCGCGGTGGGCCATGCGCCGCAGCGCGCTCAGCGGCTCGCCCTGCGACCCGGTCGAGATGATCACGAGCTTCTCGTCGGGCCAGTCGTCGAGCTCGCGCGGCGGGACGAGGATCCCCTCGGGCACCTGGATGTGGCCCAGCGAGCGCCCGATGTTGACGTTCTTGCGCATCGAGCGCCCGACGAGCGCGACCTTGCGCCCGTGGGCGGCGGCGGCGTCGATGACCTGCTGGACGCGATGGATGTTCGAGGCGAAGCACGTGACGACGATCCGCCCCTCGCAGCTCAGGAACTGCTCGTGGAGCTTGGGACCGACGATCGCCTCCGACGGCGAGAAGCCGGGACGGTCGGCGTTGGTCGAGTCGCCGCACAGCAGCAGCAGGCCCTCGCGGCCGAGCTCCGCCAGCCGGCCCATGTCGGCCGGGATCCCGTCGACCGGCGTCTGGTCGAACTTGTAGTCGCCGGTGACGAGCACGGTCCCCAGCGGCGTGTGCAGCGCGACGCCGGACGCGTCGGGGATCGAGTGGGTCATGTGCACGAGCTCGACCTCGAACGGGCCGAGCTCGATCCGGTCGCCGTCGCGCGCGTCGTTGACGTCGACCTCGCGCAGGCGGTGCTCGTCGAGCTTGGAGCGCGCCATCGCCATCGTCAGCGGGCCGCCGTAGACGGGGATGTCCACCGCCAGCTCGCGCAGGACCCACGGCAGCGCGCCGAGGTGGTCCTCGTGGCCGTGGGTGACGACGATGGCCTCGATGTCGTCGATGCGCGAGCGCAGGTAGCTGAAGTCGGGCAGCACGAGGTCGATCCCGACCATCTCGGCGGTCGGGAAGCGCAGCCCGACGTCGACGACGACGATCCGCCCGTCGTACTCGACGACCGTCATGTTCTTACCGATCTCGCCCAGGCCCCCGAGGGGCAGGACCCGCAACTTCCCGTTTGCCACCCGCTACGCCCCGGCGGTCTGAAGGAGGCCGTGGTGCTCGAGGACCCTGCGGACGGACGACCGCTCGTCCTCGTCGGCCTCGACGAGCGGCAGTCGCAGGCCCCCGACCCGGTGGCCGAGCATGTTCAGCGCCGCCTTGACCGGGATCGGGTTGGTCGTCACGCCCATCGCCTTCCAGACGTCCTGGAGCCGGGCGTCGATCTCGGCGCGCTGGTCGGGCTCGTCGACCATCCGCCGCATCTCGTCGCCCACGAGGTGGCTGGCGACGAGGATCCCGCCGACCCCGCCCATGTCGAGCGTGCGGGCGAAGATCTCGTCGTTGCCGGCGTAGAGCCCGAGGCCGTCGACCGGCGCGAGGTTGTCGTTGTTGGCCTGCTTGACGTACTCGACGCCGTCGATCTGCGCGAGCTCGGCCAGGAAGTCGTTGGGCAGGTCGACCACGACGCGCGAGGGGATGTTGTAGAGGACGATCGGCCGGTCGGTCGCCTGCGCGATCTCCTCGTAGTGGCGGCGCACGCCGCGGCGGTTGGGCTTGTTGTAGTACGGCGTCACGGACAGGATCGCGTCGGCGCCCAGCTCGGTCGCCCGCTCGGTCATGTGGCAGGCGTGGCGCGTGTCGTTGGAGCCGGCCCCGGCGATGATCGTCGTGCCCTCCGGGCGCTCGGCCGCGGCGAGCTCGACCAGGCGCAGGTGCTCGTCGTCCTCGAGGGTCGGCGCCTCGCCGGTGGTCCCGCAGACGACGAAGCCGTCGGAGCCGTGGCGCGCCAGATGCGCCATGAGGTCGACGAACGCCGCCTCGTCGACCTCGAGCTGGTCGTCGAACGGCGTGACGATCGCTGTGATCACTGACCCGAGCCCCGGCACTGCGGCCATCATCCCACACGCGGTGGCGGTCAGGGCCGCGGCGGGGCGCCGGGCCGGCCGCTACCTTCGCCCGGTGGAGCCCTTCGACCCCGATCAGCGCGCGCTCAGCGTCGAGGTGGCCGCCGTGCGCTGGCGGGCGCCCGACGGCGCGTTCGCCGTGCTGGCCGGCGTCACCGACGACGGCGAGGAGGTCGTGCTCGTGGGCGCGCTGGACCACGTCCACGAGGGCGAGTCCGTCGACGTCGAGGGCGCCTGGCAGCGCCATGCCAAGCACGGCTGGCGCTTCGTCGCCCAGCGCACGCGCGTCCAGGAGCCGGCCAGCGAGCAGGCGCTGCTCGCCTACCTTGGCTCGGTCAAGCACGTCGGCCCGCGCGGCGCCGCGTGGCTGCTGGAGCGTCACGGCCCGGCGGACGTGCTGGCGGCCATCGACCGCGATCCGCAGCGCACGCTGCACGAGGTCCCGGGCATCGGCCGCGCTCGGATCGGGCCGGCCGTGCGCTCGTGGGAGGACCAGGGCGCGCTGCGCGCGGTGCGGCTGTTCCTCGAGGAGCACGGGGTCCCGGCCGCGGTCGCGGCGCGCATCTACCGCGCCTACGGGGCCGACGCGATCGACGCCCTGCGCACCGACCCCTACGGGCTGACCGACCTCGACGGCATCGGCTTCGCGACGGCCGACGCGCTGGCGCAGGCGCTGGGCACGCCGCCGGACTCGCCGGGGCGCCTGGACGCCGGCCTGCGCCACGCGCTGCGCGAGGCGGAGGTCGACGGCCACTGCCACCTCCCCCGCGCCGAGCTGGCCGAGCGCGCCCGGCGCCTGCTCGGCGCCGACCCCGAGGACCGCATCGACGACCTCGCCGCGCGCGGGCGCCTGGTCGTCGAGGACGGGCGCGTCTTCCATCCCGCGATGCACGCGATCGAGCGCCGCCTGGCGGGCCACGTGCGCGCGCTGATCGAGGACGAGCCGCGGCTGCGGCTGCGCGAGCCGGCGCGCCCGACCGGCGGCTTCGTTCCCACCGACGACCAGTGGGCGGTCGTGCAGGCGGTGCTCGACCGCCGCCTGGCGATCCTCACCGGCGGGCCCGGGACCGGCAAGACCGCGGTCATGCGCGTGCTCGTCGACCTGCTGCAGTCCGAGCGCCGCACCGTGCGCCTGTGCGCGCCGACCGGCAAGGCGGCGCGCCGGCTGTCGGAGCTCACGGGCGCGCCGGCGACGACGATCCACCGCCTGCTGGAGTGGAGCCCGCAGCCGCCGGCCGGGTTCACGCGCGGGCCCGAGGACCCGATCCCGGGCACCGACGTGCTCGTGGTCGACGAGGCGTCGATGCTGTCGGTGACGCTCGCCGAGGCGCTGCTCGGGGCCGTCGGGCCGCGGACCCACGTCCTGCTCGTGGGCGATGTCGACCAGCTCGCGCCCGTCGGTCCCGGGCGCGTGCTCGACGACCTCATCGCGTCCGGCCGCGTGCCGGTCGTGCGGCTGACCGAGGTCTTCCGCCAGGCGGCGCGCTCGCTGATCGTCCGCGCCGCGCACGCGATCAACCGCGGCGAGCGCCCGCCGGCGGCGGCCGGTCCCGACGACGTGCGCGACTTCTTCCTCGTCGAGCGCTCCGGTGCGGAGGCGATCCGCGACGAGGTCGTCTCGCTGGCCGCCGAGCGGCTCCCGGCGCACTACGACCTCGATCCGCGCGCCGGCGTCCTCGTCGTCGCGCCGATGCACCGCGGCCCGGCCGGCATCGACGAGCTCAACGCCCGGCTCCGGGCGCGGCTGAACCCCGACGGGCCGGCCATCGGCGGCACCTCGCTGCGCGTCGGCGACCGCGTCCTGCAGACCCGCAACAACCACGAGCGCGAGCTGATGAACGGCGAGATGGGCGTGCTCGAGCATCACGACGACGAGCGCGATCGCGTGCTGATGGCCTGCGACGACGGGCGGCGCCTGACCCTGCCGGTCGCCGAGCTCGACACGATGCGCCTCGGCCACGCCGTGTCGGTCCACAAGGCGCAGGGCTCGCAGGCTCCGGCGGTGGTCGTCGTCCTGCACCGCGGCCACCACCTCATGCTCACGCGCAACCTCGCCTACACCGCGGTCACCCGCGCCGAGCGCGTCTGCGTCGTCGTCGGCGAGCAGGCCGCGCTGGCGGCCGCGCTCGGGCGCCGCGACGCGCACGCCCGGCACACGCGGCTGGCCGAGCTCGTGGCGCTGTAGCGACCGTCAGGCGGCGCGCCTGCGCGTGGCCGAGCGCATGAGCGAGAGCAGCGACTCGAGCCTGCCCTTGGGGGCGGGCGCCGGCGCCGCGACGCGGGCGGCCGGACGGCGCAGCGGCACGGCGACGTGGCGGACCTGGCAGTCGGTCAGCTTGGCCACCCGGTGGGGCAGGTCGATCTGCAGCCACTGCGAGGAGCCCTCGGTGAGGGTCGACACCACGACCTCGTCGTAGCGGCCGGGATTCCAGGCCTCCTGCACGGCGACGATCGGGTCGCTGTCGCCGAGCAGGCCCTCGGCGGGAACGCCCATGGCGGCGAGGGCCTCGACCGCGCCCTGCACGCGCGCCTCGGCATCCGGGCGCTCCGACCACGCGCACGGCACGAGCAGCGTGGCGCGGACCGGGCCGCGGCCGGCGCGCTCGCGGATGGCCTCGAGCAGCTCCGGAGAGTCGACGGTCCGGTTGGCGACGACGAGAAGATGGATCGTGAAGGCCAAGAGCGGCGCCTCCTTCGGTGGCGGGACGATCCGCGTCCGAAGGTAGCTCAGCGGGTCCGGCGGCGCAACGCGTCGGTCCAGCGCCGCTCGACGCGCGGCGGGACCGGTCCGCCCGCGGCCTCCCACAGCGTCACGACGACCACCTCGTTGGCGGCGGGGTCGAAGCGGCAGACGAAGACGAGGGCGCGATCGACGAGGTCGCGGACGTAGACCGAGCCGCGGGCGCCCGTCGCGCCCGGGGGCGGATCGGCGTCGACCCGTCCCGCCTCCCACGCGCGGGTGACCCGCGCGGCGATCTCGGGCCGCGCGTCGACCTCGCCCGAGCGCCCGCCGACGCGCTGGCGGAAGCGCTCGACGGCGTGGTCGGTGATGGCGACGAGGACGCTCATAGATCGCGCTCGTAGCGCAGCCCCGGCGCCGCCCAGCCCTCGTGCCGGACCGGCTCGCCGACCGCCACCCAGCCGCGGCGCTCGTAGAACTCGCGCCCGTGCGCGTTGGCGTCGAACACCCACAGCCCGGCCCGCGCGTGGCCGGCGGCGCGCAGGCGGTCCTCGCCGTGGTCGAGCAGGGCGCTGCCCACCCCGGCGCCCTGCGCCGCCGGATCGACGTAGAGGGCGTGCAGCTCGCCCTCGCCGCCGGGCACGCCGCTGGGACCGACCATGACGAAGCCGGCGACGATCCCGTCCTGATCGAAGACCCACGCCTCGCGCTCGCCGTCGGCCATGCGCGTGCGCCAGCGCTCCTCGAACAGCGAAGGCTCCGGCATCGCGTCGGGGTCGACGACGTCGGCGTAGGCGCGCCTCCACGCCCGCGCCTGCAACCGGGCGACCTGCGGGACGTCGGCGACCGTGGCCGCCCGGATCACAGCAGGTGCTCGAGCCCGACGGTCGGCGACTCGGGCAGGTCGGCGACGCGGCGCACCGCGAGCAGCACGCCGGGCATGAACGACGTGCGGTCGGTCGAGTCGTGGCGGATCGTCAGCGTCTGGCCGACGTCGCCGAGGATGACCTCCTGATGGGCCACGAGGCCCGGCAGGCGCACCGAGTGGATCGGCACCTCGCCATCCATGAGCTCGGCCGTGCGCGCCGCGGTGCCGCTCGGCGCGTCGAGCTTGCGGTCGTGGTGCAGCTCGACGATCTCGGCCTTGGCCATGTAGCGCGACGCCTCGGCGGCGAAGCGCATCATGAGCACGGCGCCGATCGCGAAGTTCGGGGCGATGAAGGCGTTCGCGCCGGACTCGCCCCGCAGCGGCTCGGGGTCGAAGCCGGTCGTCCCGATCACGACATGCACGCCGGCCCGCAGGCACTCCAGCGCGTTGCCCAGCGCGGTCTGCGGCGTGGTGAAGTCGACCACGACGTCGCAGTCGCCGAGGATGTCGGCCACCGCGACGCCCAGCGACGGGTCGGCGCGGCCGGCGAGCTGCAGGTCCTCGGCGCCCTCGACCGCCTCGCACACGGTCGCCCCCATGCGCCCGGCGGCGCCCGCGACACCGACGCGGATCATGCGGCGAGCGCCCCCGACAGGGGCTCCAGCGCGGAGCGGAAGGTCGACTCGTCCTCGCCGATCCCGGCGGCGCTCAGGCGCTCGGGGTCGAGCAGCTCGACCGCCAGCTCGCGCACCTCGTCGATCGTCACCGCGTCGATGCGCTCGATGACCTCGTCGACGCTCAGCAGCGGGACGTCGCCCAGGACCGAGGCCCCGAGGCGGTTCATGCGCGCGACGGTCGACTCCAGGCCGAGCACGACCCGGCCCTTGACGTTCTCCTTGGAGCGCTCGAGCTCGTCGTCGGTGGCCGGCTCGGCGCGGAAGCGCTCGAGCTCATCGGCGACGACGCGCAGGGCGCGCGCGACGTTGTCCGGGCGCGTGCCGAGGTACAGGCCGACCTGGCCCGTCCCGGCGTACAGCGACTGGAACGAGTAGACGCTGTAGGCGAGGCCGCGGCGCTCGCGCACCTCCTGGAACAGCCGCGAGGACGACGTGCCGCCGAGGATGTTGTCCAGCACGCGCAGGGCGAAGCGCCGCTCGTCGTCGCGCGCCAGTCCGGGCGCGCCCAGGCAGACGTGGTACTGCTCGGTCTCCTTGGCGAAGAAGCGCACGCGCGCGGGCTGCCGGTCGGGCGGCCCGGGGAGCGGCGGGGCGACCCCGCCCTCGCGCTCGGCGCCGGCGCGCCGGACGAGCTCGACCAGCGCGTCGTGGTCGACCGAGCCGGCGGCCGCGAAGACGACGTTGGAGGGGACGTAGCGCCCGGCGTGGAAGGCGCGCAGCGTCGCGTCGTCCGCCCCGGCCACGACGTCGGCGCGGCCGATGATCGCGCGGCCGAGCGGATGGCCGCCGAAGACCGCCTCGCCGAGGACGTCGAAGACCTTGTCCTGGGGGTCGTCCTCGTACATGGCGATCTCCTCGAGCACGATCTCGCGCTCGGACTCGAGCTCGCCGGCGTCGAAGCCGGGGCGCCAGACCATGTCGGCCATCACGTCGAGCGCGCGGTCGAGGTGGCGATCCAGGACGCGGGCGTAGACCGAGGTGGTCTCCTTGCCCGTGCCCGCGTTGAGCTCGGCGCCCATGGCGTCGAAGATCTGGTCGATCTCCAACGACGCGTAGCGGCTCGTGCCGCGGAAGAGCATGTGCTCGACGAGGTGGCTGAGCCCGGCCTCGGGCTCGTCCTCGATGGACGAGCCCGTGCCGATCCACAGCCCCAGGGCCACCGAGCGAACGGACTCCATCCGCTCGGTGACGACTCGCACCCCCGAGGGCAGGACGGTCAGTCGGTGGGACTGATGCAACTGCTAGTCGCGATCGCGGCCGGAGCCGTGGCGCGGGCGGCCGGAGCCACGCGGGCCACGGTCGCCGCCGCCGCCACCGTCACGCCGGGGGCCGCGGTCGCCACCCTCGCGGCGC